>NZ_JBUYEN020000002.1:0-413183 GCF_055229415.2 Bradyrhizobium sp. Leo114 | reverse complement strand
AAGCTCATCCACGGTTGTGGCCGGAGGGGTAACGGGCGACTTCGCCACGCGCCTTGGCCGGTGGCCACCGGCCAAGGCGCTAGGTCGCTTCCATCGCACAGATCATGGCCGTGCAGATACAAGGGGTACTCTCCGCGAACGCTATCGCGCGCGGAGACAACCCCTCATCCGGCGCTTCGCGCCACCTTCTCCCACAAGGGGAGAAGGGAAGAGGGGGCGCCGCCGCGCATAAAAAACGCCGGCATCGCGCCGGCGTTTTGTGTTGTTCCCTGCGACCTGTCCGCTCAGTCGAACATCGCGTCGATATCGTCCTGCGAGGCGTGGCCCACGTCGCCGTCGAGCTTCGGGCCGTTGAGCAGGCGGGCGTCGCCCTCGCGGGTGTCGACGATCGGCGGCGCGTGCGCCTTGATGGCGTCGACACCGCCCCAGATATCCATCATCGCATTGATGTGCTGCTCGATGAACTTCATCGTGTTCATCACCTTGTTGATGCGCTGGCCGGTGAGGTCCTGGAAATTGCAGGCCTCGAAGATCGTCACCACACGTTCCTGGATATCCTCGGCAAGCAGCTTCTGCTGTTCGGGCGAGGCGACCTTGGTCAGCGCGGTGGCGGCCTGGTCGATCGCCTCAGTCGCCTCGAGGATCTGCTGGGTCGCCTCCTCGGTGCCGCCGACGACGGCCCCGAGCTCGCCGTTCACCTTGGCCATCTCCGGGCCATCGAAGCCCCTGCCGTGCAGCGCCGCGATCTCGCGCTTGGTGCGGTTGATGGCATCGTGGATCAGGTCGAGCTCGACCTTCAGCTTCTCGCATTGCTCGATCTGCGCCCGATAGGTGTCGAGCAGCGCATGCGCTTCGGCGACCTCGCGCGCCACCGCCGCCTCGGTGGCTTCGGCTGCGACCGGACGCTGGGCGTGGACGCCGAGCGCCATCTGCGCACGGATGGATCGAAGCTCCGCCATGATCTCCCGATGCATTGGACCGATTTCACCGCCTTCCACCGTAACCGGTGCCGGCATCGGCATGTCGCCCATAATGGCTTGTTCAACACGAAAACGCTTGCGACTAACTGACATGAGACTGTTCCCGCCCCCTTCACTCCCACTGTTCTACGCAGAAGCGATTTAATAGGGAGTTCACACGGGAATGTTTTGCAACGGCGTTTCGCGTCGCGCCGCATACCCGGGATTAACCATGACGCCCACGAATTTAAGCAAAATAAACGCTAATTTTGAAATCCGCCGCCGATTGCCGACGTGGTGAATCCAAACGCTGGTTACGTTTACCAAACCGATGCGGTTTTGATTTTGATTGGTCGCATGCCACGGCGCCTAACGCCGAGTGCTGCTGACGATTGACGAAACAGTACAGAGTACGTCGATGAAGAAAACATTCTTTGCGCTTGTTGCCGGCGCGTCCTTCCTGCCTGTCGCTCCGCATCAGGCGTTTGCGATCGATGGCGCGCCGCTCGCCGGGCCGACCGTGATCTATTCCTACCAGGCGCCGCCTCAGCCGGTGCGCAGGGCCTCCAGCCTCGGCGGCGGCTTTATCGAATTCCTGTTCGGCGACGGTCCCGACCAGGGCTATCCGCAATCCTACGAGCAGCAGCCGATGTATCAGCAGCAGCCGGGTTACTATGGTGGCCGGCGCACGATGCTGCCGCCGATGGATCCGCAGCAGCCGATGATGCGCGAGGAGCAGGCGGCCGATCCCACGCAGCGGCCGTTCGATCCGAGATATGAGAAGCAGCTTGTCGATTATGACGGCAAGGAAGCTCCGGGCACGATCGTCGTCGATACCCCGAACAAGTTCCTTTATCTCGTGCAGGCTGACGGCAAGGCACTGCGCTACGGCATCGGCGTCGGCCGCCCCGGCTTCACCTGGTCGGGCGTTAAGACGATCTCCGCCAAGCGCGAATGGCCGGACTGGACACCGCCGCCGGAAATGCTGGCGCGCCGTCCCGATCTGCCGCGGCACATGGTGGGCGGACCGGAAAATCCGCTCGGCGCGCGTGCGATGTATCTCGGCTCCTCGCTCTATCGCATCCACGGCTCGAACGAGCCCTGGACCATCGGCACCAACGTGTCCTCCGGCTGCATCCGCATGCGCAACGAGGACGTCATCGATCTCTATGGTCGCGTCAACGTCGGCACCAGGGTGATCGTGATCTAGCGATGCTGTCGTCCCGGGCAAGCGAAGCGCAGACCCGGGACCCATAATCACAGGCGTTTGTGGTGTGCCCCGCTGCAACAGCTTGCTCGCGCCACAATAGCTTCCTGTGGTTAGGGACGACGAAAGAGAAACGGCCGCTCGCTCGAGCGGCCGTTCTGCTTTGGAATTTGCGTGCGGCTTACGCGTAGTCGCTGCCACCGTCGTCGCCGCCGTCATCGAACCCATCGTCGTCATCGTCGGGACCATAGCCATGGTCGTCATTGTTGTTGTCGTTGTTGTTCGACGCCTGATCGTACAGGCCGGAGCGCGAGTCGTTGTCGCGCCCGCCAGAGCCGATGTCGTTGACGCCGGCATCGCGCGCAAGATTGCCGCCCGACTGGTCATTGCCCCACGGCTTGTTGTCGCCGAGACTTGCGGAGTCTCCGAACGCCTGGTGACCGCCGCCACCGCCCATCAGCCCGCGGATGCTGTTCATCAAGAGCGAGCCACCGACGACGCCGGCGGCGGCCGCCGCAGCGGTGCCGAGGAACGAGCCGCCGCCACCGCCGAACGGACCCGCCTGTGGCGCGCCATAGGGCTGGGGCTGCTGGCCGTAAGGCGGCTGGCCATACGGTCCAGGACCCTGCGCCTGCTGCAGCGCCTGGCCGGTATTCCAGGCCGGACGGCTGCCACCCTCCGGCGGGCGCACCGGCGGAACCGAGCCGCGCGGCTGATTCTGGTTCTGGCCGAAGATCGCATCGCGCATCGAATCGAGGAAGCCGCCGCCTTGGCCCTGCTGCTGCGGTCCACCGCCGAGTTCTGCTTCCAATTGCTGGATATGGTCGTTGGCGCGCTTCAGCGCCTCGTCCTGCACCAGCGTGGTCTGCACCAGCGCATAGACGGCGTTGGGCGCCTTGCGCAGCCCTTCCGAGATGGCGGCCAGCGCCTCCGGATCACGCGGGGCGTTCTCCAGCTTGGCGAGCCGGTCGAAGAGATCGTCGATCAATTGGCGTTCTTGCGGGGTCATGGCCTTCTCCATCGCGTCGATTGCGTCGAAGCGCGGAACATGTAGGGCCGCCTTTGTGGCGCAAGGAGTGGGGCCGCGAATTAAATTTGCGTATGCGACAAAACGACCGGCGGATTTCTCTTTGCGCACGATCTTTTCGGAAAACCGGTACCCACTTTTCCGGATCATGCTCAGGCGAGCGTAACATTGTTCGCCGCCAGCAATTGCGGGAAGTGCTCGCTGCCGAGGTAGGCATGCTCATTTTCGCGCTGGGTCGTCAGCGGATCGAGCTCCCTCAGCGTCTCGTCGACGAAGCCGGGATGGCACATCACGAGCCCGCCGTCGGGCAGTCCCTCGAGAAACTGTCGCATCAGGGGACCGAAATCGGGCGATCTCGAAAAATCATAGGCGCCCGCAAAAGCGGGGTTGAAGGCAATGCCGACGCGTCGTGCACGCTTCCTGAACTGCGCGCTCAGCGTGTCCAGCACCAGTGCTTTCGGCGACCGCAAGCGTTGCGATAACGGCTGGCTGCGTCCGCCCTGGCGCACCCAGGCTTCGGGCGCGGCGTCCTTCACGGCGCGCAAGAAGGCGTCCCGCACCTGCGGAAACAATTGCACATGCTGATGGCCGTCAACAAAGTCAGGCGCGCGGCCGAACATGTCCTTGAAGGTCGCGAGCTGCTCGACGAGCTCGGCATGGATCATCTCGCGATCGAGCCGCCGGAGCAGGCCGGCGCGCAACATTTTCGGGAAGGGCAGGAACAGCCCGCCATTGACGGGTCGGAAATGCATGGTCAGCGGACGGAACGGCGCGCTCAGCGTCGCGTGCAGCCCGACCGCGCAGCGCGGGCTTTCGGCGGCAACGCGCTTTAGGGCCGCCACTTCGTCGCGGCCGATTGCCGCGCCCACCACCATCACCGAGGTCGCGTTGAGACGGCCGCGCGCGATGAGATCGCGAATGGCGCGGTTGACGCCCTCGCTCAATCCGTAATCGTCGGCGCAGAGCCAGATCCGGCGCGGCTGCGCGGCATCGTTCATTCGGCCGCGGTCCGTTCGCTGCCCGCGGCGGCCGCATCGGGGCCGGCGCGCTTCTCGCTATGCTCGGCGACGAAATAGATCGGCCGCGCCTTCAGCTCGGACAGGATCTTGCCGATATATTCGCCGACGATGCCGATCATGATGAGCTGCACGCCGCCGATCGTCATCAACCCGATCACCAGCGAGGGATAGCCGGGCACCTGCTTGCCGGTCGTGAAGACCTCCCACAGGATCGAAAGCCCGAACAGGAACGCCGCGGTCGCCAGCAGCACGCCGAGCAGGCTCGCGAAGCGCAGCGGCGCCACCGAAAACGATGTCACTCCTTCGATCGACAGGCCGATCAGCCGCGTCGCGCTGAAGGTGGTGACGCCATGCGCGCGCGGCGCCGGCTCGTAGTCGACCCTGATCTGGCGGAAGCCGATCCAGCTCGCCAGCCCCTTGAAGAAGCGGTTGCGCTCGGGCAATTGCCGCAGCGCCGCCACCGCGCGCGGCGACAAGAGACGGAAGTCGCCGGCATCTTCCGGGATCTTCTGCCGCGCCCCCCAGTTGATCAGCGCATAGAAGCCGTGCACCGCGAGCCTGCGCAGGAACGGCTCGTTGTCGCGATGCGCTTTCGCGGTATAGACGACATCGTAGCCGTCATCGATCCAGTGTGAGACCAGTTTCTCGACCAGGCTGGGCGGGTGCTGGCCGTCGCCATCCATGAACAGCACGGCGCCGCGCCGGGCATGGTCGAGGCCAGCCATCAGCGCCGCCTCTTTGCCGAAATTGCGCGACAGCGACACCACCTGGACATCCAGCGTGTCGGGGATAAGCGAACGCGCGATCGCAAGGGTGTTGTCCTTGCTGCCGTCGTCGACATAGACGACCTCGCAAGCGAGCCCGTAGCGATCCCTCAAAGTCCGCGCCAGCCCGATCAACCGCTCGTGCAGCAGCGCCAGCCCCGCAGCCTCGTTGTAAACGGGAACGACGACCGACAACCCCTGCGCCGCGGCATTCGTCGCGGTGGTGGTCAGGCCGGAAACGTCAGAGCCCAGCGTCATCGATCAGGTTCCAGGGTTCTCAAAGATATATGATACCGCCCGCCGGCTGTCGCCACGATGAACGGACCGGACGCCTCATTGCCGCAGGAAGGCCTCGAGCCTGGCGAACAGCGGATTCTTGCGGTCGAAGACGTAGTCGAGCGAGACCACCGACACTGTATCGGCGCCATGCTCGCGCAGGAAGCTGCCGAGCGCATAGAGCTGCGTCGGTGGGCAGTGCAGCGTCAGCATGCCGGATGAGGTCGGCCCGCCGAACGGGGCGACCACGCCGAAGCGGCTATGGGCCTCCGCGAGCAATGCTGCATCGCATCCTTTGAAGCGGGTGCGGACCTCGCGATATTTGTTGGCCCGGGCGCGCGCGGCGATGTGATCCAGGATGACGCGGGCGGCCTCGCGGGCCTCGGTCGACCAGTCGGCGTCTTTCGAGGCGACGAGGTTGGCCTGGCTGCGCAGGATCACGCCGTCGTCGAGCACCTTCAACCCGTTGGCAGCGAGCGTCGCGCCGGTCGTGGTGATGTCAACGATCAGCTCCGCCGTGCCGACGGCGGGCGCACCTTCGGTCGCGCCGGCGCTCTCGACAATGCGGTAGTCGAGGATGCCGCGGGAGGCGAAGAAGGTTCGCGTCAGGTTGATGTACTTGGTTGCGATCCGCATCCGCCGGTGATGCTGCTCGCGGAAGCCGGTGGTGACGTCGTCCAGATCGGCCATGGTCCGGACATCGATCCAGGCCTGCGGCACCGCGACCACCACATTGGCATAGCCGAAACCCAATCCGTCGATCAGGTGCACCCGCTTGTCGGCGTCGGCGATGCTCTCGCGCACGAGGTCTTCGCCGGTGACGCCGAGATGCACCATGCCGCGCGCGAGCTGGGAGGCGATCTCGCTGGCCGAGAGATAGGCGATCTCGACATTGTCGAGCCCCGCGATGGTGCCGCGATAATCGCGTGCGCCGCCGGGCTTCGACAGCGTCAATCCGGCGCGGGCGAAAAAGGCCTCGGCATTTTCCTGCAGACGTCCTTTCGACGGGACGGCGAGAACGAAGGGCGCGCTCATGCCTTGCCTCCGCTGCGAGGCTTGCCATGCTGCGTCAGCGCCTCGATCCAGACCGAGAAGCCGACCGCCGGGATCGGCTCAGCCGAGCCGAGCTGCGTCATCAATCCATCATAGCGGCCGCCGGCGACCAGCGGCTCAGTGCCGTTGCCCCTGGCGTGCAATTCGAACTCGAAGCCGGTGTAGTAATCGAGCCCACGCCCGAACGACGTCGAGAAGCGCGTCTTGCTGGTATCGATGCCGCGCGCGGCCATGAAGCCGACGCGGCGTTCGAACTCGTCGATCGCGCCGGAAAGGTCGAGCCTGGCGTCTTCAGCCAATGCGCGCAGTTGCGCGATGGCCTCGTCCGGCTCGCCCGCAATCGACAGGAAGCGCTTGATGGTGGCGATCGCATCGCGCGGCAATGCGCCTGCTTTCAGCGTCGACTGTTCGAGGAAGCGGTCGGCGATCTCGGCGACGGTGCGGCCGCCGACATTGGTGGTGCCGGCGATCGACATCAGGTCGGTGACGAGCGCCAGCGCCGCCTTGCGGTCGGAGCCGGCAAGGGCGGCCAGCACGCCCTGATATTCGTTGCCGGCGGGGCCGCCGGTCAGCGTCAGCCGTTCGATGTCCTCGGTGAGGTTGACCTTGCGGTTGAAATCCTTGATCAGGCGGCGGCGCCACACGGGATAGAGTCCAAGCGTCTCGATGAGCGCATTGAACAGGGCGACGTCGCCGGTGCGGATCTCGACGTCGGTCAGTCCGAACGCCGCCGTCGCCTCCAGCGCGAGCGCCAGCATTTCGGCATCCGCTGCGGCGCGGTCCTGCCGGCCGAATGATTCGATGCCGGCCTGCAGGAACTCGCTGGGCTGGCCGCCGCGATAACGGAACACCGGGCCGAGATAGCTGAAACCGGCCGGCTTTCCGGCCTCCGGCGAGGCGAGGTAGTCACGCGCCACCGGGATCGTCAGGTCCGGGCGCAGGCACAGGTCCTCGCCGCTGGCGTCGGTGGTGAGGTAAAGGCTCTTGCGGATACCCTCGCCGGAGAGGTCCAGGAACGGCTCGGCCGGCTGCAGGATCGCCGGCTCGGACCTGATGTAACCGGCCTGCGCAAATGACAACAGCAGTGCATCCGCCCATGCGGCGGAGGAGGCGGCACCGCGTGTGGTGGCGGTTGCGGTCATCTCGACGTCCAAATCGCCCGAAAATGGGTTCCCGGAGTGGTTTTAAGGGTTCGCGGCGAGCCCTTAGCACGGCAAAAGTGTCGTTTCGACAACCATTGGCCAAATCGCTTAATGAGCGCGTAGCCCGGGTGGAGCGAATGCGCAACCCGGGACATCTGCCTCGGCGTTTGCCATTGGTCCCGGGTTACGCTGGCGCTCCACCCGGGCTACGGCGCCAGTCCCCGAGCGCCGCCTGCACCAAGGCCAGCGCCGCGACCCCTGCGGTGTCCGCGCGCAGGATCCGCGGCCCCAGCGACAGCCGGAGGGTCTTGGGCTGGCGCAGCAGCAGCGTGCGCTCCTCTTCGGCGAACCCGCCCTCCGGGCCGATCAAGACGTCGATGCCGTCAGTGGCGGCCCCCTGTTGCAGGGCATACAGGGGATCGCCGAGATCGGCGGCTTCGTCGCAGAATACCAGGAGCCGGCCGCCCGCGCGCTCGGTCAGGAAGCGCTCGAGCGGGACGGGATCGGCGACCTCGGCGAGGGCCGTGATCCCGCATTGCTCGGCCGCCTCGATCACATTCGCCCGCATCCGCTCGCCGTTCACCCGCGAAACCTGGGTGAAGCGGGTCAGGACCGGCCGCAGGCACGAGGCGCCCATCTCGACCGCCTTCTGCACCATGTAGTCGAGCCGGGCGTGCTTCAGGGGCGCGAAGACATAGGCGATGTCGGGAAGGCGATCCTGCGGCCGGGTCTGGCGGTGGACCGTCAGCGTGTCCGCCCGCTTGCGGCCACTGAGCTCGGCCTGCCACTCGCCGTCGCGGCCATTGAATACCAGGATGGCGTCGCCGGCCTTCAACCGTAATACGTTACCGAGATAGTTGCTCTGGTCGCGGTCCAGCGCGACAATTTCGCCCGCTTGCAGGGGCGCATCGACGAACAGGCGAGGGGCGCGAAAGTCGTAGTCCGGCATCTGTTAATGTTCCGTCGTCACGCAACTCGGCCGCGCTTTTAGCCTAAAGCGCTAGAATCTGTAGCTTATTTTTGATCGATGGCGCGGCGTGACGCCGCGCTGTTGCCCCAATCCACGGGTTGTTAAGGAACGGCTGGAATCGTAAAAAGCCGCATGGAAATTGTGCTTCGTTTGGAAGCCGGCTGCCGGAGAAATATCCTTGATGACCCGCCTGATGGTGTCGCTGACGGTCGCCGCCGTGGTGCTCCACGCCGGCCAGGTTTTTGCGCAGGGCGCGTTTCCCGCGCCGCTGCCCGGTCAGCAGGCCGCAGCGCCTGCCAACGCCTCGCCCTTCCCGCCGGTGAACGGCGGGGTACCTTCCGCGTCGATCGGGGCGCCTTCGGCCTTCCCGAGCCAGGGTGCGGCGCCGATCGGTGGCGGTGGTGCCGGGTTTGCACCGCCACCCTCCCAGTCCGCGGGCGCGGGCCCGTCGGACGCCTGCATGAAGGGCTTCGTCCCCTTGCGCGAGGAGACCGAGCGGCGCGGCAAGCTGATCAAGGCCGCCGGTGAAAAGAAGGCCGGTCCGGACGAGGCCTGCAAGCTGATCGGCAATTACAGCCAGGCCGAGCTGAAGATGATGAAATACGTCAAGGACAACTCGGCGAAGTGCGGAATCCCGCCGCAGATCCTCGAGCAGCTCCAGAACGGCCACAAGAACACCGAGGCGATGCAGAAGAAGGTCTGCGCCGTGGCGCAGCAGATGGCGACGCAACAGGCGCGCGGTCCGGCTGGCCCGACCTTGAGCGAAGTGCTGGGCTCGGCCTCCGCGCCCGAAGCAGTGCCGACGCGCAAGGGCGGCAGCACCTTTGACACGCTGAACGGCAACGTGCTGTCGCGATGAGCGACGTCACCGCCCGCGTTGCCGATGCGACCGGCAACTGGGTCGACAGCCACGCGCCGCTCTGGTCGCGGCCTTACCTGCGACTCTCCCGCTTCGACCGGCCAATCGGCTCGTGGCTTCTGTTGATGCCGTGCTGGTGGTCAGCGGCGCTCGCCGCCGGCATCGCCCATGACCGTCACCAGCTCCCGCTTGCGATCGTTCTGTTCTTCATCGGCGCCTTCGTGATGCGCGGCGCGGGCTGCACCTGGAACGACATCACCGATCGCAATCTCGATGCGAAAGTGGAGCGCACGCGGTCGCGGCCGATTCCGGCGGGGCAGGTGAGCGTGACGCAGGCGCTGATCTTCCTGGTCGCCCAGGCGCTGATCGGTCTCGTGGTGCTGCTGCAGTTCAATCGCTTTGCGGTCGCGACCGGCATCGCCTCGCTCGTCATCGTCGCAATCTATCCCTTCATGAAGCGCATCACGTGGTGGCCGCAGGTGGTGCTGGGACTCGCCTTCTCCTGGGGCGCTTTGATGGGGTTCGCCGTCATCCTCGAGCGCATCGATCTGACAGCGCTTGCGCTCTATGCCGGCTCGATCTCCTGGGTGATCGGCTACGACACCATCTACGCGCATCAGGACGCCGAGGACGACGCGCTGATCGGCATCAAGTCGACCGCACGCCTGTTCGGCGCGGCCACGCACAAGGCGCTCGTGGTGTTCTATTCGCTCGCGGTGGTCCTGATCGGCATAGCGCTCGTGCCGGCTGGCGCGCACTGGTTCGCGTGGATCGGCCTCGCCGCCTTCGCGTTGCATCTGGCGATCCAGATCAGACGGCTCGACATCAGCGATCCCGCCTTGTGCCTGCGCGTCTTCAAGTCCAACCGCGACGCCGGCCTCATCCTGTTCGCCGGCCTGCTGATTGATGCCGCGATGCGCTGACGCTCGCGGTCATTCCGGGACGTGCCGAATCACCACTCTCTCGTCATTCCGGGGCGCGCCCCTTGGCGCGAGCCCGGAATCCATCGGGCCGCATGTGCTGGTGTTGAAATGGATTCCGGGCTCACCGCTTCGCGGCGCCCCGGAATGACGGTGTGTGTTGTGGCGCTCAATCCCGCGCGATGATCTCGCGTTCGCCGCGATGGACATTCCCCGCATCGAGCGGGCGGCCACGGCGGCGGCGTACCAGGAAGCGCGGGCGGCGCGTGTGGATGACGTTGCGGCGCCTGCGCCGGGCTGCAGGCTCGCGCGGCGCTTGCTCGCTGAGTTGCGGCAGGCGGAGCACGTCGCTCCACATCCGCCAGGCGCTTTCGATCTCGTCGCGATCGGAACTGACGCCAAGCGGGATTGCGAGCGACGGATCGCGGTGGACGAGCGTCAGCATCTGCTCGTCGCCCAAATCGCGCAGCGCGACGCCGATGAAGTCGCTGACGCGAACATTGATCGCCATCCGCATGCCCTTGACGGCACGGCGCAGCACGACGCGTTCGTGGTGAAGTTCAACCTGCCGCATGCCACCATCCGCGCGGACGTCCTGCGCATGGAAGCTGAGCGGAAGAGAAAGCGGGTCGAGCCGTTGCACACGGCCCGACCCGGCGGGGTTGAGCCCGCCTGTTGCTGTTTGACGCCTCACGGCTTTATCTCCCCGCCGGGATTATGTTCCCGGTCGATGCGCGAGACCTTAGCGCAGCCGTTTCCCGATCAGCTTAAGAAGGCTGGTTAAAGAGACGTCAAAGGCGCGCATGCTTGACAAGACCTTGCCGCGCTCGAGCAATTCTTCTTCATCGCGCGGCAAAACGCTTGAAATCGCTGCAAATCCGGCCCACTTGGTGGGTTTGGCGCGCTGCGCTGCGTTGAGCCCTTCAATGTCAGGAATCTGTTCGT
The DNA here is from genome assembly GCF_055229415.2 of Bradyrhizobium sp. Leo114. Lineage (NCBI taxonomy): Bacteria > Pseudomonadati > Pseudomonadota > Alphaproteobacteria > Hyphomicrobiales > Nitrobacteraceae > Bradyrhizobium > Bradyrhizobium sp. Leo114. The sequence goes on along the minus strand of NZ_JBUYEN020000002.1, from coordinate 402,042 downwards.
GAACCCTTCACCATCGCCTGCCGAAAAGTCCGCGACCGACCTGTTCGACCAGTCGGTTTTGAGTGAACTGGCGCAGCGTCTTGTCGAGGCCGCCAAGCGCGCCGGCGCGGATGCGGCGGATGCGATCGCGGTGCGCGGCGTTTCGCAAGGCGTCGAGGTGCGCGACGGGCGCGTCGAGGAGTCCGAGCGCTCCGAAGGCGACGATGTCGGCCTGCGCGTGCTGGTCGGTCAGCGCCAGGCGGTGGTCTCCACCAATGATGTCACTGGCGACGGGATCGCCAAGCTTGCCGAGCGCGCGGTCGCGATGGCGCGCGTTGCGCCCGATGACAAATATGTCGGGCTTGCGGATCCTGCGCTGCTGGCGCGCGACTTCCCCGCTCTCGACCTGCTCGACCGCAACGTGCCCTCGACCGCGGAACTCGAACGCCGCGCCACCGAGGCGGAAGCGGCGGCGCTCGCGGTGAATGGCGTGACCAAATCCGGCGGCGCGTCGGCTTCCTCCGGCATCGGCGGCATGGTGCTGGTGACCTCGACCGGTTTCCATGGTTCCTACCTGCGCTCGAGCCACGGCATCTCGATGACCGCGATCTCGGGCGAGGGCACCGGCATGGAGCGCGACTATGATTTCACGAGCGCGTTGCATGCATCCGATCTTGCTTCGCCTGCGAGTGTCGGCCGCAAGGCGGGCGAGCGCGCGGTGGCGCGCACCAATCCGCGCAAGGTCGAGACCTGCAGGGTGCCCGTCGTCTACGATCCACGCGTTGCGAACTCGATCGTCGGCCATCTCGTCGGCGCCATCAACGGTGCATCGATCGCGCGCAAGACCAGTTTCCTGAAGGATCGTCTCGGCCAGCAATTGTTCGCGAGCAATATCCGCATCATCGACGATCCGTTGCGGGTGCGCGGCCTGCGCTCGCAGACCTTCGATGCCGAAGGCGTCAAGGTGAAGAAGACCGCCCTGATCGATGACGGCGTTCTGACCACCTGGCTGCTCGATTGCGCCACCGCGCGCGAGCTCGGCATGGTGACGACGGGACACGCGCATCGCGGCGTCTCCTCGGTGCCGTCGCCGGGGGCCTATAATCTGCATCTCGAGCCCGGCTCGGCGACGCCGAAGGAATTGATCGCCGATATCAAGCAGGGCTTTTACGTCACCGACCTGATCGGTTCGGGCGTCAACGGCGTGACCGGCGACTACAGCCGCGGCGCCTCGGGCTTCTGGATCGAGAACGGCGAGATCACCTATGCCGTCAGCGAAGTGACCATCGCAGGCCATCTGCTGGCGATGTTCAAATCGCTGGTCGCCGCGAACGATCTGGAATTCCGCTACAGCGTGAACGCGCCGACCCTGCGCATCGAGGGACTGACGCTTGGCGGACGCTGATACGGACGACGGGATCCTGGCGCGCGACGCCGCGCTGCTGGCGGAGGCGGTGCGGGAAGCAGGGGCGCTGGCGCTCTCGCTATTTCGCACCGAATTGAAGAACTGGATCAAGGGCGCCTCATCGCCGGTGTCGGAGGCCGATATTGCGGTCAATGACCTGCTGGAGCAGCGCCTGCGCTCGGCGACGCCCGATTACGGCTGGCTATCGGAAGAAAGCGCCGACAACCAGGTGCGGCTTGGCAAGCGAATGGTGTGGATCGTCGATCCCATCGATGGCACCCGTTCCTATCTGGCCGGGCGCGAGGACTGGTGCGTCAGCGTGGCGCTGGTTGAAAATGCCGCGCCCGTACTGGCGGCGGTATTCGCACCCGCCAGCGAGGAGTTCTTCTTCGCCGCGCGCGGGCAGGGCGCCACGCGCAATGGCATCGCGGTGCGCGCGACCGCGGGCACCGATCTCGATTTCTCCCGCATGGCCGGCCCGAAGCCGCTCCTGCAGCGATTGAGCCCTTCGACGCAGGAGATCACGCTGCATCCGCGAATCGGTTCGCTGGCGCTCCGGCTATGCCGGGTCGCGCATGGCGAGCTCGATGCGGCCTTCGCAGGCGGCAATAGTCACGATTGGGATCTTGCGGCGGCGAATTTGATCGTGCAGGAAGCGGATGGTAAGATGACGGCACTCTCGGGGGATGCGATTGAGTATAATCGCCGGGAGCTGGCGCATGGGGTGCTGGTGGCAGCGGGACATGATCGTCATGCACGTATTGTCGAGCATTTTCGCAACCGCCCGTTGCACTGACCGCCGCGCGCCGCAGGACTTGCCTGCCGGGCATCTCATCAGGAAAAACGATTATGTCAGATAGTGCCCAGCCGCAGCAATTGTTGCATCTCGTCATCGGTGGCGAGCTGATCGACCTCCAGCACAACACCTTCAAGGATCTCGATAAGGTCGAGATCGTCGGCGTATATCCGAATTACGCCAGCGCCCACGTGGCCTGGAAGGCGAAGGCGCAGCAGACCGTGGACAACGCCCACATGCGCTATTTCATCGTCCACCTCCATCGGCTGCTCGATCCGGGTCAAGACACAAAGCCCTCCCTTTGAAACGACTGATTCGCGATTTCCTGCGCAGCGGCCTCGTGCAGCGTGCGCTGGGCCTGCTTGCGGCCGAATATCTGCGGCTGGTCTGGCTGACCAACAGGTTCAGCCTTGAGCCGCCTGACGTCTACGAGCAGGTGGAACCGCAGATGCCCTGCATCTTCGTGTTCTGGCACGGCCAGCACCTGATGACCCCCTTCATCCGGATCAGGGGAAACCATCGCGCCAAGGTCCTGATCTCCCGGCACCGGGACGGCGAGTTCAACGCGATCGCGGCCGAGCGGCTCGGCGTCGGCACCATCAGGGGGTCGGGGGACCATTCCGGCGGCTTCCATCGCAAAGGGGGCGTCGGCGCTTTCAGGGAGATGCTGCAGGCGCTGGAGGACGAGTGGAACGTCGCGACCACCGCCGACGTGCCCAAGCGCGCCCGGGTCGCCGGCCTCGGCATCATCATGCTGGCCCGCGAGTCGGGCCGGCCGATCATGCCCTTTGCCATGGTGACCAGCCGGTTCATCCGGTTGAAAAACTGGGATTCCACCACCATCAATTTGCCATTCGGAAGGGGCGCATTGGTGGGCATCGATTCCGTGGAGGTGCCGCCCGACGCCGACGCAGAGACCATGGAAACGCTGCGGCTCAGGGTGGAGGCCTTGCTGAACGAAGCGACCCGAAAGGCCTATACGGTCGTCGGGCGTCCGGAGGGAGCGCTTGGCTAACTCGCTGCCGATGACGTTGCGGGTCTACCAAAGACTGTCGTCCGCGATGGTGCCGCTCGCGCCTGCGCTGATCCGGCGGCGGCTGAAGCTCGGCAAGGAGGATCCGGCCCGCGTCGGCGAACGGCGCGGCGTCAGCGCCGATGTGCGACCGCACGGGCCGCTGGTGTGGATCCATGGCGCCAGCGTCGGCGAGGTGCTGGCGGCGGCGGCGCTGATCGAGAAGCTGCGCGAGCTCAATTTGCGCATCCTGCTCACCTCCGGCACCGTCACCTCGGCGGCGATCGTTGCCAAGCGTTTTCCGCCCGACGTCATCCATCAATATGTGCCCTATGATTCCCCGCGCTTTGTCGCGCGCTTCCTCGATCACTGGCGGCCGTCGCTGGCACTGTTCATCGAGTCGGATCTCTGGCCGAACCTGATTCTTTCGAGCTCCGCGCGCCGCTTGCCGATGGTGCTGATCAACGGACGAATGTCGCAGCGCTCGTTTCCGCGCTGGCAGCGGATGTCGCACACGATCTCGGCCCTGCTCGATCGCTTCGATATCTGCCTGGCCCAGTCGGGAATGGACGCCGAGCGCTTTGCGGCGCTCGGCAGTCGCAACGTCGTTATCACCGGCAACCTCAAGCTCGACGTCGCGGCGCCGCCGGCCGATCCTGCCAAGCTGGAGCGGCTGATGGCAGTGACGCGCGGCCGCCCGATTGTGGTCGCAGCCTCCACCCATCCCGGCGAGGAAGAGCAGCTCGTGGAAGCGCATCGCGCGCTTGCGGGATTCTTTCCCTCGCTGCTCACGGTGATCGTGCCGAGGCACCCGGATCGCGGCGAGGCGGTCGCGCGCGTCGTCGATGGCGCCGGCCTGCACAGCGCGCTGCGGTCGCGCGAGGAGCTGCCGATTGCGACCACCGACGTCTATGTCGCCGACACCATGGGCGAGCTAGGCCTGTTCTATCGATTGGCGCCGATCGTGTTCATGGGCGGTTCGCTGGTTCCGCACGGCGGCCAGAACCCGATCGAGGCCGTGAAGCTTGGCGCAGCGATCGTGCACGGCCCGCACGTCTTCAATTTCACCGACGTCTATGAGGCGCTCGATCGTGCCGGCGGTGCGCGGCGTGCCGAGACGCAGGAAGCGCTGGTGAAGCAGCTCGGCCAGTTGCTGGACGATGCCAAGGCGCGCGAAGCCTCGCTGGGGGCGGCCGAACATGTGGTGCGGCAGCTCGGCGGCGCGCTGGAGCGAACACTTGGGGCGCTCGAACCGTATCTCTTGCAGTTACGGATCGAGATGGGAGCCGCCAATGCGTGAGCCGGCCTTCTGGCACGGTCCGGCATCCCTAAAATCGCATCTGTTGCAACCGCTCGCCACGCTCTATGGCGCCATCGCCGCCAGACGTATGCAGCGCAAGGGGATCGACGCCGGCATTCCCGTGCTCTGCGTCGGCAATTATCACACCGGTGGCGCCGGCAAGACGCCGACCGTGCTGGTGCTGGCGAAGCTGCTGCGCGAACTCGGGGAAGTGCCTGTTGTGCTCAGCCGCGGCTATGGCGGTGAGTTGCGCGGGCCGGTGCAGGTCGATCCTTCCAGCCATTCCGCCGCCGATGTCGGCGATGAGCCGTTGATGCTGGCCGAGCGGCTGCCGGTCGTGGTCGCGCGCGACCGTGCCGAAGGCGTCGCGCTGGTGAAGTCGCTGGGAGTGACCGTACTGGTGATGGATGACGGCTTCCAGAATCCGGCGGTCGCGAAGGATGCCTCGATCATCGTGATCGACAGCCACCGCGGCCTCGGCAATGGAAAGGTGTTTCCGGCCGGCCCGTTGCGCGCGCCGCTGTCGCCGCAGGTTGCGCGTACCGACGCGCTCGTCGTGGTCGGCGGCGGCCCTGCCGCGAAGATGCTGGCGACCGAACTCACGGTGCGCGGAAAGCCTGTGCTGGCGGCGCGGCTGCGGCCGGACGATGCATCGCTTGCGTCGCTGCAGGGCCGGCGCGTGCTCGCCTTTGCCGGCATTGGCGATCCCGCGCGCTTCTTCAACACCCTCCGCAACAGCGGCGTCGACGTCATCAAAGAGAGTGCGTTCCCCGATCACCACGTGTTCTCAAAGGCTGACATCGATAGCCTGGTGTCGCAGGCGAGAGGCGACGGGCTGACATTGGTGACCACGGAAAAGGATCTGGCGCGGCTCAAGCAGCGCGGAGAGCTGCCTGTCTGGGCGCAGGCGGTGGTGCCGTTCGCGGTGACGCTGGAGTTCGAGGATGCAGCATCGCTGCGAAAGTTCGTCTCAGACAGCCTGTCCAAGGCGCGCGAAAACAGGTTCGGTAGTTCGTAGCCCGGGTGGAGCGAAGCGCAACCCGGGACATCCCCGTCAGCAATTGAGAGCGGTCCCGGGTTACGCTGGCGCTCCACCCGGGCTACGGCAGTGCCATCTATGGCAGCGCTATCCCTGCTTCAGTGCAGCGGGAAAATGCCGCTGCAGCACCGCGGTCGGGGTGGCATAGGCCTCCTGCAGATCGACGCTCCAGTACTTCAGCTCGTCGAGCGGGATCCGTACGTCCGTGAGGGCGCAGCGCACATAGGTTCCGGGCGAGACCACGCGGAAATCGCCATCCAGATATTGCACCTGTGCTTCGCCATGACCCGAGGGACCAAACTTGTTCAGCACTATGAAACTCTCCGCCCGGCCTTAACACGAGGCCTCGTTGGGGTTGCGGTTTTTACCTACCATAAATAGGCTGTAATGTCCGCAGCTTAAACCACCGACTTGTGATGAATTGCAGCCATGCTGCATGATAGTTTGACAGCCCTGGTCCGCTCGGTCAGCAGCGCCACCATGATCCGGCCAGTTGAGATGCGGTTTTTGTCAGCAGCCATTTTCCTGACGTTCGTTGCTGTGGCTTCCGCCGCGACGGCCGCGCCGCTGCCTGCGCCGCATCAGGTCGATATTCCTGCCACCAATCTCACGTTGCACGCGCAGCTCTACAAGCCCGACGGCGATGGCCCGTTTCCGACCGTGATTGCGCTGCATGGCTGCGGCGGTCTCGCCGGGCGTTCGGAGCCGGTCTTGCCGCGCTACCGCGATTGGGCGGAACAATTGCTCAAGGCTGGCCACGCCGTGCTGTTGCCCGACAGCTACGGCTCGCGCGAGGTCGGCCCGCAATGCCGCGTCAAGGACCGGGAACGGCATGTGCTGGCGCGCCGCGAGCGGGTCGCCGATATCATGGCGGCGCGGCAATGGCTGATGCAGCAGCCCTGGGTGGCGCATGAGCGCATCAGCCTGATCGGCTGGGCCAATGGCGCCAGCGCGCTGTTGTGGGCCGTGCGGCCGCAACTTCCCTCGCGCAGCACCGAGCCGGATTTCCGCTCGGCGATTGCGTTCTATCCGGATTGCCGGCTGTCCTCCAGGCTCGGCTGGAGCACGCGGGTGCCGACCTTGGTCATGATCGGCGCCAATGATGATGTCAGTTCTCCGCCGGCCTGCCACCAGATGGTCGACGGCGCGCGAGGCCGCAGCGCGCTGGCTCGGATCATCACCTATCCCGGCGCCTATCACGACTTCGATCTCGCCAACCTGCCGCTGCGGGCGATTGCCGGAACAGCCGATGCCGCGATGCCCGAGGTCGGCCACATCGGCACCGATGCGGAGGCGCGCACCGACGCGCAGAAGCAAGTCGCCGCCTGGCTCTCGCGTTAGTGCCAGGTGAGGGCTCTCTTTCCCCACTGCCGTAGCCCGGGTGAAGCGCCCGCGTAACCCGGGGCCGCTCGCAACGCGGACACAGGTGTCCCGGGTTACGCGTTCCACCCGGGCTACAGGCTAGAACAGGCTGCCCTGGTCGACCGGCTTTACGAGCCGCTTCGGCGCGGGTTTCGACTCGCGCGTGACCGGCTTCGGCTCAGGCGTCGGTGCCGCGATGGCCGGGCGATCGCCATCGGCGGTAGCAGCCACGCGGCCGTCGGCGAATTCGATCGACAGAAGTGCATTCGGCGCGACGCTGGCCGCGGCATGTACCGGATGTCCCGCGTCGTCGCGCACCAGGGCAAAGCCGCGCGCCAGCACGCTGCGATAGGAGAGCGCCGCCAGCAATTTTCCGCTCTGGCCGACGCGTGCATCTAACCGCTGCAGCAATGTGACCATGGCGCGCTGCGCGCGCTCGGCGAGCCGATGGGTGCGTTCGCGCTGCCGTGCGATCGCGTTCCGCTGCGCCTGTGCATTGGCGAGCTTGGACGCCTTGAAGCGAACCTCCAGCCCCGTAAAGCGCTCGCGCCGGCTGCGCAGCAGTGAGCGTGCCGAGAGCGCGATGCGCTCGCCCGAGACGGTCAGGCGCTGCCTGGCATGCGAAATCTGCCCGTGCAGCACGCGCAGCGTCAGCCGGCCGCTGGTGGAGGCGAAGCGGCGGAAATGCGCGTGCGTGTTTGCCTTCAATCCGCGCGGCAATGCTGCGCCGAGATGGTCGAGCCGCTGCCGCGGGATCGCCAACAGCTCGCTCGGCGCCGGCAGCGCGCGCGCCGCGGCCCGCAGTTCGTTGCGGCGGGCTTCCTGGCCGCGCTGCCAGCACACCGAGACACGCCGGGCCAGTGCAGCGACTTCGGTGAGCAGTTCGCTGCGCACCGGCACCGCCATCTCGGCGGCCGCCGTCGGCGTCGGCGCCCGCTTGTCGGCGGCGAAATCGATCAGCGTGATGTCGGTCTCATGGCCCACGGCCGAGATCAGCGGGATCATGCTGTCGGCGGCGGCGCGAACCACGATCTCCTCATTGAAGGACCAGAGGTCTTCGAGCGAACCGCCGCCGCGCGCGACGATCAAAAGATCGGGTCGCGGAATCCTTCCGCCTTCGGGGAGTGCGTTGAAGCCGCGGATCGCGGCGGCGACCTGCTCGGCGGAGCCGTCGCCCTGCACCTTTACCGGCCACACCAGCACGCGGCGCGGAAAGCGGTCTTCCAGGCGATGCAGGATATCGCGGATCACCGCGCCGGTCGGCGAGGTGACGACGCCGATCACTTCCGGCAGCCAGGGCAGGAGCTGCTTGCGCGCCTCGTCGAACAGGCCCTCGGCGGCGAGCTTCTTCTTGCGCTCCTCCATCAGCGCCATCAGCGCGCCGATGCCGGCGGGCTCCAACGCCTCGATCACGATCTGGTATTTGGAGGAATTCGGATAGGTCGTGAGCTTGCCGGTCGCGATGACCTCGAGCCCCTCCTGGGGCTTGAAGCGCATGCGGGCGTGGGCGAACTTCCAGATCACCGCCTCGATCTTGGCGTTCTCGTCCTTCAGCGCGAAATAGCAATGGCCGGAGGAATGCGGGCCCCGGAAGCCCGTGATCTCGCCGCGGACCCGGACATGGCCGAACCGGTCCTCCACCGTTCGCTTCAGCGCGGAGGACAGTTCCGAGACGGTGAATTCGGGCGCGTTGAGCAGATTCGGTGCGGCGGTCATCACTTGTTAGAATCGGGCTTTTTAGGCGCGGGCGCAAGGTCCTGGGATGCCAACCAGCCCGTCAGGCCACATATCCACATCAGAGCGGAGCCATTCCTTGCGGCGGCGTGATGCCGTGCTAAACCGTCGCGCTACGGCGCGGCAACCCTTAATTCTGACTGCAATCGCATGAACATTCTCCTGATCGGTTCCGGCGGCCGCGAACATGCGCTGGCGTGGAAGATCGCCGCCTCTCCATTGGTGACAAAGCTGTGGTGCGCCCCGGGCAACGCCGGGATCGCGCGCGAGGCTGAATGCGTGGCGCTCGATGTCGCCGATCATTCCGCCGTGATTGAGTTCTGCAGGCGCAACGCCGTCGATCTCGTCGTGGTCGGTCCGGAGATCCCGCTCGCCGCGGGGATCGTGGATGATCTCGCTGCCGCCGGCATCAAGGCGTTCGGCCCGAGCAGGCTCGCGGCGCAGCTTGAGGGGTCCAAGGGGTTCACCAAGGACCTCTGCAGCGAGTTCAACATTCCAACCGGTGCCTACCGCCGCTTTGACAATGCCGATGATGCGCTGGCCTATGTGCGGGCGCAGGGCGCGCCGATCGTGGTCAAGGCCGACGGGCTCGCGGCGGGCAAGGGTGTCGTGGTCGCCAAAACGCTGGGCGAGGCGGAAGCCGCCATCGCGATGATGTTCGAGGGTGGATTCGGCTCGGCTGGCGCTGAGGTCGTGATCGAGGAGTTCCTGTCCGGCCGCGAGATCAGCTTCTTCGCGCTGTGCGACGGCGAGACCGCAATCCCGCTTGCCTCCGCGCAGGACCACAAGCGCGTGTTCGATCACGACGAGGGGCCGAACACCGGCGGCATGGGCGCCTATTCGCCGACGCCGTTCGTGACGCCTGAGATCCACGACCAGATCATGGCGCGGATCATCCTGCCGACCGTTGCCGGCATGAAGCAGCGCGGCACGCCGTTCCGCGGCGTGCTCTATGCCGGCGTGATGCTGACGGAGCAGGGCCCGAAACTGTTCGAATACAACGTCCGCTTCGGCGATCCCGAATGCCAGGTGCTGATGCTGCGGATGATGTCCGACATCGTGCCGGCCTTCCTCGCTGCCTGTGACGGGCAGCTCAAGAATTTTGACCTGCGCTGGTTCCCCGAGCCGGCGCTGACGGTGGTGATGGCGGCGAAGGGCTATCCCGGCGATTACAAGAAGGGCACGCGCATCGAAGGGCTCGACGAGGCCGCTCAGATCGAGGGCGTCGAGATATTCCATGCCGGCACGGTCGAGAAGGATGGCGCCATCCTCGCCAATGGCGGCCGCGTGCTCAACATCTGCGCGTCGGGCAACACCGTCACTGAGGCCAAGCAGCGCGCCTACGCCGCCATCGACCGCATCCGCTGGCCGGACGGCTTTTGCCGCCGCGACATCGCCTGGCAGGCGGTGGAGGCCGAGAAGGGCGTCTGACGAACTCGTCATATGCGGGCTTGACCCGCGTATCCATCTTCAAAGAATCTCTTGGTAGGATGGATTGCCGGGTCAGGCCCGGCAATGACACCGCCGCAGGAGTGTTCGCGAATGTCCGATCTCGCCGATCTGTTTCCCGGTTATGCCTCTGAATGGATCAATACGTCCTCAGGCCGCATCTTCGCGCGTGTCGGCGGCAAGGGGCCGCCGCTGCTGTTGCTGCATGGCTTCTCGTCCACGCATGTGATGTGGCATCCGGTGGCGCCAAAGCTCGACGACAAATTTACGCTGATCATCGCCGACCTGCCGGGCTATGGCTGGTCCGACATGCCTGACAGCGACAAGGACCACACGCCCTATACCAAGCGTGCGATGGCCAGGACGATGATCGAGGCCATGGAGAAGCTCGGCCATGTGCATTTCGCACTTTCCGGTCACGACCGCGGCGGGCGCGTCTCCTATCGGCTGGCGCTCGACCATCCGGGCCGGCTATCGAAGCTTGCCGTGCTCGACATCCTGCCGACCTATAATTACTGGGAGCGCATCAACCGGCTCTATGCGCTGAAGATCTATCACTGGACCTTCCTGGCGCAGCCGGCCCCGTTTCCGGAGACGCTGATCCTGGGCGCGCCGGATTTCTTCCTCCGCCACAAGATGGCGAGCCAGACCAAATCGAAGACGCTGGATGCCATCGATCCGCGCGCGCTGGAGCATTATCTGGCGCCGTTCCGCGATCCCTCGCGCGTGCATGCGATGTGCGAGGATTACCGCGCCGGTGCTTATGCCGATTACGAGATCGACAAGGCGGACTTCGAGGCGGGCAAGAAGATCACGATCCCGATGCTGGCGCTGTGGGGCGATGCCGGCATCGCGAGTGCCGCGGCGACGCCGCTCGACACCTGGAAGCAGTGGGCGACCAATGTCAGCGGCGCGCCGGTTGATTCCGGGCATTTCCTGACCGAAGAGAATCCGGAAGCGACGGCGAAGCTGCTACGGGAGTTTTTCCTGGCGGGGTGATCGTCATTGCGAGGAGCGAAGCGACGAAGCAATCCATGCCTCAGCAAGTGGCGGCATGGATTGCTTCGCTCCGCTCGCAATGACGGGCGGGCCCGCTACCGCCGCTCCCTGAAAAACTCCCGCAACAGCGCCGCGGCCTCTCGCTCGCCGATGGCGGGGTAGATTTCCGGCCGGTGATGGCAGGTGGGCTGCGAGAAGAACCGCACGCCGGATTCGACGGCGCCGCCCTTGGGGTCGGCCGCGCCGTAATAGAGCCGGCGGATGCGGGCGAACGAGATCGCGGCGGCGCACATGGTGCAGGGCTCGAGCGTGACATAGAGGTCGCAATCCACCAATCGCTCGGTGCCGATCGCCTCGGCGGCCTGCCGGATCGCCAAAATCTCGGCATGCGCGGTCGGGTCGCGGTCGGTGAGGGTCTGGTTGCCCGCGGTGGCGATCACGTCGTAGCCTCGCACGATCACGCAGCCGATCGGAACTTCGCCGGCGTTTCCGGCGTTTTTGGCGGTTTTCAGCGCCAAATCCATGAAAGAAGGGGCAGTCATGCCTCGTATCATCGCAAGAAACCTGCTACTAGCTGCGCCTTCAGCAACAGTGGACACCCGGCTTTGCAAGAGATGCGGCCCGATAGCGGCGCACGCAAATGCCTTTTTGACCGACATTTGAGAAGCGAGACCTTTCATGCCCCGCGACCGCGACAAACACAACGACTCCCCGCGCGGCCGGCGGGACGGGGCGCCCGGCAAGGGCCGCTCCGGCGCGGCGCGCGGGCCGGAAAAGAAGTTCGCCAAGCGCGGCTATGGGCGGGACCGGGACGAGGGTGAGAAGCGTTCGTTTGGCGGCAAGCGCGAGGAGCGCCCATTCCGCCGCCGCGAAGAGGGCGATGCGCCGCGCCGCGAGTTTGGCGACCGGCCGCGCTTCAAGCGCGACGACCGCCCGCGCGAGGATCGCGGCGAGCGCACCTTCAAGCCGCGCGGCGATCGTCCGAAATTCGGTCGCGATGATCGCGCGCCGCGCGATGATGCCCGACCGGCCGGCCGCTTTTCGGACCGGAAGTTCGGCGACAGGAAGCCATACGCTTCACGCGACCGCGACGGCGAGAAGCGACCGTTCCGCGAGCGCGGTGAGGGTCCTCGCGGCGAACGCTCATTTGGCGAGCGTTCCGAGAGAAAATTTGGTGGCGACAAGAAATTCTCCCGCGGCGGGGATCGCAAGAGCGACCGCGGACCGCGCAAGAATTTCGGCGACCGTCCGCCGCGTGGCGAGTCCAAGCCGTGGGAGAAGCGCGAGCGCGATTTCGACCGGCCGAAGTTCGACAAGCCGCGCTATGACCGGCCGCGCGACGATCGTGGCGGCGACGAGCGCCCGCGCTTTTCGCGCTCGCGCGACGACCGTCAGCAGGGCGATCGTCCATTCCGTGAGCGGCCGAAATTCGATCGCCCGCGCGAGCGCGATGATCGCAAGTTCGATCGTCGCAGCGAGCGCCCCGAGGGGCGGACCGATTGGCAGGAGCATCCGCGCAGCGAAGGCCGTTTCGGCGCTCGTCCGCGCCGCGACAATGAGGATGACAGCAAGATCTTTGCGAAGCGCCCGGCCTTCGGCGGCCGCGGCGCCTATCGCGAACGTCCGGCGGACTTCGAGAGGCGGCCGCGTCCGGAGCCGAAGCCGAAAAAGTCCGGCGAGCGGATTGCAAAAGTGCTGGCGCGTGCCGGCCTGGCCTCACGCCGCGATGCCGAGGAGATGGTGACGCAGGGCCGCGTCACCGTGAACGGCCGCGTCATCAATTCGCCGGCCCTCGACGTCACCGCGAACGATGTCGTCGCCGTCGACGGCAAGCCGTTGCCGCCGCGCGAGCGGACGCGATTGTTCATGTATCACAAGCCGCGCGGCCTGATGACGACCCATGACGATCCCGAAGGGCGTCCGACCGTGTTCGACAATCTGCCCGAAGGCCTGCCGCGGCTGATCAGCGTCGGCCGGCTCGATTTCAACACCGAGGGATTGCTGCTGCTCACCAATGACGGCGGGCTCGCGCGCGTGCTCGAACTGCCCGACACCGGCTGGCTGCGCCGCTATCGCGTCCGCGCCCATGGCGAGGTGACGCAGGCGCAGCTCGATGAACTGAAGAAGGGCGTCGAGGTCGAGGGCGTCAAATACGGTCCGATCGAGGCGACGCTGGAGCGCGACCAGGGCTCGAACGTCTGGCTGGTGTTTGCGATCCGCGAGGGCAAGAACCGCGAGGTGCGCAATGTGATGGCGCATCTCGGCCTCGAGGTGAACCGGCTGATCCGGATCTCCTACGGTCCGTTCCAACTCGGCGAGCTCGAGGAAGGCAAGGTCGATGAGGTCAAGACACGGGTGCTGCGCGAGCAGCTCGGCGAGAAGGTCGCCAAGCTTGCGGGCGCCGACTTCGCCCGGCCAGAGCACCATGCCGGCGGTGACGACGATGCGCCAGGTGACAGGAAGCCGCCCAAAAGCAAGCGCGCGGTGATTGCCGACAGCAAGGGCCGCCGCGTGCTGGTGCAGCGCTCCGGCAGCGAGGAGGCGCGCATTCGTAACGAGGAAGAGAATGCCGGCTACGGCCCGCCGCGCCGCGTCAAGCGCGCCTATCACGGCAAGCGCGACTTCAAGCCGAAGGACGAGTAGGCGGGCCGATGCGTAGCGGCAATCGGTCCGCTCTCAGTGCTTCGTCATGGCCGGGCTTGACCCGGCCATCCACGGCTTTCTCGCGCCGCGGACTGAAGCACGTGGATGCCCGGGTCGAGCCCGGGCATGACGGAGAGTTGTGAATGCGCGTCGTCGGGGGACGATTGAAGGGCCGCAACCTGGCCGCGCCATCTTCGCGCGACATTCGCCCGACCGCGGATCGATTGCGCGAGTCCGTGTTCAACATCCTCGTCCACGCCTATGACGATCCGATTGAGGGCGCGCGGGTGCTGGACCTCTTTGCCGGCACCGGCGCGCTCGGCATCGAGGCGGTGTCGCGCGGCGCGAAGTTCGCGCTGTTCGTCGACAACGGCGCCGAAGCCCGCGCGCTGCTGCGTAACAATGTGGAGTCGCTGGGCCTCGGCGGCGTGACAAAAGTATTCCGCCGCGACGCCACCAATCTCGGGCCTGCGCATCCCGTCGAGCCGTTCTCGCTGGTGTTCCTCGATCCGCCCTATGGCAAGGGATTGGCGGATAAGGCGCTGGCGTCCTTACGCGACGGTACGTGGCTGACGCCGGGCGCGCTCGTGGTGGTGGAAGAGGCGAAGGCCGCCGCATTCGCCGCGCCTGACGGATTCGAGGAGCTGGAGCGCCGCGCCTACGACGACACCGAGTTCGTGTTCTTGAAGGTGCCGTAGGGTGGGCAAAGCGAAGCGTGCCCACCATTGCGAGCGCAGTGCTGATGGTGGGCACGGCGCAAGCGTGCCTTTGCCCACCCTACCGCATCTCACGCCTCATCTTCTCCCGAACAGCTTCTCGATATCCGACAATTTCAATTCCACATAGGTCGGGCGGCCGTGGTTGCACTGGCCGGAGTTCGGCGTGTCTTCCATCTCGCGCAAGAGCGCGTTCATCTCTTCCGGCTTGAGGCGGCGTCCGGCGCGCACTGAGCCGTGGCAGGCCATGGTGGCGGCGACATGCATCAGGCGCCGCTCGAGCGGCAGCGCCTCGTCCCATTCGGCCATGTGCTCGGCGAGGTCGCGCAAGAGCCCGGCCGCGTTGGCCTTGCCGAGCAGCGACGGCGTCTCGCGCACCGCGACCGCGCCGGGGCCGAAGGACTCGATCGCAAGCCCGTAACTGGCAAGCTCCTCGGCGCGATCGAGCAGCTTCTCGACGGTGGATTCATCGAGCTCGACGATTTCAGGAATCAGCAGGATCTGCCGCTGCACGCCGTTTTTGGCCAGCGACGCCTTCAGCCTTTCATAGACGATGCGTTCATGGGCGGCGTGCTGATCCACCACGACGAGCCCGTCGCGGGTCTGCGAGACGATGTAGGTCTCGTGGATCTGCGTGCGCGCTGCGCCAAGCGGGCGATCGAGCAGGTCGGCCGCCAGCTGCGCCTCGAAGCGGACATCGGCGGTGGGCGTGCCGACGTCGAAGGCGGCCTGGCCGGGTTCGGCCAACGCGTTCGCGGCCGCGCCGTCGAATGAAGGCATCGGCCGCACCGGATAGGCCGGCGACTGGCGCCAATCCCAATTGCTCGGCCGTGGCGGCGCGAACGAGGGACGGAAGGCGGAGAGCGCTGCGCCGTCAGTATTGGCCGCGGTGCGCCTTCCCTCGCGCGCGAGGCCTTCTTTGAGCGCATGCACGATCAGGGCGCGGACCAGGCCGGCATTGCGGAAGCGCACCTCGGTCTTGGCCGGATGCACATTGGCGTCGACCTCCTGCGGCGGCAGCGTGACGAACAGCGCCACCACCGGATGGCGGTCGCGCGGCAGGTAGTCGGCATAGGCCGCGCGCACCGCTCCCAGGATCAGCTTGTCGCGCACCGGGCGACCGTTGACGAACAGATATTGGCCGAGCGCATTCGCCCGCGTCAGCGAGGGCGCGGCGGCAAAGCCTTCGACCACGACGCCCTCGCGCTCGGCGCGGACCTCGATCGCGCAGGAGCGAAACTCGCCCCCAAGGATATCACCGAGCCGCGTCAGCCGTCCGGCGACGCCGGGCAGTGCCGCAGCCCAGGTCACGGGCGCGCGCTCCTCGCCGGCGAGGGTGAAGGCGATGTCGGGCCGCGCCATCGCCAGCCGCCGCACCACCTCGCGGATCGCTTCCGCTTCGGTGCGGTCGGTCTTGAGGAATTTCAACCGCGCCGGCGTCGCATAGAAGAGATCGCCGACCTCGACGCGGGTGCCCTGGCCGAGCGCCGCGGGCATGATTTCCGACTTCGCGCCGGCTTCGACCGAGAGCGACCATGCATGCGGCTCGCTCGCATGTCGCGTCACGATGTTGAGCCTTGCCACCGCGCCGATCGAAGGCAGCGCCTCGCCGCGGAACCCCAGCGTCCGGATCCGCAGCAGGTCCTCGTCGTCGAGTTTCGACGTGGCGTGGCGATCGACCGCAAGCGTGAGGTCGGCGCGGGTCATGCCGCCGCCGTCATCGGTGATACCGATCCGCCGCCTTCCGCCGCCATCGGTGAAGATGTCAATCCGGCTGGCGCCGGCATCGATCGCATTCTCCACGAGTTCCTTGACCACGCTCGCGGGACGTTCGACCACCTCGCCGGCGGCGATGCGATTGACGACCTGTTCGGGAAGCTGACGGACGGGCATGGCGTGGGATCGATTCGGGTTAAGGCCGCATTCTAGGCGGGCGCCGCAGCAAATGCATGCGTCCGGTCCGGAAATCCACGCCATGCTGGGGACGGGACCTGCCTATCGTCTTGAAGAGATTGGCATTCGCTGGACGCTGCCTGTGCAGCGCAGGATTGTCGGGTCGCACAGCCGGGTATATCGTTTAGAAAAATTATAATCTGGCGGGAGGATCCCATGTGCCATCTGTTCGCCCATCAGCCGCAACGCGATTACGAATCGCAGACCAGATCGCTGCGACTTGGCGGCCATTGCACCTCGATCCGGCTGGAACTGGCATTCTGGGACACACTGGAAGAGATCGCGGCGAAGGAGGGGATGAGCCTGGCGAAATTCCTCACCACGCTGCATAACGAGGTTCTCGACCATCACGGCGAGGTCAATAATTTCGCCTCGCTATTGCGCTGCTCCTGCCTGATCTATCGCTCCAAGAGCGCCGCATCGCCGGAGTTGCGCGACAGGCCCGCCATTCTCGACGCGGCGGAGTAGGGCGGCTCCCTCTCCCGCTTGCGGGAGCGGGCTGGGGTGAGGGTGTCTCTACGATGGGACTAGCCGTGGGGGGGAGAGCCCCCACCCGCCGCGCTGCGCGCGTCGGCCTCCCCCGCAAGCGGGAGAGGCGGAGCGAGTGCGCGGTTGGAGCGATTCGTCCAACCTAAATCTCCTTCCGCTGCATCGCGCCGGCGATATGGTCCGCCTGCCGGATCGCGAGCGACACGATCGTCAGGGTCGGGTTGCACGCCGCACCGCTGGTGAACTGGCTGCCATCCGAGACGAAGAGGTTCTTGATGTCGTGGGTCTGGCCGTATTTGTTCACCACGCCATCTTTCGCCTTCTCGCTCATCCGGTTGGTGCCGAGATTGTGCGTGCTCGGGTAGGGCGGCGTCGGATAGGTGACGGTGGCGCCGACCGCCTCGTAGACCGCGGCGCCCTGCTTATAGGCATGGGCGCGCATCGCGAGATCGTTCGGATGATCGTCGAAATGCACGCTCGCGACCGGCATGCCGAACTTGTCCTTCGCCTTGGGATCAAGCGTGACACGGTTGGTCTCCTGCGCCATGTCCTCGCCGACCAGCCACATGCCGGCCATCCGCGGATAGCCTTCCATCGCACTGGTGAACGGGCGTCCCCATGCGCCGGGACTGAGGAAGGCCGCCATGAATGGCAGGCCGAGCGACAGCGTCTCCATCTCATAGCCGCCGACGAAGCCGCGTGAGGGATCGTTCTTGGCCTCGTCGCGGATGATGCCGGCCATCGTGGTGCCGCGATACATGTGCACCGATTTCTCGAAGGTCGCATACACGCTGCCAGTCATGTGCCGCATGTAGTTGCGGCCGACCTGGCCGGACGAGTTGGCGAGCCCATCCGGGAACATGTTCGATGCGCTGTTGAGCAGCAGCCGCGGGCTCTCGATCGAATTGCCGGCGACCGCGACCACGCGGGCCTTCTGGCGCTGCATCGCGCCGCTCTCGTCGGCATAGACCACGCCGGTCACCTTGCCGGATTGATCATGCTCGATCTTGATCACCATGCTGCCCGGGCGCACTTCGAGATTGCCTGTGGCTTCGCCCTTCGGGATTTCGGTGTAGAGCGTCGACCATTTCGCGCCCGACTTGCAGCCCTGGAAGCAGAAGCCGATCTGCTGGCAGGAGCCGCGGCCGTCACGCGGCTCGCTGTTGATCGCCATGTTGCCGGTGTGCACGGTCTTGTAGCCGAGCTTCCTTGCGCCGGCCTCCAGCACCTTGAAATTGTTGTTGCCGGGCAGGCCCGGAATGCCGTTGGTCCGCGTGACGCCCATCTTGTTTTCGGCCTTGGCGTAATACGGCTCCATCTCGGCGAGCGTGATCGGCCAGTCCAGCAGATTGGCGCCGGGGATGCCGCCATAGGTGCTCTTGACCTTGAATTCGTGCTCGTCGAAACGGAGAGAGGCGCCGGCCCAGTGCGTGGTCGAGCCGCCCACCGCCTTCACGATCCACGCCGGCAGGTTCGGAAAGTCCTTGGCAACGCGCCAGCTTCCCGACGTCGTGCGCATGTCCGACCAGGCGAGCTGCGCAAAGCTGTCCCACTCGTCGTTGATGAAGTCCTGATTCTCGATGCGCGGTCCGGCTTCGAGGATGACGACCTTCACGCCCTTCTGCGCCAGCTCATTGCCCAGCGTTCCACCGCCCGCGCCGGAGCCCACGATCACCACCACGCCACTGTCATTGAGATCGAATTTTGCCATGTGATCCTCCCAGAGCGTTACTTTGTTTTGAGCATGATCTCCGCGCAAACGCTTCGCGTTTGTCGCAGGGAAAACCGGTACCCACTTTTCCGGATCATGCTCTAAGCTTTCGGGAGCCAGTCGATGTCGGCGAAGCCGCGCTTTATGTAGCCGCCATGTTCGGCGGACGAGCCCTCATAACCGAACTTCGGCCAGACCTCTTTCTGGTTGTAGAGCGAGACGACGAGATCGCCGCGGATCTTCTGGAAGAATGCGCTTTGCTCGATCCCTTGCAACAGCACCACGCGGTCAGCTTCCCAGGGCACCTGGACGTAGGGGACCTTGTGGCGGTCGTTGGCCTCCTGGTCCAGTCTGACGACTCCCTCGTTGATCAGCGACTTGATCGCGGGATCCTTGGCCGCCTTGCCGTCCCAGGGCTTGATCGCGATGATGTAATAGCTGTCACCCAGGAAATCGTGCGGATAGATGTCGCGCGCCATCTTCACCAGTGTCTTCAAGGTCGCCGGCGTCAGCGTGGTGGCGTCATCGGCCCAGGCATCGCTGATGGTCAGTCCCGCGCTGGTGGCAATGGCGACGGTCGGTACCGCCGTCGCCGCGCCCTTCAGGAAGACGCGGCGATCATATTTGCTTCGACGATCGACTTCTCTCATGGGTTTCCTCCGTGGAATGTTTTGTCTTTGTTGATTGCTTGTTATTTCTTCGTCCCGGCTAGCGCTCTAGCCAAACCGGCCGCCGCGCTGGATCACCTCGATCTTGTAGCCATCGGGATCGGCGACGAAGAAGAAGCGCGCCAGCGTCTTGCCGTCATGCTTGAAATCGCGCAGCGGTCCCGGCGCGAGCTTCTCCCGCTCGAACCGCGCATGCTCGGCATCGACATCGTCGACGAGCACAGCGAGATGGCCGTAGCCGTCGCCGAGCGTATAGGGCTCCTTGCGGTCGAAATTGACGGTCAGCTCGACCTCGAAGGGGGAGGACGGGTGGCGCAGGTAGATCAGCGCGAAATCGTCAAACTTGAGATGATCGGCGACCTTAAGGCCGAAGGCGCGCGCGTAGAAATCGAGCGACTTCGCCTCGTCGAGCACGCGGATCATCGAGTGAACGGGTTTTGCCATTCAGTTGAGCTCCTTCAGATAGGCGATGATGGCGGCGCGGGTCTCCGGTTTGGCCTGGCGATAGGCCATGATGGAGCCGGGGATCATCGCCTGCGGGTTGGTGAGCCAGGCGTCGAGCCTGGCGTCGTCCCAGATGAAATCGGCTTGCGCGAAGCCGGACGAATAGTGAAAGCCCTCGGCCTTGCCCGCGGGGCGGCCGACGATCTTGAACAGAGGCGGGCCTTGGCGGACCGGATCGGACAGGTTCGTGGTGTGGCAGGTCCCGCATTGCTGCTTGAACAGCGCAGCACCATCGGGCGGCTTGGCGGCAGGCAATGGCATCTGCGCAGCCGCGATCGTCGCGAGCAACGCACTGCAACATCCAAGCCCGATTGCTGCCGTTGCGCGTAACCTTCTCATCCACATCACCGCCTGTACGCGGTAACTCTAGGTCGCGCACGAAAGGCGGTGGTAGTAGCGGGCTGTTTCACCGCAGAACAAAACGCGTCGATGACCTGCGGCTAGGAAAATCGTGCCGGCCAAACCGCTTGATGCCGCCGCATATGTGAAGCGCAATTTCGCGAAATTGCCCCGAAATCCCTGCACGATCTCCACACGACGCAGATTGCATGGCGCACGCGTCGTTTGCGAGACGTTCAATCCGCGTGAAGGGGAGACCGGCGCAGCAGGCGGCGTATGGAACCGCCGAACCTTCCCGCACGAACAAAATCCAGGAGCAATGGATGAAGCTAGCGAAAACCTCTGTGATCGCGCTTGCCCTCTCGGCTGCACTTGTCGGCCCTGTCCTTGCGCAAGGTGCTGCCACCGGCGGCACGATCCGCGGCGGCGCGCAGGAAAGGGGCGCGGCGCCGGGTGGGATGACGGGCAGCGGCGATGAGGAGATGAACGCGCAGACGGCCGCTCCGACCGGAAAGGCCGGCGCAAAGGCCGGCGCCAAGGGCACGGTGGGTGCAGGCGCCGGATCTGGAGCGCACAAAGGCACGGCAACGGAGCCCGCTGCTCCCGGCAGCAAGCGCTACTAGCCGCGCAACCTCTTCACCTCTCCCGCTTGCGGGAGAGGCATAGGCCGCCTTCGGCGGCCGTTCTCCCAGTGCGGAGACACCTCACCCCAACCCTCTCCCGCAAGCGGGAGAGGGAGCGCAGCATCCGCGCGTTTGGCATCAATCCTCAAACCCTCTTGCGCCGCGCCGTGCCTTGATGTCGCCGCGGCGCTTCTTGCCTTCCAGGCGCCGCTGCTTGGAGCCGAGCGTCGGCTTGGTCGGTCGGCGCGGGGTTGGCCGAACCATGGCTTCGCGCAACAACTCGAGCAGGCGCTCAATCGCGTCGGCGCGATTGCGCTCCTGGGTGCGGAAGCGCTGGGCGTGGATCACGATCACACCATCCTTGGTCATGCGCTGGCCGGCCAATCGGACCAGCCGCGCCCGGACATCCTCGGCGAGCGCGATCTTGTGCGTGTCGAGGCGTAGCTGCGCCGCAGTCGCGAGCTTGTTGACGTTCTGCCCGCCCGGACCCGAGGCGCGCACGAAACCGATCTCGATATCGTTCTCGTCAATGAAGAGGTCGCGGGCAACCCGCAGCATGGCATCACCGGTGGTCGATCAGAGCGAAGCTCTAAGGGAATCGTCCACCGCACCATAGCGGTTTTCCCATGCACATGCTCCGCGAGCACAGACCCTCATCCTGAGGAGCGGCCGTCAGGCCGCGTCTCGAAGGATGGCCGCGGGCGAGACCGGGGCCTCATGGTTCGAGACGGCGCTACGCGCCTCCTCACCATGAGGGACGGATAGTGTAGCTCGCGGGGCGAGCAGCCCGACTCAGTTCGGCGCGGACGGCTTTGCGGCTGACGGCGCGGCGGCAGGTGGGCTTGCGGCCGGCGGCGTTGCGGCTGATGGCGCGCTGGCCGGTTGGGCCGCGGCCTGCGGGGTGCGGCCGACAACGACCGTGAGCAGGCCCTGGCCCCAGAGCCGCTGCGACACCTTCCTGGCGTCGTCCAGCGTCACCGCGTCGACGATGGCGTTGCGCTTCTCGATGTAGTCGATCGGCAGCTTGTCGGTCTGATACTGCAGCATCGCCTGCGCGAGCTTCGAGGAGGTATCGAGCGCCAGCATCTGCGAACCCTTCAAATACGACTTGGCCTCGTCGAGCTCCTTCTGGGTCGGGCCCTCCTCGGCCATGCGGCGGACTTCCTTCTCGATCGCGTCCACCGTTTCGCCGGCGCGATCGGCGCGGGTGCCGGTATTGCCGATGAACAGCGAGGAGTGCTCCATCCAGACCAGCGCTCCATAGACGGAATAAGCCAGCCCGCGCTTCTCGCGCACTTCGCGGTAAAGCCGCGAGGACAATCCGCCGCCGCCGAGGATGTGGTTGACGACGTAGCCCGGCATGAAGTCCGGCTCGTGGCGGCGGATGCCGGGGCCACCGAAGGTCACGACCGTTTGCGGTACGTCGAGCGGAATGAGGGTGCGCTGCGGCGGCTTGGCCGCGACGACGTCGGCGACCGGCGTGAGCGTGGCCTTGGCCGGCAGCCCGCCAAAGGTCTTGTCGAGCAATTTGCCGAGCGTGTCCGGATCGACATCGCCGACCACGGCGACCTTGAGCGTGTCCTTGGCGAGGACGCGGCGGACATAGTCCTTGAGCTCGGCGATCTCGATCGTCGGCACGCTCTCGAGCGTGCCCTGGGCTCCCCGGCCGTAGGGATGGTCGCCGAACGCGACTTCGAGGAACTTGCGGCCTGCAAGCGAACTCGGGTTCGTGGATTCTCTGCGCAGGTTGGACAGCACCTGCGCGCGGATGCGCTCGACATCGCTCGGCTCGAAGCGCGGCGAGGTCAGCGCGGTGCGCAAGAGGTCGAAGGCCTCGTCCTTGTTGTCCTTGAGCATGCGCAGCGAGCCGCGGAAATTGTCGCGCTGCGAGGAAAAGCTCAATTCGATGGCGCGGCGATCGAGCCGCTCGTGGAAGGTCTTGGAATCGAGATCGCCGGAACCTTCGTCGAGCAGGTCGCCGACCAGATTGCCGACGCCGGGCTTGGCGGCGGGATCCTGGCTGGCGCCGCCACCGAAGGCGTATTCCATCGCGATCAGCGGCACGGTCGAATCCTGCACGAACCAGGCCTCGATGCCGCCGGGCGATACAAGACGCTGGATCTTGGTTGCGGCCTGCGACGGGCGCGATGCGAGCATGGTCGTCAGCGCGAGCGCGCTGCCGCCGACCAGGACCGAACGCCGAGTGAGAGAATAAGTCACGAGCGCTTCTCCTCGCGTTTGGGCGCAGTATCCTTGATCAAATAACCGGTCACGGAACGCTTCTTGTCGAGCCAGTTTTGCGCGGCTTCGCGGACCTGTTCGGCGGTGACGGCGCGGATGCGCTCGGGCCAGCTCCTGATATCGTCGACGCTCAAGCCCGTGGTGAGCGCGCCGCCATACCAGCGCGCCAGCGTCGCCTGGTTATCCTGCGCGTAGATCGATTCCGCGATCAACTGGGTTTTGACCCGTTCGAGGTCCTCGGCGCGCGGCGGGTTCTGCGCGATATCGGCAATGACCTTGTCGATAGCGTCCTCGATCTGCGCGAACTCGACGCCGGGCTTCGGTGTTGCGGCGATGATGAATTGCGAGGGGTCGAGCGCGGTGCCCTGGTAATTGGCGCCGGTCGAGATCGCGAGCTGACGGTCGATCACCAGCGAGCGGTAGAGATAGGAATTGGCGCCGCCGCCCATCAGTTGCGCGAGCACGTCGAGCGCGGGGCTTTCGCCCACCGCCGCGGTGGCGGCCGACGGGACGAGGTAGTAGCGGCGCATGGTCGGCTGCTCAACGCGCGGATCGGCCAGCGTCACCGTGCGCGGCGAGACCGGCGTCGGCTCCTGCGGCCGCAGCCGTTTTGCGGGGATCGAGGATTGCGCCGGGATGTCGGCGAAATTCTTCTCCACCATCGGGCGGATCTCGCTCGCCTCGACGTCGCCGGCGATGATCAGGATCGCGTTGTTCGGCGCATAGAAGCGCTTGTAGAAGGCGAGCGCGTCCTCGCGGTCGAGCTTTTCGATTTCCTGGTGCCAGCCGATCACCGGACGGCCATAGGGATGGTTGAGATAGAGCGCCGCCATGATCTGCTCGGTGAGCCGCGCATCCGGATTGTTGGCGACGCGCATGTTGTATTCTTCCAGCACGACATCGCGCTCCGGCAGCACGTTCTCGTCCTGCAGGATCAGGCCGGTCATCCGGTCGGCCTCGAATTCCATCATCTTGCCGAGCTGCTCGCGCGGCACGCGCTGGAAATAGCCGGTGTAGTCGGTGGAGGTGAAGGCGTTCTCATTGCCGCCGACCCGCAGCACCGTCTGGGAGAATTCGCCGGCCGGATGCTTGGCGGTTCCCTTGAACATCAGGTGTTCGAGGAAATGCGCCAATCCCGATTTGCCGGGGGTCTCGTCGGCGGAACCGACCCTGTACCACATCATCTGCGTCACGACCGGAGTGCGGTGATCGGGGATCACCACCACCTGCAGGCCGTTGTTCAGCGTGAAGCTCGCGGGGCGTTCCGAGGTGACCGCGGTCTGGGCAATGGCGCTGGAGGCGGAGAGGGATGCCGTCGAAAGCAATCCGGCAAGAAGCGAAACCACAAGGCGGTGCTTGGACATCAGGACCTATCTAAAAAACCCGGAGCAAGATTGCCCCGGGTATGCCGACATCATATGGCGCGCGTAAAGCCACCAACCTCACGAACGCGAGAGACGAGGTTAATTAATCGCCATACTTGCCCTGCGACGGGTTGTATTCCTTGTTGAGCGATTCCTTCGGGCCGGTGCCATAGGCGAAGTTCGGCGACGGCGTCTGGTAGCCGGGCGGAGGCTGGGTCAGGGATTCCCGGGTTGGCTCGCTCTTGAAGGGGGCCGTCTCAGTCTTGCTGCCGCCGAACAGGCCGCTGAAGCCGCCCTCATAGCCGAGCTGCGAGGGCGAGAGGATCGCGTTGGCGCCGGGGTTGCCGCCGGGCTGGTCGACCGACTCGCCGCCGCTGGACTTTTTGTCGCTCTTCTGAGCGAGCTCGCTCGGCGTCAGGATGCGGCTGGCTTCGCGCGGATCCTTGTTCGTGTTCTTCCGCGCCGCGATTGCCGCCTTGCGGCGCGCCTCGTCGGGATCCTTCGGCCAGTTCGGCACCTTGGCCTCGGCGGAAGCTGCCGGCGCGGGCAGGTTGAGGTTGGGGGGCACGACCAGCGGCGAGCGCTCGCGGTAGTCGATGCCGCGGTTTTCCATGTTGGTGCCGCCGAGGCCCTTCATGATGCCTTCGATGACCTTCTCCTCGAAGGTCTTGTCGTCCTCGTCGTCCCCATCATCGCCGGCCCGCACGGGACCTGCGGCCATCACGAGGCCGATGCCGAAGGCGACCGCGGCGAGCCGCAATCCATGCATCAGCGCTTTCCAGGAAGTCGAGGTATCGGCTTGTGGAGCGTTGGCTTCAGTGTGGCGCATCGCGCTCTTCCCCACTCTTTAAATTCGCTAGGGTGATCACCGGCTTAGGCACGGTTCCGCCCTTGAAATCCTACCCGCTTGCAGAGCCGTATCGGCCGCGATCAGGGCGCTTTTGCGGCGGGGACCCCCAGAAAGGAATCATACAATAGTGCGGCTACCCCGACAACGATCGCCACGTCCGCGAGGTTAAAGACGTACCAATTGAGGGTTTTTTCCCCGATCTGGATGTGAAACAGGGCGAAATCGACCACTGCGCCATAGGCGAAGCGGTCGATGGCGTTGCCGATCGCGCCGCCGATGATCAGCCCGAGCGCAATTGTCGCAAGCAGGGTGCGTGAGTACGCCATCCAGATCGCCAGCGCCACCACCGCGATCGCCTTGACCGCCATCAGCACGAGCTGGGCCGTCGGGCTGTTGCTCTGGAACCAGCCGAAGCTGATCCCGACGTTCCAGGCCAGCACCAGGTCGAAGAACGGCGTCACCTTCACCACGCCGCGCCCGGGGAGGTCGAACACGAACAGCAGCCAGAGCTTCGATGCCTGGTCGAGGATCAGCGTGATGACCGCCGCGATGATGCCGGCGCGCAGGGGAGGGCTCATGCGGGCAGTTACACGGCTACCCCGAGCGCCTTCCACTCCCGCAACGCCTGCGCGTCGCGCGGGGAGACGTCGGGATATTCGGCATCCTCGCCGACGGTGGGCAGGATCTTCCACGAGCGCGCGCATTTGCGGCCGACCGCTTTCTCCACCACCACCGCAACGCCCGGCACCTCGTTGAGGCGGAATGCATGCTCCGGCGCGTCCTGGTTGGTCACCATCGCGTTCGATGTGATGCAGACTTCCGCAAGATCGACGTTGAACAGCGTGTCGAGCATCTCCTGGTCGGAGACATAGACCAGCGGCGAGGCTTCCAGCGAGGAGCCGATGTTCTTGGCCGCACGCTCGATCTCGAGCGCGCCGGTGACGACGCGCCTGATGTCGCGGACGGTCTCCCATTTGGTGGCCAGCCGCTCGTCGCGGAATTTCTCCAGCCCCTCGGGGAACAGCGTCAGGTGCACGGAAGGTTCCGCCTCCGGCCGGTACATCCGCCACGCCTCGTCGGCGGTGAAGCTCAGCACCGGCGCCAGCCATTTCAGGACCGCATCGCAGATCATGTCGATCACGGTCAGCGCCGCCTTGCGCGCGACCGAGGACGGCGGATCGCAATAGAGCGTGTCCTTGCGGATGTCGAAATAGAAAGCCGACAATTCCGTGTTCATGAACGTCGCAAGGCTCGCGACCACGGTCTTGTAGTCGAATTCGGCGTAGGCCTTGCGGATGATCGCGGCCTGGCCGGCCAGCTCATGCAGCATCAGCCGCTCGAGCTCGGGCATCTCGCCATAGGCGACCTTCTCGCTCGGCTTGAAGTGATGCAGCGTGCCGAGCATCCAGCGCACCGTGTTGCGCAGCTTGCGATAGGTCTCGATGGTGTTCTTCAGGATTTCCGGGCCGATGCGCTGGTCGTCGGAATAATCGGTCGCGCAGACCCACAGCCGCAGGATGTCGGCGCCGGAATCCTTGATCACCTTCTGCGGCTCGACGGTGTTGCCGAGCGATTTCGACATCTTGCGGCCGTTCTCGTCCAGCGTGAAGCCGTGGGTCAGCACCACATCATACGGCGCACGGCCGCGGGTGCCGCAGCTCTCCAGCAGCGAGGAATGAAACCAGCCGCGATGCTGGTCGCTTCCTTCCAGATACATCACGGTGTCGTCGCCGCCCTCGATCTTGCGCTTGATGCCGGCAAGCCCCGGGAAGTGCACGGGGTCTTCCAGCACGAAGGCGTGCGTCGAGCCGGAGTCGAACCAGACGTCCAGGATGTCGTCGACCTTCTTCCAATCCTCATTGGCGAGCGAGCCGAGAAAGCGCTCGCGCGCGCCATTGGCGTACCAGGCGTCGGCGCCTTCCTGCTCGAATGCTTCTGCAATGCGCTGGTTGACCGCCTCGTCCCGCAGGATCTCGGCCGAGCCATCGCCTTTCTCGCGCACGAACACGGCGATCGGCACGCCCCAGGCGCGCTGGCGCGAGATCACCCAGTCGGGACGGTTTGCGATCATGCCGTTGATGCGGTTCTGGCCCGCCGGCGGCACCCATTGCGTCACCGAGATCGCCTGCAGCGCGCGGGCGCGCAGCGTATCCCCTGGCTTCGCCTTGCCGTCCGTTGCGATGTCCTTATCCATCGCGATGAACCATTGCGGCGTGTTGCGGAAGATCACCGGCTTCTTCGAGCGCCAGGAATGCGGATACTGATGCTTCAGCCGCCCGCGCGCGAGCAGCATGCCGCGCTCGATCAGGGCCTTGATCACGGCCTCGTTGGCGTCGCCCTTCTCGCCCTTGTCGTTGATCACGCGCTTGCCCTCGAAGCCCGGGGCCTGATGCGTGAAGGCGCCGTTCTCGTCGACGGTATAGGGGATCGTGGGGTTGATGCCGCGGCTTTCCAGTTCGCGCGCATTCGCGGTCCAGACGTCGAAGTCCTCGCGGCCATGGCCGGGCGCGGTGTGCACGAAGCCGGTGCCGGTGTCGTCGGTGACGTGATCGCCCGCGAGCAGCGGGACCGTGAATTCGTAGCCGCCGGCGAGGCCCTTGAGGGGATGCGCGGTCTCCACCGCGTCGAGCGTATCGCCCGGCAGATCGCGCACCTTCTCGTAGGCGGTGACGCGCGCCTGCTTGAACACGCTTTCCGCGAGCGCATCTGCGAGGATCAGGAGATCGCCCGTCTTCGCCCAATTGTCGGCGGGCGCATCGGTGACCTCATAGAGGCCATAGGCGATCTTCGGCGAGAAGCTGATGGCGCGGTTGCCGGGCAGCGTCCATGGCGTCGTGGTCCAGATCACGATGCTCGCCTTCGCCAAGACGCCATGCGCGGGCGAGGTGACCGGAAATTTCACCCACACCGTGTCTGAGGTGTAGTCCTCGTACTCGACTTCGGCTTCCGCCAGCGCGGTCTTCTCCACCACGCTCCACATCACCGGCTTGGAGCCGCGATAGAGCGTGCCGTTGGCCGCGAACTTCATCAATTCGCGCGCGATCTGCGCCTCGGCGGGATAGGTCATGGTCTCATAGGGATGATCCCAGTCGCCGATCACACCTAGCCGCTTGAACTCCTCGCGCTGCACGTTGATCCAGTGCGTCGCATAGGCGCGGCACTCTTTCCGGAACGCCACCATCGCCGCGGAGTCGCGGAAATCCGGCTTCTGCTTGCCCTTGCGGCGGTAGTTCTCCTCCTCGATCTTCCACTCGATCGGCAGGCCGTGGCAGTCCCAGCCCGGCACGTAGTTGGAATCGAAACCCAGCATCTGCTGGCTCTTGGTCACCACGTCCTTCAGGATCTTGTTCAGCGCGTGCCCGATATGGATGTTGCCGTTGGCATAGGGCGGGCCGTCATGCAGGACGAATTTGGCGCGTCCTTTGGCGGATTGGCGTAGCCTGTCGTAGAGATCGATCTCGTTCCAATATTTGAGGATTTCCGGCTCGCGCTGGGGCAGGCCGGCGCGCATCGGGAATTCGGTCTGCGGCAGGAACAGGGTCTTGGAATAGTCTTTGGCGTCGGACTTTTGCGGCTTTTCGGACATCGGACCAGGTTTGACTAGGATGGGCGCGTTTAGCGATCTATCGCGGGAGGAACATGAAAATCCCGGTCTCGCGCCGAGCCTTGAGAGCTCAGGCGGAAGCCGGGCCGCTAATGCCGATGATGCGCCGTATCAACATGGCGCCTTCCATAGCAGCCGGGAGGGGAAATCGCAAAGCCCGGCGAGTGGACCATGCCGACATCATTGCGGATTTTTTTGAGGATACTAATGTATTGATTATTGGAGAGAATTCATGAGTACCGAGCCACCGGCCAAGGTTGCCGCCCTCGAAATCCAAATGCTCGTCGATCGGGTCTTCGGCGAAGCAAAAAAGGGTGAAGTTTGGTTGCAACGGCCCAATATGTATCTGTCAGGCCGAAAACCTGCTGACCTCCTAAACGATGAAGCGGGCGCGATGGTCGTCCGCGAAATGCTCGAGCGAATTGATCACGGAATCTTCGCGTGAGCCTGTGGCGTTCGTCTAGACTCGTGGATCAGCGCACCGACGTTGCCGAACTTCAACTCATCACGGACGTGGCCGGGCCGGGTTTCCGGCGACAATCTGGCCTGCGGCGACGTCCCGCGTGACTACGCTGCCGGCGCCGATTACGGCGTCGTCGCCGATCGAGACGCCGGGCAGGATGATGGCACCGCCTCCGATCCAGACGTCGCGGCCGATCCGCACCGGTCGGCCGAATTCGAGGCCGGTGCGCCGGGTCTCGGCATCGCGCGGATGGTCGGCGGCATAGATCTGCACGGCGGGCCCGATCTGGGTGCGGTCGCCGATAACGACCTCGACGATGTCGAGAATGACGCAGTTGAAATTGAGGAAGACCTCCTCGCCCACGTGGATGTTGTAGCCATAGTCGCAGAAGAACGGCGGACGGATCACGGCGCCCTTGCCGACATGGCCGAAATGTTCCGACAGCAGCGCGTGCCGTTCAGATGCCGGCGCGGCCAGGGCGGCGTTGTAGCGCGCGAGCCAGGCCTTGTTGGCGGCCGCATCAGCCTGCAATTCCGGATCGCCCGGACGATACAATTCGCCCGCCAGCATCTTCTGTTTTTCGGTCTTGCTCAATCGATCGCTCCGAGTTTCGGGAACGCCTCAGGGGCGGCGGCGAGTTGCGCCCTGGCGCGGGCGCTGTCGTCGTCCATCTGCAGGATCAACGCTTCAATGTTGTCGAATTTCAGCTCATCGCGGATAAAGCCGATGAAGGCGACGTCAAGCACATTGCCGTAGAGATCGCCCTTGAAGTCGAACAGGAACACTTCAAGCAATGGCGCGCCATTGTCGAAAGTCGGGCGGCGGCCGAAGCTGGCGACGCCGTCGATGCGCTCCGAACCGCGGCCGACGCGCACCGCATAGATGCCGTGCTTCAGGCCGCAATTCTTGTCGAGGCGGATGTTGGCGGTGGGATAGCCGAGATCGCGGCCACGTTTCTCGCCATGGATCACCTCGCCGGTGACGAACCAGGGACCGCCCAGCATGGCGTTGGCGTCCGCGATCTGGCCTTCCGCGAGCGCCATGCGGATGGCGCTGGAGGAAACCGGCCGCTCCTCGATATCGACATGCGCCTGGACATCGATCTCGATGCCGAGCCGCGGCGCCTCGGCAACCAGGAGGCTCGGTGAGCCGACGCGGCCCTTGCCGAAATGGAAGTCGTAGCCGACCGCGATCCCGCTGATGCCGAGCCGTTCGATCAGGTCATGGTGGATGAAATCCTGCGCGCTGGTGCCGGCGCGGCCCTTGTCGAAGGTCATCACCACTGCGCCCGCAAGCCCGGTGCCTGCGAGCAGGCGCAGCTTGTTGGTCTCATTGGTCAGGCGGAACTGCGGCGTGTTCGGGCTGAAAAAGCTGCGCGGATGCGGCTCGAAGGTCAGCGCCAGCGCAGGTTTCCCATGCGCCTCGCCCATTCGCAGGGCGGCCTCGATCACGGCGCGGTGGCCGAGATGGACGCCGTCAAAATTGCCCATCGCCACCACGGCCCCCCTCGGGATCGCGCTCTGCGGGGTATTGTCGCGAATAACGGTAAAACCGGTCGTCATTTTTTCTTGCGTTCTTCAGGAATTCTTAAGGTCGATTGATGCCGGCGGACGGTGGCTTGTTGGCCCCACAGAAGTCAAGCGGGCGAAATCGCGTCAAAACGGATGCAATCCGTCCCCGGCCGGTTAACGCGCTGTTTAACGCCTGATGCTACTGCTTGGGGTGAGGAATGCGGGCCGCGCAGGCCTGTCGGTTTTTCTTGCAAGCGTCAGTCGCGTGTTTTGGGGGAGAGAAGATGGCGGTTGATTTATCCATGTCGGTCCTGGTGGTTGATGACTACAGCACCATGATCCGCATCATCCGGAATCTTCTGAAACAGCTCGGTTTCGAGAACATCGACGACGCGTCCGATGGTTCCGCGGCGCTGAACAAGATGCGCGCCAAGAAATATGGTCTCGTGATCTCCGACTGGAATATGGAGCCGATGACCGGCTACGATCTGCTCAAGGAAGTCCGCGCCGATCCCAACCTCGCCACCACGCCCTTCATCATGATCACGGCGGAATCCAAGACCGAGAACGTGATCGCGGCCAAGAAGGCCGGCGTGAACAATTACATCGTCAAGCCGTTCAACGCGGCGACGCTGAAGACCAAGATCGAGGCGGTCTTCCCGGACATGGCAACGGCGTAAGTCCAAGCCTCCGCTTTATCAGTTTCGTCATGCCCGGGCTTGTCCCGGGCATCCACGTTCTTGGGCCGCGTGCGCGGAGACGCGTGGATGGCCGGGACTAGCCCGGCCACGACGGCGGAGAGAGGGCGCGCCCTCTCAACTCACTACCACCTCAACTCCCGGATCAGCGCCTTCGGCGGGTGGCCGAACAGCTCCGTCACCGAGGCCGGATCGAGCTGGTCGACGCCTTCGAACTCTTCGGAATGGATGCCGCGGGTCACGAACAGGCAGTCGATGCCAAAGCCCTTGGCGCCCGCAATGTCGGTGCGCACGGAATCCCCGATCGCCAGCACGCGATTGAGTTCGACCGGATGGCCAGCCCGTTCGGCCGCCAGTTGCATCGCGCGCTCGTAGATCGGCTGGTGCGGCTTGCCGTAGAAGATCGCTTCGCCGCCAAGCTCGCGATAGAGCTCGGCGATCGCGCCCGCGCAATAAATCAGCCGGTCGCCGCGCTCGACCACGATATCGGGATTGGCGCAAATCAGTGAAAGCTTGCGTTCGCGCGCCTTCAGGAGCATCGCGCGATAGTCTTCCGGAGTCTCGGTCTCGTCATCGAACAGGCCGGTGCAGATGATGTAATCGGCCTGTTCCAGCGGCGTCAGCGGCGCATCGAGGCCGCGGTGGATCGAGGAGTCGCGCTCCGGGCCGACCCAGTGGATCTTCTTGCCGGGATGCTCGGCGACGAAATGCCGGGTCAGGTCCCCGGACGAGACGATCGCATCATAGGTCTCGTCGGCCACGCCCAATTTGCGCAATTGGCGCTGCACCGAGTCGGCCGGCCGCGGCGCGTTGGTGATCAGGATGACGGTGCCGCCCCGCTGGCGGAACGTGTGCAGCGCCTCGCAGGCCTCGGGAAAGGACTCGAGCCCGTTATGCACCACGCCCCAGACGTCGGAGAGCACCACGTCGACGTCGCCAACGACATCGCGCAGCCGCTCGACAAAGTGAAGTGAGGTCATGATCGCGCGTTGCCTAGAGTGAAGTGATTGTTGCGTCGAGTGCCGTGGCCGCGGGCTCCCACCTCTCCCCAGCGGGGAGAGGTCGATTTGCTCCTGGCGATGCGAAGCATTGTCCAGCGCAAATCGGGTGAGGGGGTACAGGTTCCACGAGAGAGTGTAACCCCTCACCCGCGCCTTCGGCGCGACCTCTCCCTGTGGGAGAGGTGGGCACCTCCGAGGCGGCAACACGTTGCTCTAACTGCATCATGCCCTAGCCCGGGCCCACGACGCGGCGCGCAAGCGCGGCATTGCCGGTAACCCGCTGTGGCGGGTCGATGGTCGGGCTATTCTGGGGGAGGGGAGTGTTGGCGCCATTGGCTTCCTGCGGCTTGGGCGGCGAGGCCCCGGCGGTAGCAGATGCGCCTTCGGGCCGCAACGGCCGCGGCGGCGCGAACAGGAACCCCTGGCCGAACCGTACGTCGTAGTCGAGCAGGTCGACGACGGCGCGCTCGCCTTCGATCTTCTCCGCGATCAGATCGATGCCGTAGCGGCCGAGCAGGTCGGACAGATCTGAGGGGTGAATATCCGAGGTCGAGCTCTGCCTGGGATCGAGCAACAATGCCGCCGGCACCTTGATGAAGCGCACGCCGCGGTCGGCGAACTCGCGCGGCTCGAAACGGAGGTCGCCGACGTTATCGATCGAGAAGCGATAGCCGCGCTGCGACAGCGCGGCGAGATGCTCGCTCTCGGTCGGGCCGAGATTGCGGAAGGTCGACTGCTTGAATTCGAGCACGAAGGATGGGGCCAGCGCCCGATTGGCTTCGAGGAAATCCAGGCACTGGGTGAAATTGACGGCGTTGCCGAGCGTCGCTGCGGAGACGTTGCAGAACACGCCGACATCCTTGTTGCGGACCATCAGCCGGCGCAGCACCTGCACACAGCGCAGCATCACCATGTGGTCGATGCGCCCGATCAGGCCGCCGGCTTCCGCCGCGCCGATGAAATCGTCAGCGGCGATGATCTGGTCGCGCTCGTCGCGCAGCCGCGTCACCGCTTCATAGTAGCGCACCTTGCGCTGCGGCAGCGTCACCATCGGCTGCAGGTAGAGGTCGAGCCGGTTGGCCTCGATCGCATTCTTGATGGTGGTGAGGAACTGACCCTGGCTGCGCGAGGCCTCGATGGCCTCGGCCGGAGTGGATACCGCCGGTGCCGGCGCCGCTGAGAAAACCTGTGGGGCCGTCGTCAGAGCTGCGGCCCTCCACACGGTGCCAGCTACCGGAGCTGGAGCGGTAGCGCGTGGCTCCGGTTCCGGCTCTGCCGCGGGCCCACTCGAAGGCGCGCCCGCAGCGGTTGCCAGCATGTCTTCATGGCTGGCGACGGAGGCCGCAAGCTGCTTCACCAGATTGCCGAGCTCGTTGATTTCGCCGACCACGGCCTGCAGGCGGTCCGCGCTGGCGGAATTGGCCGACACCACGCGGCCCTCGACGGCGGCGAGCCGGCGGCCGAATTCGGCAACCTGGCGGGCGAGATCGGCGGTGCCGCGGGAGAGGTCCGCGATCTGGCCGCCGACATCGGAGCGGTCGCGCAGCCGCAGCGACACGGCATTGTAGAGGATCATGAAGGTCAACGCGGTCAGCGCCACGATGGCCGATTCGGTACCGCTGATGCCAGCGACCGAATAGAGCACAAGGCCAAGCGAGGCCGCGACCAGAACCATGCAGATGGCGATGAAGATCGTCGAAATGCGAATCATGTCCGCGCGTTACGCCCTTAAGTTTGGCTGTCCACCTCGGCTGTCCCACCCGGGAAAACACGGGCCTCTTAGGCGCGGTCTTGTCTGCGTTCCCCCAAGCGGGACTACTGTACCATCAAGTTTGATTCGGCAGGCTAGCGTTCTTTGGGAGGCTTACGAAACCGCCGGTCCAACCGTGTCGGCGACCTCGGCCTTGCGGGTGCCAAGCGGCTTCGGGCGGCCTATGGTTGTGTCCACCGCGGTCTGGTGCTCGATCTCCGCATTCAGCTCCGCACCCAGCAACATGATGCTGGTCGACATCCACATCCACATCATCAGCCCGATGGCCGCGCCAAGCGATCCATAGGTAGCCGTGTAGTTTCCGAAATTCGATAGATACCAGGACAGCGCCGCTGAGCCGGCGATCCAGAGCAGCGCGGAAGCCAGCGTCCCGATGCTGAGCCATTCCCAACGCGGCGCGCGGCGACTCGGTCCATACCGGTAGAGCACCGCGAGCCCGGCCGCCAGGATCAGGAACAGCAGCGGCCATCGCCCAAGGCTGACGAGAAGCTGGCTTTCGGGCTTCAGCCCAAGACGATCGAGCAGCAGGGGAAGCATGACCACCGCGCTCACCATCACCAGGAGGGCTGCGATCGCGCTGAGGGTGAGGGCGAGCGAGATCAGGTTCAATCGAATGAAGCCGCGTGTCTCGCGCTCGTCATAGGCGACATTGAGCGCATCGATCACGGCCTTCATTCCGGCATTGGCGCTCCAGACCGCGAGCGCCAGCCCGAACAGGAAGGTCGCGCCCAATTCTCCGGTGCCCTTCGCGAGCACCCGGCCGATCTGATCCTGCACGATCTGGAACGAGCCTTCCGGCAGCATCAGCGCCAATGTCTGAAGATTCCTGGTGATGGTCGAAGGATCGGCATAGAGCCCGTAAAACGAGACCAGCGCGGTGATGGTCGGGAACACCGCCAAGAGGCCGTAGAACACGACGCCTGCGGCGGTGGCGAGCAGGCGGTCGTCATTGATGCGCTGATAGCAGCGCCACAGGATGTCCTTCCAGCCCGCGAGCGGGATCTGGAGCGGGCTCTCCGCGCGGCGTCCCCTGCCGGGTTCGGCCAGTTCGCGGGCGAGACGGCCAGGCGCTCTCGCCGGGTCTATAGCGTTGTGGGCGGGCGCGGGCTTCGGATCGGGTTGAAGAAAGCGATGGACGAGAAGGAGCAGGATCGTCGTCGCCGCGATCAAGAGCCAATTCTCGCCCGGTCCGGGGCGCGCGTCGGACATCGGATTCCTCCAGCGAGGAGTTGTCCCTGTTCGGGATGAACGTGAGCCGGATTTGAATGTTCCGGAACGACGACCCCCTCCGTCATTCCGGGGCGCGCCTCTTGGCGCGAGCCCGGAATCCATTGCGCCGCATGTTCTGTGGTTGGATGGATTCCGGGCTCATCGCTTCGCGATGCCCCGGAATGACGGAGAAAAATTCGCGAGCGATTTCAACCTGATTTGCCCCGCCCTCGCGCGAAAAACATTTCGCTTCCGTCGTCGGGCAAATCAGTGATTTAACTCCGCGCGTCTCACGCGAATGAGGGGCGGGTCGCGATCGTCACGAATGTTGCGGTGAGATGCGGTGGACGGGAGTGTCACGACTGACGAGCGTGGCATTCACGGACGGCGAAGTCGTGTGGTCCTGGCGCCCCGACGCTGGCGCTAAGTTTTTTTGCGCGAAGAAATCCGCGCGAGAGGCGATGGTGGCAAGAAAGCCCGGTCACCAAGGAGAGCACGAAGGAAACCGTAACACCATCGCGCAGGGAAAGCCGGAATGCTTCGGTTGAACCTGTGGTCCTACCCCCGTGCTTTTTGTTGCACGGGACCCATGGGTGCAACCAGCACCCGGCTTTCCCTGCGCCCTCTGTTCAATGAGGGTGGAACGAGACGCAAAGCTCGGACGCAACGCGCCGCGAGAATGCGGATTCACATCCTCTCCCTCACACTCCGTCGTCATGCCCGCCAACGGGTCGGCGCGTACGCGCCGCCCGATGACAGGCTCCGGCGGGCATCCAGTATCCCGCGGCCTCTGATTCAATCTCTGACGCCTCTGGAATACTGGATCGTCCGCCTTCGCGGACGATGACAACGGAGAGCTGTTTGAAAATTGAATCAGAATCGTAGGATGGGTAGAGCGTAAGCGAAACCCATTCGCGCGGCTTGCTCCATCGCGATGGGTTTCGCTTCGCTCCACCCATCCTACGAAGCCGCTGTTTGCGTCGAACCTTACGCCACCGCGCGGATGATCTTGCCGACCTTGTCGACGATCTCGCCGATCTGGTCCTCGCTGACGATCAAGGGCGGCGTCAGGCACAGCGAGTCGCCTGCGATCCGCAGCATCAGGTCGTTGTCGTGGAAGGCGCTGTTGAGTGCGGCGAAGCCGCGCTTGCCGGGGCCATCCGCGATCGGGGCGAGATCGATGCCGGCGGTGAGGCCGACGGTGCGGATATCGACCACGTTCGGCTGGTCGCGCAGCGACATCACGGCGTCGGCGAATTTCGGCTCGAGCTTGCTTGCGCGTTCGAACAGCTTCTCCTCGCGATAGATGTCGAGCGTCGCAAGGCCGGCGGCGCAGGCCAGCGGATGGGCCGAATAGGTGTAGCCATGGGTCAGCTCGACCACATGCTCAGGGCCATTCATGAAGGCGTCGTGGATGGCGCCGCGCACGATCACGCCGCCCATTGGAGCCGCGCCATTGGTGATGCCCTTGGCGAAGGTGATCATGTCGGGCGTCACGCCATAGCGCTCCGCAGCGAAGGCAAAGCCGAGCCGGCCATAGCCGGTGATGACCTCGTCGAAGATCAGGAGAATGCCATGTTTCTCGGTGATCTCGCGCAGCCGCTTCAGATAGCCCTTCGGCGCCGGCAGCACGCCGGTCGAGCCGGCCATCGGCTCGACGATCACGGCGGCAATCGTGTTGGCGCCGTGCAGGTTGACGAGGCGCTCCAGCTCATCGGCGAAATGCACGCCATAGTCCGGCTCGCCCTTGGTGAAGGCCTGCTTCTCGCGGTCATAGGTCGCCGGCAGATGATCGACGCCGGTGAGCAGCGAGCCGAACAGCTTGCGGTTGCCGACGATGCCGCCGACGGAGGTGCCGCCGAAGCCGACGCCGTGATAGCCGCGTTCGCGGCCGATCAGGCGGATGCGGCTGCCCTGGCCGCTGATCTGGTGATAGGCCAGCGCGATCTTCAGCGCGGTGTCGGCCGCTTCCGAGCCCGAATTGCAGAAGAACACGTTGTCGAGTCCTTCGGGCGCGAGGTCGGCGATGCGGCTGGCAAGCTCGAAGGCTTGCGGGATGCCGAACTGGAACGGTGGCGCGTAGTCCATCGCCGCGGCCTGCTTGGTGATTGCTTCGGCAATCTGGGTGCGGCCATGGCCGGCATTGCAGCACCACATGCCGGCGGCTGCGTCGATGATCTGGCGGCCGTCGACGGTGAAATAGTGCATATCCTTGGAGCCGGCGAGCAGCCGCGGCTGCTTCTTGAAGGCGCGGTTGGCGGTGAACGGCATCCAATGCGCGGCGAGGTCATTGGGAACGTTGACGGCGGCGGGGCGGGGGCTCTTGTCCAGCATGGGGGCCTCGTTGATGGCGGTGAGCTGATTTGCCTTGAAAGTATCAGCTTCGCTGGGCGAGGTGAACGGCGCGAGCTGCGATATTTCCGCCGCGTTGCACTGCGTCACGCGGCGTCATCGCGCGAAGCGGACACTCGTTGCGAAGAAAAGCGTCAAACCGACGAGAGATCGGATGCACTGATCCAGAACACTTCGCCTTCGGAATCCTCGGTATCGAGCCAGAGCAGCGGCAATTGCGGATAGGCGGCTTCCAGGACCTCGCGCCCGCGGCCGATCTCGCAGAGCAGCCCACCTTCCGGAGTCAGATGCTGCGGCGCCTCGTCGAGGATGCGCCTGACAATGTCGAGCCCGTCGGCGCCGCCGTCGAAGGCGAGTTTTGGCTCGGCGCGGCATTCGCGCGGCAGCGAGGCCATGCCGAGCACATCGACATAGGGCGGATTGGAGATGATGAGATCGTAGCGCCTGCCCACGAGCGGTTTGAACAGGTCGCCCTGGTGCAGCGTCAGCCGATCCTCGAGTCCATAATCCCGGACGTTGCGCGCGGCGACCGCCAGCGCGTCCTTGGAGATATCGACGGCGTCGATATCGGCATTCGGGAAGCTTTGGCTGGCGAGGACCGCAAGGCATCCGGAGCCGGTGCAGAGGTCGAGCACGGTCACGACGGACAAGGGATCGTCGATCAGCGAGCCGCCTTCCTCATCGCCGGCGAAATGCGAATCCAGCAGCTCGCCGATGAAGGAGCGCGGCACGATGGTGCGCTCGTCGACATAGAAGGGAAGGCCGCGCATGTAGATCTTGTTGACGAGATAGGCGGCCGGCTTCCGCGTCGCGATGCGGCGCTCGATCAGATCGAGGATCCGCTTGCCCTCATGCGCGGTGACGCGTGCGCCGGCGAACTGGTCGAACTGATCGGGATGCAGGTGCAGGGTTTCGCAGACCAGGAAAGCAGCCTCGGCCACCGGATCGGTGGTGCCGTGCGCGAACACGAGCTTTGACTCGGTGAAGCGGCTCACCGCATAGCGGACGAAATCGAGCAGGGTCTTGAGCTCGCGCGCGGCAACCTTGGGGGACTTCGCTGCAGATCGGCCGCGCTTGGCGGCCGGCGTGGGACGCTTGGCCATCAGGATTTGGTCCAGCGCGCGGCTGCCGCGTCATCATGGTCGCGCGCCTCGATCCAGCTCGATCCCCGCGCGCTTTCCTCGCGCTTCCAGAACGGCGCGCTAGTCTTGAGGTAGTCCATCAGGAATTCGGCGGCCTGGAACGCGGCCTGCCGGTGCTGCGACGCCGTTACCACCAGCACGATGTTCTCGCCCGGCGTGATGCGACCGACGCGGTGAATGACGGTAAGACCGGACAGCGGCCAGCGCGACATGGCTTCTTCCGCGTGACGCCTGATCTCGGCTTCCGCCATGCCGGGATAGTGCTCCAGCGTCAGCGCCGCGATCGGCTCGCCGTTCTCGCTGCCGCGGCAGATGCCACTGAAGCTGACAACGGCGCCGATATCGGTGCGGCCCTTGCCGAGCGCGGCAATCTCCTGCGCGATGTCGAAATCGGCGTCCTGGATGCGGATGGTCGCAATCGCGGTCATGCTGTGGCTCAGCCGCCTGTCATCGGCGGAAAGAACGCGATCTCGCGCGCGCCCGATATCGCGGCGTCCTGCTGGACATGGGCGTGGTCGATCGCGGCGCGGATCACCTTCGGCTTCTCGAAGGCATAGGCGGAGGCCTCGTCGCGCCCGGCAAGCCAATCGATCAGCTCGCCAATGGTGCGGATATCGGCCGGCGGCTCGATGGTCTCCTCGGCCCTGCCGATGCGCTCGCGGACCCAGGCGAAATATTTCACCTTCATCCTTCATCCTCCTTGATGAGATGATGGATGCCGGCGCGGAAATAATCGTAGCCGGTGTAGATCGTGACGATCGCGGAGATCCACAGCAGCGCCAACCCGATCAACGTCACTACCGGGACCATCTGATCGCCGGCCTCGCCCGCCAGCAGGAAGCCGATCGCGACGAGCTGCACCGTGGTCTTCCATTTGGCGAGCTTGGTCACGGGAACGCTGACGCGCAGGCCGGCGAGGTATTCGCGCAGGCCCGACACCAGGATCTCGCGGCAGAGGATCACGATCGCCGCCCACAGCGTCCAGCCGTGGATGATGCCGTCCGCGGCCAGCATCAGCAGGCAGGAGGCAACCAGGAGCTTGTCGGCGATCGGGTCCAGCATCCGGCCGAACGCCGACTGCTGGTTCCAGATCCGGGCATAATAGCCGTCGAGGTAATCGGTGATCCCGGCGGCAATAAAGATCGCGACCGCCACCCAGCGCAGCCAGAGCGGGCCGTCCATGATCGCCTGCACATAGATGCAGCCGACCACCACCGGGATGGCGGCGATGCGGGCGTAGGTCAGGATATTCGGGAGGGACAGGGTCTTGGGCTGCCCCCTTGTGGTCGCCATGTTCATCCGTCTTACCAATACCGCTGAAGCGTCGAGGTCAACCGTGCGCGCATAAGATGGTCCGCTGCAGGCGACGCCTTGATGACTCCATCTCTCTAGCCCCCCGGCTGGGAGTGGAAAAACTCGAAGATCTTCCGCGCACTCTCCGCGCTGACACCGGGAACCTTGCCAAGGTCGGCGATCGAGGCGCGCTCGATCTCCTTCAGCGTTCCGAAATGATGCAGCAGCGCGCGCTTGCGCGAGGGGCCGATACCGGGAATTTCCTGTAAGCCGGCCTCACGGATGTCCTTCTTGCGCAGCTTGCGGTGCGAGCCGATCACGAACCGGTGCGCCTCGTCGCGCAGCCGCTGGATGAAATACAGCACGGGATCGCGCGGCTCCAGCTTGATGGCCTCGCGATCGGGCATGAACAGCGTTTCGCGGCCGGCGTCGCGGTCCGGCCCCTTGGCCACCGCCATCAGCGATACCTGGGTCAGCCCGAACTGGTCGAAAATCTCCTTCACCGCGTTCAACTGCCCACGGCCGCCGTCGATGATGACGAGGTCCGGCCATTGCGGGAAGGAATCGTCGTCAGCCTTGACCTTGGCCTCCTCGCCCTCGGCGGGCTTCAGCAGCCGCTTGAAGCGCCGTTCCAGCACCTCGCGCATCATCGCGTAGTCGTCGCCAGGCGTAAGCCCTTCCGACTTGATGTTGAACTTGCGGTACTGGTTCTTCATGAACCCGTCGGGACCCGCCACGATCATGGCGCCGACCGCGTTGGTGCCCTGGATGTGGCTGTTGTCGTAGACCTCGATGCGCTTCGGCGCCTGGGGCAGGCCGAGCGTCGTGGCCATGCCTTCGAGCAGCCGGCCTTGGGTCGCGGTGTCCGCGAGCTTGCGGCCGAGCGCCTCGCGGGCATTGGTCAGCGCATGGGTGACCAGCTCTTTCTTCTCGCCGCGCTTGGGAACTGAAACCTCCACCTTGCGACCCGCCTTGACCGACAGCGCGTCGGCGAGCAGCTCGGCGTCCTCGACCTCGTGCGAGAGCAAAATGAGCTTCGGCGGCGGCTTGTCGTCGTAGAACTGCGCGAGGAAGGAGGAGAGCACCTCCTCCGGCGTGAACGATTTTTCCGCGCGCGGGAAATAGGCGCGGTTGCCCCAATTCTGGCCGGTGCGGAAGAAGAATACCTCGACGCAGGAATAGCCGCCCTCCTGATGGATGGCGAACACGTCGGCTTCCTCCACCGTGCGCGGGTTAATGCCCTGCTGCGACTGGATCGCCGACAGCGCGGCGAGGCGATCGCGGTAGAGCGCGGCGGTCTCGAATTCGAGCTCGGCGGAAGCCTTCTCCATTTCGCCGGCAAGCTCCTGCTTCACCGCATGGCTGCGGCCCGACAGAAACTCGGTCGCCTCGCGCACCAATTCGCCATAGCCGGGGAAATCGATCTCGCCGGTGCAAGGACCGGAGCAGCGGCGGATCTGGTAGAGCAGGCAGGGGCGGGTGCGGCTCTCGAAGAAGCCGTCGGTGCAGGAGCGGATCAGGAACGCGCGCTGCAGCGCCGTGATGGTGCGGTTGACGGCGCCAGCGGAGGCGAACGGGCCGAAATAGCGCCCGGGCCGCGTCTGCGCGCCGCGATGCTTGAGGATCTGCGGCGCCCAATGGTCGCCCGTGATCAGGATGTAGGGAAACGATTTGTCGTCGCGTAGCTGCACGTTGAAGCGCGGCCGGAGCTGCTTGATGAGGTTGGCCTCGAGCAGCAGCGCCTCGGTCTCGGTGGTGGTCGAGACGATCTCGACATTCACCGTCGCCGCGATCATGCGCAGAATGCGCGCCGGCAGCGGCGCGTTGGGCCGGGCATAGGACGAAAGCCGTTTGCGGACGTTCTTCGCTTTGCCGACATACAGCACGTCGTTGGCCGCGTTGAGCATGCGGTAGACGCCCGGCGAGGTCGGGGCGAGCCGCACCGCATTCTCGATCGCGGCATGGCCGACCGCGAGCGTACCTTCGGCGACGGCCTCCGCCGGTTCCTCGGGAACCTCGGGCAGCCGCGCGTCCTCGTCCTCCTCCGCGGCCGACGTCGCCGGATCGACGTCGCCGGTGACGAGCGCGAGGTCCTGCGGCGGCAAGTCTGGGTTTCCGCCGTGGCGCGCTCCTTTGGGCACGGACGCCTTCGGATGGTCGGTAGAATCGTGATCCATGGGCCTAAACTAGGCGCTGCCGGCCGCCATCGCCAGCATCGGGCTCCGAGTGGAAAGCCTTGCGCCGGTAACGCTTCATTAAGATTGATGAGGGGGCGGTAACCGCCCTTAACAAGGC
This sequence comes from Bradyrhizobium sp. Leo114, assembly GCF_055229415.2. Classification (NCBI taxonomy): domain Bacteria; kingdom Pseudomonadati; phylum Pseudomonadota; class Alphaproteobacteria; order Hyphomicrobiales; family Nitrobacteraceae; genus Bradyrhizobium; species Bradyrhizobium sp. Leo114. The sequence continues at coordinate 359,527 of NZ_JBUYEN020000002.1, read as the reverse complement.
TTTAACTTAAAACTTTCGATAAATCTTCCCGAAAAACCAGTGAATTCCGTAACCACGCCGGCCTTCGCAACCGGCAGGTCGCGGCTGTTGCGTTCTGGAGTGGTTGCGATGAAGCGGTTTGTCGTCTTGCGCCTGCTGGCGCTGTTGGTCGGGGGATGGACGACGTCGTCAGCAGCGGCCGATTATCGCGGGCCCTATACCGTCAACCAGCCGCTCAACGCCATGAGCTGGGCAGGGCCCTATCTCGGCGGCAATTTCGGCTATGCCTGGGGCGGCGTAAACAACAACCCGACCAAGCCGTCGGGTTTCGCGGGCGGCGCGCAGATCGGCTACAACTGGACCAACGGCCCGTGGGTGTTCGGCGCCGAAGGCGACATCCAGGCCACCGGCGCGGAAGAAACCTTTGCGCCGTGGAAGTTCTCGAATCCCTGGTTCGGCACCATCCGCGGCCGCGGCGGCTACGCATTCCAGAACGTGCTCTTCTACGCCACCGCCGGCCTGGCGTTCGGCGAACTGCGGGCCGAGACTTTCGGCCTGTCGGAGTCCCAGACCAATGTCGGCTGGACCGCAGGCCTTGGCGCCGAGATGGCCTTTGCACCGAACTGGAGCGCCAAGCTCGAATATCTCTATGTCGATCTCGCCAGCAGCAACTTCATCATCACGGGCGCGTCGAACGGCTACCATTTCGGCGTCATCCGTGCCGGCGTGAACTATCACTTCTAGAGTTTTCGGTTCTGATTGAATCAGAACCGAAGCTCTAGATTCTAGTTGTGACGCGTTTTCTTCACGCGAACCGGTGTCCACTTCGCTCGAAAACGCTCTAACCAATCACTTCGAAGAATAAGAAAACGATCGACGACAACCTTCCGGCCGTCGCAGGCGGCCGGAATTTTTTTATGCCGAGCTGACGCGCGAGATCGCGCACATGCCTGTGCGAGCGGGGCGCCGCCCGGCAAATCGTTACCCGAGACTTCAGTCCGCTTCAGCGTGAGCGCAAGGGCTCACGATGAAATCACCAGATTGACCGCCTTGGGGCCTTTGCCCTTCTTGTCTGGTTCGACGTCGAACGTAATACGCTGTCCTTCGGTCAAATCCTTTAGTCCTGCGCGTTCGACTGCGGTGATGTGAACGAACACATCGCGACCGCCGTCGTCAGGCTTGATGAAGCCGTAGCCGCGCTCTCCATTGAAGAATTTGACTGTCCCAGTCATGGCCATCGGGAAACTCCTCCCCCGCATTGCACAGCCGCTACGCGCAACTCACGTAGCGGGTGACCGGACATTCGCTGCCGGAAGCTTGGCCACCTCAGCGGACCTGTGTCACGCCACCGACCCGCCTGGATTTTTCTTCGGCCTCGTCACTCCGCCGCAACCATTCGCGGAAGCGGAACGTAAAGCCAGTCCTAACGTGACAAGCATAATACGGTTCCGGGCAAGTTGCCTATGGTCGAGTGGGAGTTTTCAGCAACGGCGTTGGTTAAGGTTTGGGCGTCTCCAGCCTGAATCGGCCGGCGCCGCCTTGGCCCAAGGGCTTTTCCAACTCGGGCAGGATCATTCTGAGTTCACCGGCAAGCGTCCAGGGCGGATTGACGATCAAGAGCCCGGTCGAGACCAGTCCGCTCTCGGCTTCGCGAGGCGCGACGCTGAATTCGAGTCGCAGGCATTTGCCGGCCGGCTTGCTGTTGCCTGTCTCGAAAGCGACATGCCGTGCGAGATCGTCGGTCACGCGACGGCTTTTGACCGGATACCACAGCAGATAGCTGCCGGTCGGCCATTTGGCGAACGCCTCCGAAAAGCCTTGCGCCAGCCGCTCGAACTCGTCCTTGGCTTCAAAGGGCGGGTCGATCAGGACCAGGCCGCGCCTTTCTTTCGGCGGGACGAAGGCCGGCAGCGCGGTCCAGCCATCGAGGTCGACCACCCGCGCCTGGGCGTCGCGGCGCAGCGCGTCGATCAGGCGTTTGCGCGCCTCCGGCTCGAGCTCGCAAGCGGTGAGGCGATCCTGGGGCCGGAGCAGCGCCCGTGCGATCAAGGGCGAGCCCGGGTAGGCCTTCAGTTCGCCCGGCGGGCTGAAGGCTCTCACAATGTCGAGATAAGGCAGTACCAGCGGCAGCGCTTCGTTGGAGAATCGCGCCTGCATCACGCGCGCGATTCCGGTCAGCCATTCGCCGCCGCGCCGTGCCTCGTCGGAGGTGAGATCATAGAGGCCGGCGCCGGCATGGGTGTCGATGAGGCGGAGCGCCGCCGGCTTTTCCTGCAGATAGAGCAGGATTCGCACCAGCACGATGTGCTTGATGACGTCGGCAAAGCCGCCGGCGTGAAAGGCGTGACGGTAGTTCATGAGATATCTGCTGGTCTGTACACCGCACTTCTACTCGTCATGGCCGGGCTTGTCCCGGCCATCCACACGGTCGCCGCTGTCAAGAAGAGCGTGGATGCCCGGGTCAAGCCCCGGGCATGACGATGGAGAGACTGTCTAGCCGCCCCGGATCGGCGGCATCACCACCTGGTCTCGGCGGCAGGCGCGGCGATCGGTTTCCTCGCAGGCACGGAACTGCATGTCCTTGCTCATGCAGATCCTGACCTCGCTGAGTCGCTTGCTGTCGCAGGTCACCGAGATTGCCGAGCTGCTGAGGCCCGGATTGGCCTTGATGAAGGCTTCCTCGATTTCGCCGGGTGCGACCGTCTTCGGCTCCGACAATTGCAGGAATTCCTCAGGGATCTTTACCGCGGCGCGGGCCTTGCGGATGCTCTCGAAATAAGCGCGTGCGGGGAGGCCCGAGCAGGTGCCGTGCTTGTCCCATTCGTTGTAGATCAGCCCGGGCGCCGGCATCAGGTCGAGCATCGAGCTCATGACATTGCGGGCAAGGCGTGGCGCCGGCCGCTGGCAATATTCCGGAAAGCCGCGCTCATATTGCGGCCAGAGCCCATGCACCACGAAGGAGTAGGGGCGTCCGCCGCATTGGACCTGCGCCCGCCGGCCATCGCCGCGCTCGGAGGCGGCTTCGCAGAACGACGGCGACCAAGACAGCGCAAGCACGTAGAAATCGAACTCGCCCGGCGCGTTTTGTCGGCGGTCCTGGGCGCTGACCGGGCCAATCGCGGCAAAAAAGGCAAGGACGGAAATCAGCAGGCGGGAAACCAAGGCCAATCGAAACATCAAGCACCCCTCACACTCGACCGCGGGCGAGCCTAGCAGGGAGATGGAACATTTCAAGAACAAAGTGTGATGCGACGCATTGCTCGATAACAAGCATCGCCACACCAGCCCTAAGGATCAGGGCCGGGCCGACTTGCAGGCGGGATTATAGGCCCAGTTGCGGTCCAGTCCGACCACGCACCATTCGACGCCCTGGCCGATGCTGGCAAATCCGCCATCCTCGATGATCGAGAAATGCACGGTGCGCACCTTGCCGTCGCTCAACACCGCGTCGCCCGAGCAGTAGCGGCGCGGGATGTTGTCGGACTGCCAGGGACGGAAGGCAGTCTCGTGGATGCGCGAATAGCCGGTGATCACCAGCGGGGAATTCCAGAACTGGTTCTCTTTTTCCTGGAACTGAGACGCGATGGTCTGCAGCGCTGCCTCGCAGGGCGCCACCCGTCCTTCGTACTTCGGTCCGGACAGCCAGAAATTCAGCTCGAGCGGATTGGCGGCGTGGGCAGTCTGGGCGGACGCCAACAGGCCAACCAGCAGGCCGAATGCGGCGCAGAGGCCAGTTTTGGTCGAGGAACGAACAGAGTTGCGCATGAGAATCCGCCGGACAATCCAATGCGCCGGACGGTGCCGCGAAGGCCGGGCGAGGTCAAGTGCAACGCGGCAACACTGGCGGAGAACTCCGCAAATCTCCGGCCCACGATTCTTTTCACGGTCGCCCGCGCACTTTATGGTGCGGCCCGAGGATTTGAGGAGAGTCTGCAGATGCGAAAAATTCTGGCCGCTGGCATGGTTGCCGCAAGCGCAATGCTGGCCGTTGCACCGGCCAAGGCCGACTGGGTGCCCCCGTTCAAGGGCAACGATACCGGCGGCATCATTGCCTATTCGCTGGCCCAGCAGGCGGACGCCCGCCAGCTCGCGGTCGATCACTGCGCTTCCTACGGCAAGGTGGTGAAATTCCTCGCGGTGCAGCCCTATGAGGGTGGCTACGTCTCCTTCTCCTGCCGCTGGGTGCCTTGGGGCGCCGCCGAGCGGCCGCTGCGCACGCTTTATTGATCGGCACCGGTACCGGCATCGCCGCATGACGCGATATTTCGTTCTGCTCGGATCGGCCATCGGCCTGGCTGCGCTGCTGCCCGGGGCGGCCGGCGCCGTCGATCTGCCGGTCCGCAAGGCGGGCCTGTGGGAGATGAAGATCGCGCGCACGGGCTCGACCACGCCCGAAATGACGATGCAGCATTGCACCGACGAGACCACCGACAAGGACATGAGCACGGCGGTCTCGCCGATGGCGAAGGATATCTGCTCCAAGCAGGATATCCAGAAGACCGCGACCGGCTATGTCAGCGATTCCGTGTGCGGCGTCGCCGGCGTCACGGTGACCTCGCATGCCGAGATCACCGGCGACTTCAACTCCGCCTACACGGTCAAGACGACCTCGCACGCCGATCGCGGCTCGGCCGGTGCGGCGCACGATACTACCGGCACGATCGAAGCTAAATGGCTCGGCCCCTGCAAGGCGGACCAGAAGCCCGGTGACATCATCATGGCCGGCGGCATGAAGATGAACATCAAGGACATGGAAAAGCTGAAGGGCATGATCCCCAAGCTGCCGAAGTAAGTTCTTTTTGTAGCCGCATGCGCTTCAAGCGTCCGAGCTAGCTCAGCCTTGTGATGCCAATTGTTGTGGCCTCTCCCCTTGTGGGAGAGGGCTGCTTAGCTACTTGCAGCGGGCTCGCTTGGGTGAGGGGTTCTCTCCACCAACACCACCGCCCGTGGAGAGAACTCCTCATCCGGCGCTTCGCGCCACCTTCTCCCACAAGGGGAGAAGGGAAGAATTGTTACACTGGTACCCTTACCGTCGCACGCAGGCCGCCCATCGGGCTGTCGCCGAGCATGATGTCGCCGCCATGTGAGCGGGCGATGTCGCGGGCGATGGCCAGTCCGAGGCCGGTGCCGCCCTCGTCCTGATTGCGGGCGTCGTCGAGCCGCAGGAATGGCTTGAACACCTCCTCGCGCATATCAGCCGGAATGCCCGGGCCGTCGTCATCGACGGTGACCGTGAGATAGCGGTGGTCGCGGTGGCCGGTGATCGAGATCGTGTTGGCGTGCCGCGCCGCATTGGAGACGAGGTTGCCGAGGCAGCGCTTGAACGAGGCCGGCTTCACCGTCACGACAGGCAATCCGTGGAAGGCGACGGTCGCGGTATGGCCGTGGCGTTCGGCATCGTTGCGCAATTCCTCCAGCGCCATCGTCATGTCGGTCGGCTGTGCGACCTCGCCGGAGTCGCCGCGGGCGAAGGCGAGATAGTCCTCGAGCATCATCGACATCTCGTCGACGTCCTTGCGCATGGCGTCGATTTCGGGGCCTTCGCCGAGCAGCGCGAGCTCCAGCTTGAAGCGGGTCAGGATGGTGCGCAGATCGTGCGAGACGCCGGCGAGCATCGCGGTGCGCTGCTCGATCGTGCGCTCGATGCGCGCCTTCATCTCCAGGAAGGCGTGCGCCGCACGCCGCACCTCGCGCGCGCCGCGCGGCCGGAAATTCGGTGCCTCCCGGCCCTTGCCGAAGCTTTCGGCGGCGTCCGCCAAACGCAGGATCGGCTTGATCTGGTTGCGCAGGAACAGCACCGCGACGATCAAAAGGATCGTGGAGGTGCCGAGCATCCAGAAGATGAAGATTTCCGAATTCGATGCATAGGCGGCGCTGCGCAGCGCGAAGATGCGCATGATCGCGTCGTCGAGTTGCACGCGGATCTCGACCAGGTTGGACCTGCCGACGGTGTCGATCCAGAACGGACGGCCGATCTGGCGGCCGAGTTGCACCGACAGCGACTGGTCGAGCAGCGAAAAGAATGGCTTTGGCCCGGGTGGCGGCATGTCGCCGGGAGGCAGGAAATCGACCACGAGCTGGAGCCGCTGCGCGATCCGGCGCACCTGCGCGCGGTCCTTGTCCTGCGGATAGGTCTTGTAGACGTCGATGAGGGCGGCGATGTCCTGCACCACAGCGGTGGAGAGGCGGCGCGTCACCGTGTTCCAGTGCCGTTCCATGAACACGAAGGCCACCACGGTCTGCAGCACCACCATCGGCACGATCATGATCAGCAGCGCGCGGGCATAGAGGCCGGTCGGCATCCAGCTCTTGAACGCGTTTCCCATCCGGCCATTGGCTCTGGAGACGCGCTGCGAGGCGTTGCGGATCAGGCTCAGGCCCGTGTCGATCGTGCTCATGGCGGATAAGGCTTAAGGCGAGGCCACCAGGCGATAGCCGATGCCGCGCACCGCCTGCAGGAACAAGGGATTGGCGGGATCGCGCTCGATCTTGCGGCGCAGGCGGTTGATCTGGACGTCGACGGCGCGCTCGTTGACGGTGCCGCCTCCGGTCAGCGCGCCGCGCGGCACGGTTTCGCCGGGGCTCGCGGCGAGGATGCGCAGCATGTCCCGCTCGCGGTCGGTCAGATGGATGATCTCCTCGCCCTGGCGCAATTCGCCGCGGTCGAGATGGAAGACGTAGGGGCCGAAGGCGATCTGCTCCAGCGTCTGCGCCGGCGGCGGCGCGGTCCGCTTGAGGATGTTGCCGATCCGCAGCACCAGTTCGCGCGGCTCGAACGGCTTTGCCACATAGTCGTCGGCGCCGATCTGCAGGCCCTCGATGCGTGCTTCCGCCTCGTGGCGCGCGGTGAGCATGATGATCGGCACCGACGAGGACGAACGGATGAAGCGCGCGAGATCGAAGCCGTTCTCGCCGGGCATCATCACATCAAGGATCAGCAGGTCGAAATTGAGCCCGAGCAGTTTGGCACGCGCGTCGCTGGCGCTCATGGCGGTCGTGACGCGGTAGCCTTCGCCGCAGAGGAAGCGCGAGAGAAGATCGCGGATGCGGCGGTCGTCATCGACCAGCAGCAGGTGCGGCGCGTCGTCGGCCGGTTTCATCGGCATGCGTGCCGTCGCCGCGGCGATGGTTGCTCCCTGCGTCACGTTCACTCCCTCGTCTTCTTGGCCGCGCCGCCGAAGATCGTCTCCAGCACCTTGTCGGGGTCGTCGCGGTCGATCATCGCACGGAGGAACGCCCGCACGGTCTCGATGCCGCCCGGATCGAGGCCGGCGACCGCACGGTTGATGCGGTCGGTCTGCAGTCCCGCCAGCTTGGCCACCAGCGCTTCGCCCTTGGCGGTGGCGTAAAGCAGCCGCTGCCGCCGGTCATTGCTGCCGGTCTTCTGCAGGATGTAGCCTTCGTCGAGCAATTGCTTCAGCACGCGGCCGAGCGATTGCTTGGTGATGCGCAGGACGTCGAGAAGGTCGGCGACCTTGAGCCCGGGATAGCGCGTGACGAAGTGCATCACCCGGTGGTGGGCGCGGCCGAAGCCGAACGCCTCCAGCTCCTGATCGGCATCGCCGACGAAGTCGCGATAGGCGAAGAACAGGAGCTCGATGATGTCCCAGCGCAAATCGCCCGTCCGCGGCCCGGGGGCGGATACGTCCGTTCCCGGAGAATCGGGCTGCGCTGCTGCCGTTGAGAAATTTATGTCAGCCATATTGACGTATCTTGGGTTCAATGTTACAAAACTGCCAGTCACGACGAAATTTTAAATCGTTTCGTCCCTGGCAAAGTTTAGATCGGCCACGAGCAGACCAGTGATGGAGGCTTGGGCCGCAAATTGGGACTACCGTGTGATTGTCGAGCGGCATTTCGACAAAACATACTGGACTTCAGCATCCGGCAAAAGCATGTCCTTTCGGACATGAGGGCCATGGAAACCGGCCGTAAGGCTGGCGGTGAAGTCCAGGCCGACGAAGCCAGTTCGGCCCGGCGAGACCGGCGCCAGCAATCGCGCGGATTCCGACAGCGGGAAGCAAGGGTATGAGTTTGAAATTCGAAATCCAGCCTGCGGCGAATGCGACCTCCGACAAGGAGCGCGCGGCAAGGCTCGTGGACCCGGGCTTCGGCCGGATTTTCACCGATCACATGGCTATCGTTCGCTACAATCAGGCGAAGGGCTGGCATGGCGCGCGCGTCGAATCCCGCGCGAATTTCCCGCTCGATCCGGCCGCCGCCGTCATGCACTACGCGCAGGAGATTTTCGAAGGCCTCAAGGCCTACAAGCGCGACGATGGTGGCGTGAACCTGTTCCGCCCCGACGCCAATGCCCGCCGCTTCTGGAATTCGGCTGAGCGCATGGCCATGGCGCCGCTGCCCGAGCCCGTGTTCATCGAAGCGGTCGAACAGCTCGTGCGCATCGACCGCGCCTGGATTCCAGGCGGCGAGGGTAGTCTCTATCTGCGACCCTTCATGATCGCGAGCGAGGTCTTCCTCGGCGTGAAGCCATCAGCGGAGTACATCTTCGCCGTCATCGCCTCGCCGGTCGGCTCCTATTTCAAGGGCGGGCCCGCGCCGGTGTCGATTTGGGTGTCGGAGCACTACACGCGCGCGGCGATCGGCGGCACCGGTGCCGTCAAGTGTGGCGGCAATTACGCCGCGAGCCTGCGGGCGCAGGCCGAGGCCATCGAGCACGGCTGCGATCAGGTGGTTTTCCTCGATGCGATCGAGCGCCGCTATATCGAGGAACTCGGCGGCATGAACGTTTTCTTCGTGTTCGACGACGGTTCGCTGCTGACGCCGCCGCTCGGCACGATCCTGCCGGGCATCACCAGGGATTCGATCATCGCGCTCGCGAAGGATGCCGGCACGCCCGTGCGCGAGGAGACCTACACGATCGACCAGTGGCGCGCGGATGCCGCCAGCGGAAAGCTGAAAGAGGCCTTCGCCTGCGGCACGGCCGCCGTCATCTCGCCGATCGGCAAGGTGTGTTCCACGAAGGGCGAGTTTCTCATCAATGGCGGTGCGGCCGGCCCTGTCGCCATGGGGCTGCGGAAGCAACTGGTCGACATCCAGTATGGTCGCGCGGCCGATCCGCACAACTGGATCAGAAAGGTGCTGTGACCGGCGGCGGAATTATTCCGCCGCTTCGGCGTGACGGTTGCCGCATTCTCCATCCGCTGGTAAACGCGCGCCCATGGCCGACAAACCCAAAAAACCGCAGAAGCTGAAGGCGCGCTTGCCGCGCGGACTGGAAGATCGCGGCCCGACCGCGATCGCCGCGACGCGCCGCATGACCGAGACCATCCGCGAAGTGTTCGAGCGCTACGGGTTCGAGCCGGTGGAAACGCCGGCGATGGAATATACCGACGCGCTCGGAAAATTCCTGCCGGATCAGGATCGCCCCAACGAGGGCGTGTTCTCGTTCCAGGACGACGACGAGCAGTGGATCTCGCTGCGCTACGACCTGACCGCGCCGCTTGCCCGCTACGTCGCCGAGAATTTCGATCACCTGCCGAAGCCCTATCGCAGCTACCGCGCCGGCTACGTCTTCCGCAACGAGAAGCCGGGCCCCGGCCGCTTCCGCCAGTTCATGCAGTTCGATGCGGATACGGTGGGCTCGGGCTCGCCGGCCGCTGACGCAGAAATGTGCATGATGGCGGCGGACACGATGGAGGCGCTGGGCATTCCGCGCGGCAGCTACGTCGTGAAGGTCAATAACCGCAAGGTGCTTGACGGCGTACTGGACGCAATTGGCCTCGGCGGCGAAGACAATGCGGGCCGACGGCTCACGGTGCTGCGCGCGATCGACAAACTCGACAAGTTTCCGGCCGACGAAGTGCGCAAGTTGCTCGGTCCCGGCCGCTGGGACGGCGGCGAGGAGGGCAAGGGCGACTTCACGAAAGGCGCCGGCCTCAACTCGGCGGATGCTCATGTTGTCCTGAGCGTCACGGAAAAACGCGAAGATTGGAAAGAGTCGATTGCAGCGGCGGACATCTATTTGGCCAAAAGTGAGATCGGCCAAGCTGGCGTCAGTGAACTCGAAGAGATCGCCAAGTTAGTCACGGCATCTGGCTACGGATCGGATCGCATCCGCATCGATCCCTCCGTCGTGCGCGGCCTCGAATATTACACGGGTCCCGTTTACGAAGTAGAACTGCTCCTCGAAACGAAGGACGAGAAAGGCCGTCCTGTTCGCTTTGGCTCCGTCGGCGGCGGCGGTCGTTACGATGGCCTCGTCTCGCGCTTCCGCGGCGAGCCGGTGCCGGCGACGGGATTTTCCATCGGCGTGTCGCGGCTGCAGGCGGCGCTGACGCTGCTTGGCAAGCTCGACACGCGGCCGCAATTCGGGCCCGTCGTGGTGACGGTGTTCGATCGCGAGCGGGTCGCGGATTATCAAAAGATGGTCGCGCAGTTGCGTAGCGCCAACATCCGCGCCGAGCTCTATCTTGGCAATCCCAAGAACATGGGCAACCAGCTCAAATATGCCGACCGCCGCAATTCGCCTTGCGTCATTATCCAGGGCTCCGATGAAAAGGCGCGTGGCGAGGTGCAGATCAAGGACCTCATCGAAGGCGCCAAGGCCGCCGCGGCGATCGCGTCGAACCAGGAATGGCGCGAGACCCGGCCGGCGCAGTTCTCCTGCGCGGAAGCCGATCTCGTCGCGAAGGTCCGCGAAGTGCTGGCGCGGCATGACGTGAGGTGGGGATAGCCATTCGCGCGAGGTGTCATGCCCGGGCTTGTCCCGGGCATCCACGTCTTGTTTGATAGAGAAGAGCGTGGATGGCCGGGACAAGCCCGGGCATGACCGTAACAGGGAGAGACAAAGATGCCTGAGATCACCATCAGCATGGCTGCCGGCCGCACCGAAGAGCAGAAGAAGGGCATGATGCTCGACATCACCCAGGCGCTGGTCAAGAATCTCGGCGTCGACGCCGAAGCCGTCGTGATCCAGATCAATGAGGCGCCGCTCACCCACAAGATGAAGGGCGGCAAGACCTTTGTTGAGCGCGCCGCCGCGGCGAAGAAGTAGTCAAGAAAAGTAGGGTGGGCAAAGGCGCACTTGCGCCGTGCCCACCATCAAGCACTCCGCTCGTAATGGTGGGCACGCTGCGCTTTGCCCACCCTGCAGAGCTTGGCTACTTCGCCAGCTCCCTCGAGCGCTTGGCTGCGGCTGCGATCGCGCGGATCATCAGTGGACGCAGTCCGTCACTAGCCATCAGCACGTCCAGTGCGGCGGCGGTGGTGCCGCCGGGCGAGGTGACGTTCTGACGCAGCGTTGCCGCCGGCAAGTCCGAGCGATGCAACAATTCGCCGGAGCCCGCGACGGTCGCGCGCGCCAGCTTGGTGGCGAGGTCTTCCGGCAATCCGGCCTCAACGCCGGCACGCGCGAGCTCTTCGGCGAGCAGGAACACGTAGGCCGGGCCGGAGCCGGAGACCGCGGTCACGGCGTCGATCAGGCCCTCGTCGTCGACCCATTCCACCGCGCCGGTCGCGCGTAGCAGCGCGTCCGCGGTCGCGCGCTGCGCGGCACCGACGCTGTTCGCGGCGACTGCGACCGTGATGCCGCGGGCGATCGAGGCCGGCGTGTTCGGCATCGCCCGCACTGCCGCGCCGCCGCAGACTTCTTCAAGCGAGGCGATGGTGGTTCCGGCCATGATCGAGACGACAAGCGTCGATGGCGCGACCAGCGACTTGAGGGCGACCCCGGCATCCCGGAACAATTGCGGCTTGACCGCGACCACCAGCGTATCGACCTTGCCCGCGTCTTTGGGATTGAGACGGACGCCCTTGGCGGCCAGCGCACTGATCTCGGCCGAAGGCTGCGGGTCGATCACGGCGACGCGCGAGGCATCGAGGCCTCCGGCGAGCCAGCCGGTCAGCATCGCCCCGCCCATCTTGCCTGCGCCGGCCAGCGCGATGGTGCCGGTGATGTCTTGCAAAGCGTTGCTGTTACTCAAGGGGGCCACCATGATCGTCGTCCCGGCGAAGGCCGGGACCCATAACCACAGTCGGTTCTAGTGAGGTGCAGAACGCGCGACAAGCACGAACCGTCATGCCCGGGCTTGACCCGGCAATCCATCAAGCCAAAGATCCTTTGCGGATGGATGCCCGGGTCAAGCCCGGGCATGACGAGTGGGGAGCCTAAGCCTCGCCCTCGGTGTCGAACATCGCGGCGTTCATCGCCTCCTGGGCGGTCTTGCCGGCCCACACCACGAACTGCAATGCCGGGTAGTAGCGCTCGCAGGCATGGATGGCGCCGACCAGCATGCTCTCGCATTGCGCGGTCGATGCGTTCAGGCCGCCGGGCAGCACCAGCGCCTGACGGTGCATGATCATGCCGGTGTGGGTCCACAGATCGAAATGGCCGATCCACAATTGCTCGTTGATGGCGGCGATCAGCCGCTGCGCTTCGGGGCGGCGCGCCGGCGGAATCTTCATGTCGAAGGCGCAGGCCAGATGCAGAGCCTCGATCTCGCTCATCCAGGTGAAGGAGAGCTGATAGTCGGTCCAGTCGCCTTTGGAGACGATCGTGACCTCGTCGCCAGCGCGCTCGAACGCCCAGTTGTTATCGGCCGCAATGTCTTCGACCACCGCAAGCGGATGGTTTTCGGAATCGATTATGCCTTCGAGGAGGGACATGCCGTCTCGACCCTTGTTCTTCTGACTTTCTTGGTACGCATCCGGAAGGCCGGCCTGCACCAGATAACGCATGGTTGCCGACTGCAGGCCCCCGTGGCCTTCCCGATCGCTCCGAGGCTTGCCAGGATGAAGTGATGTGATTTGCGGAATCCGCGCAACCGGGCCCCGAGTCCGTCCACAGCCAAAGGCGCGCTCGTCCACAGCTCATCTCCGCCACAATTATTAACGCGAGAACAAACCGGAATCGGATTTGCGCGATCGTCGCAATCGTTAACGCGCGCGCCGCGCGTTTCGGCTCAGCGAAGCGGTCGCCAGGTCGTCAAGGCTCGCGTCGGGCACATGGGGAACATGCCGATTCGCCATGCCAAGGCGCTTGCCGCGTCCCTCGGTTTGGCAATAACTTTGGGATAGGTCGTCCATTCCGGGCGGCCGATGTTCTCAGGGCGGGGTGAAAGTCCCCACCGGCGGTAAGGGCCCGATGGCCCAAGCCCGCGAGCGCCTTTCTCCCCCCAGGAGGAAGGGTCAGCAGATTCGGTGCAATTCCGAAGCCGACGGTCAAAGTCCGGATGAAAGAGAACGGTTGCGGCAGCCTCGCCATCGCGCGTGGCTAGAGTCGTTTTCCGTATGCCCTGATTCTGGTCCTGAAAGAGGAAAGCCATGAATCAGATGTTGCAAGAAGCCGAAGTCCAAACTCCTGAAGCCGAGGAAGTCCAGTCGCCCGCGGATGCCACGCCGGCAACGCCAGAGCCTCCGCCGGCGCCCACGCATCCGCGGTTCGCCAAGCCGCAGCGGGTTGCATTCGTGCAATCGTCCTGGCACCGCGACGTCGTGGAGGAATGCCGCATCGCCTTCCTCGCCGAGATGGAGGCGCGGCATGTCACGAACATCGACGTGTTCGAGGTACCGGGCTCATTCGAGATCCCGCTGCACGCGCAGATCCTGGCCAAGACGCGCCGCTACACGGCGATCGTTGCCGCGGGCCTTGTCGTCGACGGCGGCATCTATCGCCACGAGTTCGTCGCCGACACCGTGATCAAGGCGCTGATGGACGTGCAGTTGCGCACTGAGGTGCCGGTGTTCTCGGCCGTGCTGACGCCGCAGCAGTTCCACGAGACGGAGGTGCATTTCGATTTCTTCCGCAAGCATTTCGCCATCAAGGGCGTCGAGGTCGCGGAAGCCTGCGCCAACACCCTGCACAGCCTCGAGCGTCTGCGCGGCCAGGTCGCCGCGGGGATCGTGGGGTAACGAACACCGTCATTCCGGGATGCGCGCGAAGCACGCCAGGCCCGGAATCCATTTGACCCGCGGTGGGACGGATTCCGGGCTCGCGCGGAGCCTGTCATCGGGCCGCGCTTTGCGCGGACCCGGTGGCGCGCCCCGGAATGACGATGCAGATGAATGTCAGTCGAACAGGCTCGACACCGACTCTTCGGCGGCGGTGCGGGCGATGGCCTCGGAGATCAGGCCGGCGATCGAGAGGGTGCGGATGTTGGCGGAGTTTCTCACGGCCTCGGTCGGCAGGATCGAGTCGGTGATGACGAGCTCTTTCAGCTTGGACGAGGCGATGCGGGCCGCGGCGCCACCGGACAAGACGCCATGGGTGATATAGGCGAACACTTCCTTGGCGCCGTTGGCGATCAGGGCATCGGCCGCATTCACCAGCGTGCCGCCGGAATCCACGATGTCGTCGACGAGGATGCAGGTGTAGCCGGCGACATCGCCGATCACGTTCATCACTTCGGACTCGCCCGGCCGCTCACGACGCTTGTCGATGATCGCCAGCGGCGTATTGATGCGCTTTGCGAGGCCGCGTGCGCGCACCACGCCGCCGACGTCGGGCGACACCACCATCACATTGCTCAGCGCGAAGCGTTCGCGGATGTCGCGCACCATCACCGGCGAGGCGAAGAGATTGTCGGTCGGGATATCGAAGAAGCCCTGGATCTGCATGGCATGCAGGTCGAGTGTCATGACGCGGTCGGCGCCGGCATGCGTGATCAGGTTGGCGACCAGCTTCGCCGAGATCGGGGTGCGCGAGCCCGATTTGCGATCCTGCCGCGCATAGCCGAAATAGGGCACGACCGCCGTGATGCGGCGGGCGGAAGCCCGGCGCAGCGCGTCGGTGATGATCAGAAGTTCCATCAGGTGGTCGTTGGCCGGAAACGACGTCGACTGCAGGATGAAGACGTCGGAGCCGCGGACGTTTTCCTGGATCTCGACGAAGATCTCCATATCGGCGAAGCGCCGGACCACCGCTTTGGTCAAGGACATCCCCAGCCCATCGGCGATCTCTTGCGCCAGCACGGGATTGGAATTGCCAGCTACCAGCTTGATCGCGCCGTTCTTGGCCGACATGGACGGTTCTCCCCGAGGTTTGCTCGATACCATGTCCAACATCTCAAGTACCTACAGAACCGGCGGGTTTCGATGCGCGACGAGATATCAGGCGAGGCAGGCAGCGGCAACCCGTCACACCCGTTATCCCGGCGAAAAAATGACAGGTTTTTGACTATCCCGAACGTTTAGTTAGCGCTGTAGCCGAGCGCGACGACGCCGGATTCTTCCGGTTCAGGCGCGCTTGCGACCGCAGGTCCCTGCCGGCTGGGCGCCGAGGCCGGTGCAGGCGCATCGGTCGGGCCACCATTGATCATGCTGCTGAGCCCGCTCAGGCCCGCTTGTGCGATCTTGCGCAGGACCAGGTCGTCCGCGGCAGCCCAGGCGTCACGGCCGGTCTTGCCGGCTGGTTCTTCGCCGGAGAGGCGCAGGGCGCGCTGCTGGTTGGCGTCATAGACGTCCCAGACCCAGGCGATGGCGGTCTTGCCGCGCACGACCTGCGCCGAGAGATAGCCGCGCACGCGGTAGGCGGCCGCGCCCTCGCGCGAGACGATTGCGATGTCGCGGAGTTTGGCTTCACTGTCCAGCACACCCACCATGCGGTCGAACACCTGCGGCGGCGGGCCGTCGATCGATTCGAATGCGATTGTCGGTCCACTGGCGCTGTTTCCGGCCATGGCATAGGCGTTGCTCGCCGCGCCACCATTGGCGCAGCCGCCGAGCGCACAGGCTGCCATCAGCAACGTTGCGGCCACCGCGGCGCGCGCAATTCGGGAAAGGGTGACGATGGTGTCGCTCATCATCACCCCGATATCGTTAAAATACGTTAAGGTCTAGGGCAGTGAGGCCACGGCGCCGGTTCGATAGATTCCGGGCGGTGATCGAAATTTTTCTTTGAAGTTTAAGCACTTCCCCTGGAAGCGGTTATTTCTCCAGGGCGATGGCGTGAACGTGCCGGCCATAATCGCCCTCTTTCCGATGCACCGAGCGTCGGTAACTATAAAAGCGTTCGTCGGAATAGGTATCGATCCCGATGTCGTCGATCATCAGGATACCGGCGTTCTCCAGCCGCATCCGGATGTAGCCGCCGAGGTCGAACATCGCGTGCCCTTCGCGTTCACCCGGCAGGAAGAACAGGGCGTTGTCCGCATCGGCCTCCAGAAAACGCGCCACGAATTCGGGCCCCACTTCATAGGAGTGCTGGCGGATCAAAGGCCCGATCGCGGTGACGATGCCGCTGCGGTCGGCGCCGAGCTTCTCCATCGCCTCGACGGTCGATTCCAGCACGCCGGTCAGCGCGCCCTTCCAGCCGGCATGCGCCGCGCCGATCACGCGCGCATTGGGATCGACAAACAGGATCGGGCCGCAATCGGCCGCGGTGACGCCGATCGCAAGGTTCTCCGTGCGGGTGACAATGGCGTCGGCTTTCGGCCGCGCATCGCTCGCCCACGGTGTGGTGGCGACCACGACATCGGGGGAATGCACCTGATAGAGCGTCAGCAGGCGGTTGGGCGCGACCCCCAAGCGCTCCGCCATGCGCCGGCGGTTTTCCGTGACATTATCGGCAGCGTCATTGGAGCCGATGCCGCCGTTGAGGCCGGCATAGATGCCCCCGGACACGCCGCCTTCGCGCGAGAAAAAGGCGTGGCGCAGGCCGGGAATGGCTGAGAGCAGCGGGGAGGCCAGGGTCATGAACGTTCCGCGTCGTTTGGGTGATCGCTCAGGCCCGCGATCGAGGTGAGCTCCGGGTGGGAGATCGCCATTGCCTTGAACATCGAGCCCATTCCGCCGCGGCCGCTGTCGGTCAATCGTTTCAGTGCGCCGGCGATCTCGGCGCCGATCTCGGGCGTGGCCTTTGCCATCAATCCCGCGGCGCGCGCCTCGATGCCGAGGCGCTTCAGGAATTCACCCTGCGTCACCGGGCCGTGGACGCGTGCGCCGACGTCTTCGGCGGCGCGTGCCAGCGCCTGGAAGTCGACATGGGCGGTGACGTCGGCCTGGCCCGGATTCTTCAGCGGATCGGAAAAGCTGTGGCGGGCGATGGCCTGGAAGGTGTCGCCGGCGTCGCTGCGCATGTGGCCATAATCGATGATCAACGCCGCGCCGTCCTGGTCGCGCACGCGGCGGGCGAGCTTCATGATCTCGGTATCGGGCCGCCATTCGAACACGGCACCTAAGGGAGCTGCGCGCACCAGCGGCGGCAGCAGCACGTCGAAACGCGGCATCGGCTCCGGCGCGGTGCCGAATGCGAGCTTGCCATTGCTGTCGAGCTCGATCACGCGTTCGTGCCAGCCGTTCTCGTGCCGCACCACCTGGTGGATCGGCAGCACGTCGAAATATTCGTTGGTGAGGATCACCGCCGGACCCTCGGGCACCTCGTCGATGCTCTCGTGCCAGGTGATGTCGCGGACGTTGCCCAAGGTTGCGCGCTGCTTCTCGCGCAGCACCGGATTGATCTCGACCAGATGGACGCTGAGCGACTGATAGAGCGGCGGCAGCACCCGCAGCGCCCGCAACGCGTCCGCCATCATGGTGCCGCGGCCTGGGCCGATCTCGATGAGCCGCAGCGAGTCAGGCGAGCCGATCGCGCGCCAGATCGACGCTGACCACAGGCCCAGCAGCTCGCCGAACATCTGGCTGACTTCGGGCGCGGTGGTGAAATCGCCCTCACGGCCCAGCGGGTCGCGCGACACGTAATAGCCGTGCTGGGGATGCATCAGGCATAGTTCCATGTAGCGCCAGACCGGCATCGGGCCGGATGATTTGATCAGTTTCTTGATCTCGGACAGCAGCGGCGAAACTTCGGTCACATCCAGCCTTAAATCGAATTCGGCACCGGCTGTGGCGCCCTGCGGCGCCAAGCCATCACAACCATGATACTGCCGACAATAACCATCGGCACCGACAACAGCATTCCCATGGTTGGACCGCCCCACAGGAATCCGAGCTGCGGGTCGGGCTCGCGGAAGTGTTCGCCGATGATGCGGGCGATGCCGTAGATCAAAATGAAGCTGCCGAGCACGAGGCCGGGCCGCTTCAACGCACCCATCCGGATCATCACCGCCAGGATCGTGAACAGGAGGATGCCCTCGAGCCCGGCTTCATAAAGCTGGCTCGGATGCCGCGGCAGCGGTCCGCCGTTGGGAAACACCATCGCCCAGGGCAGGCTCGGATCGGCGGGCCGGCCCCACAATTCGCTGTTGATGAAATTGGCGAGCCGGCCGAGGAACAAGCCAATCGGCGCCACCGCGGTGGTTAAGTCGCCGAGCGATAGGATCGGGATGCGATTCCGGCGCGCAAACCACATCACTGCGACGACGCAGCCGAGAAAGCCGCCATGGAACGACATGCCGCCCTTCCAAAGCTCGAAGATCTCAGCGGGATGCTGGATGAAAAACGGCAGGTTGTAGAACAGCACATAGCCGGTGCGGCCGCCGACGATGATGCCGAGGGTGACCCAGAGGATGAAGTCGTCCATCTGGGTCAGCGTGATCGGCGCGGGACCGCCCCACAATTTTTCGTTCTTGATCATCTGCCGCGCGTAGATCCAGCCGATCACGATGCCGCAGATGTAGGCGAGTGCGTACCAGCGGATCGCGATCGGTCCGATCGAGATGGCGATCGGATTGAACACGGGGAAATCGATCAAGAGGAAGGGCATCGCGCCTCGGGCTATGCGGAAAGATTGCGGCGATAGAGCGCCAGCAGACGCTCCCAGTGCCGCTCGGCGGCGTCGCGGTGATAGACCGGGCGCTTCGGGAAGGCGAAGCCGTGATGGGTGGCGGGATAGATCTCGACCTCGTTGTTCGATCCCTTCATGCCGGCCTGCACTTTTTCGATGATCTCCATCGGCGCGTAGATGTCGGTCTCGGCGCAGGCGAAATAGAGCTCGGCCTTGGTCTTCTCGGCTGCCAGATGCGGGCTGTCGGGCTGGTCGGTCGCCAGATGCGTGCCGTAGACCGAGGCGGCGGCTTTCACGCGATCGGGGAAATGCGTCGCTGCGTTGATCGCGTAGCGCCCGCTCATGCAATAGCCGACGGTGCCGACGAGGCGCGTATTCGCGGCGGCCTCGCCCTCGGCATAGGAGAGCAGGGCCTTGGTGTCTTCCATCACCATGGGGATGTTGATCGAGTGCATCAATTCGAACATGCGCTTGCGCTCGGGCGATTCCGGGTCGGGATTGATCGGCCCGAGCTCCATGACGCCGGCGCGGTAATAGAGGTTCGGCAGCATCACATAGTAACCGGACGTCCCGAGCCGGCGCGCCATATCGCGCAGCTCCTCGCGGATCGCCGGCGCATCCATGTAGAAAATGATCACCGGAAACGGTCCGCCGCGCTCGGGGTGGGTGATGAAAGTGGTGATCTTGCCGTCTTTGGTCGGAATATCGATCTGCTGGTCGATCATGGGCGCTTCTTCGGTTTGCGATTCTCTACTCCTGCGCGCTGAATACGATTGCAAGGAAAACGGAGCATGACAAGGCGAGCGGCATCATGGGTCATTTGCGGCCTTGAACCCCGCGCCTTTGATTGCCATTGTCTTGGTCGCCCAAGGGAGTGCGGAGAGTTAGATGACCCAGACCACGAACCGTTTTTTTGACGAGATCGGCCGCCTCATGAACGACGCCGCCGGGGCCGCCCAGGGCGTCAAGCGCGAAGTCGACTCGGTCATGCGCAACCAGGCCGAACGCGTCCTGCGCGACCTCGATGTCGTCCGGCGCGAGGAGTTCGAGGCGGTGAAGGACATGGCCCGCCTGGCGCGCGAGGAAAACGAGGTGCTGAAGGCGCGGATCGCAGCCCTGGAGGCCAAGCTCGGGATCGCGCCGAGCACGTGAAGGCGGACGGGTAGGGCCGTTTCCCACGCACTCTACCGTGATGCCCGGGCTTGCCCGTCTTCGCTATCGCTTCGCCGGACTGACATTAGAGTGCCCGGCGAAGCCTCGGCGGAGTCGGGTCCCGGGCATCAACGTTCTTTCTTCCTGTCGACCGAAGGGCGTGGATGGCCGGGACAAGCCCGGCCATGACGAGCTAGGAGGCGTATCGCTTCCCAGATCGCCAGCCATTTTCCTTGTCATTTCGGCCCTTTGGAGCTAAAAGCCCGCGACGTCCGCAGCCCCCGCACCCCTGGAGGCTTGCTGCGGGACGCGAAACGGGGCCGCGATGCGGCCTTTAACTTTTTGCAAAACAAGGACTTAGACTGATGGCGACCGTCAAGGAATTGAAGGCGACCGCACGTCCGAAGAGCGGCAAGGGGGCCGCCCGGGCTGAGCGTCGCGCCGGGAAAGTTCCCGGAGTGATCTATGGTGACAACAAGCCCCCGCTGACCATCTCGGTCGACGACCGCGAGCTGCGCCAGCGCATCCTCGCAGGCCGCTTCCTGACGACGCTGTTCGACATCGATCTCGACGGCAAGAAGCACCGCGTGATTCCGCGCGACTATCACCTCGACCCGGTGAAGGACTTCCCGCTCCATGTCGACTTCATGCGGCTCGGTGAAGGTGCGACCATCCGCGTCAGCGTTCCGCTGCACGTCATCAACGCGGAAACGGCGCCCGGCGTGAAGCGCGGTGGAACCGTCAACATCGTCACCCACACAATCGACCTCGAATGCTCGGTCGAAAACATTCCGCAGTACATCGATGCCGATGTCGGCGCGCTGGAAATCAGCTATTCGCTGCATCTGTCCGACATCAAGCTGCCGAAGGGCGTGAAGGCGCTGTCGCGAGAGGACGCCACGCTGGTGACCATCGTGCCGCCGTCCGGCTACGCCGAAGAGCAGAAGGCGGCGGCAGGTGCGGCCCCGGCGGCAGGCGCTGCGGCTCCGGCTGCAGGTGCGGCTGCTCCGGCGGCGGGTGCTGCGGCTCCAGCGGCGGGTGCCAAGGCACCGGCCGGTGGCGACAAGAAGAAGTGATAGCGCGCCAGCGCGGGATGCCGCGTCATGCGACTCTTTGTTGGTCTCGGTAATCCCGGCGCGAAATACGCTGATAACCGGCACAACATCGGCTTCATGGCCGTCGAAGAGATTGCGCGGCGTCATGGTTTCGCACCATGGCGCCGCCGCTTTCAGGGCGAGACATCCGAAGGCCTGCTCGGTCACGAGAAGGTCCTGCTGCTGAAGCCGACCACCTACATGAACGAGTCCGGGCGCGCGGTGCAGGAAGCGCAGAATTTCTTCAAGCTTCCGGCGGGCGACATCACTGTGTTCCAGGACGAGCTCGAGCTGCCGGCGGCGAAGGTGCGCGTCAAGGTCGGCGGCGGCATCGCCGGGCACAACGGCTTGCGCTCGATCTCCGCGCATATCGGCAACGACTATCGCCGGGTCCGGCTCGGGATCGGTCATCCCGGGATCAAGGAACTCGTGCACAGTCACGTGCTGTCGGATTTCGCCAAGGGCGACTGGCCGTGGGTCGATGCGCTCTGCGAGGCCGTCGCCGACAATGCCGGCCTGCTGGCCGCGGGACAGGACTCGTCGTTCCAGAACAAGGTGCATCTGACGATGCAGGCAAAGGGCTTTTTCGACAGCAAAGAAGAGGGCGGAAAGTAACGCTCGTCATCGAGGGCGACCTCAGTCAATTCAGCCGCTGCACATTCGCGCGGGAGATCGGAAAGTACGATGGGATTCAAATGCGGGATCGTCGGGCTGCCCAATGTCGGCAAGTCGACGCTGTTCAATGCGCTGACCGAGACGGCCGCAGCGCAAGCGGCCAATTATCCGTTCTGCACCATCGAGCCGAATGTCGGCGAGGTCGCTGTCCCCGATCCGCGGCTCGACAAGCTCGCGGCCGTGGCAAAGTCGGCGCAGATCATTCCGACCCGGCTGACCTTCGTCGACATCGCCGGACTGGTCCGCGGCGCTTCCAAGGGGGAAGGGCTCGGCAACCAGTTCCTCGCCAACATCCGTGAGGTCGATGCGATCGCGCATGTGGTGCGCTGCTTCGAGGATTCGGACATCACCCATGTCGAGGGCAAGATCGCGCCGCTGGCCGATATCGAGACCATCGAAACCGAATTGATGCTCGCCGATCTCGACAGCCTCGAGAAGCGCGTCGACAATCTCACTAAGAAGGCCAAGGGCAACGACAAGGACGCCAAGGAACAGCTCGATCTCGTCAACCGTACGCTGGTGCTGCTCCGTGAGGGCAGGCCCGCGCGTGCGCTCGAGCGCAAGGTGGAAGAGGAGCGCGCCTTCCGCATGCTCGGGCTTCTGAGTTCCAAGCCGGTGCTCTATGTCTGCAATGTCGAGGAGAGCTCGGCCAAGGATGGCAACAGTTTCTCGAAGCAGGTGTTCGCGCACGCGAAGCAGGAGGGCGCGGTCGCCGTCGTGATCTCCGCCAAGATCGAATCCGAGATCGCGACGCTGTCACGCGAGGAGCGCACGGAATTCCTGGACACGCTCGGGCTCGAGGAAGCCGGCCTGGACCGCCTGATCCGCGCCGGCTACGAGTTGCTCCATCTCATCACCTATTTCACGGTGGGGCCGAAGGAAGCGCGCGCCTGGACCATCGACCGCGGCACCAAGGCGCCGCAGGCGGCCGGCGTGATCCATACCGATTTCGAGAAGGGCTTTATCCGCGCCGAGACCATCGCCTATGACGACTACGTCGCGCTCGGCGGCGAAGCCGGCGCCCGCGACGCCGGCAAGCTGCGCCTGGAAGGCAAGGACTACGTCGTCGCCGACGGCGACGTGATGCATTTCAGGTTCAATACCTGATCACCGCATTCCGCCCTGGCCCTGATCGCGGATCGCGCCAAGATGCTCGTTGATGCGGAACACGATCAGGATGAATTCGGCGACGATGCGCGAGAGCACGATGCCGACCACGATGCTGGTGAGCGAGGCGAGCAGCAGGATGAAGCCGCCGAACGGGCTGATCGCCATTGCGGCCAGGCTCCAGAGGATTCCGTAAATGCCGAACAGCACGATCACGCCGATGACTAGCCAGTAGAACGTCTTGATGATCGTGGGGGTGATAAAGCGGTCCCACTGAAACAGGTCTTGAAAATCGAACATCGGTGGATTCTCCCGGCCAATCGATCTTGAGTCGCGCGCAAGCAGGGCTAGCTCCGAACCTCAGTCCGGGCAAGTCGGGGGGCGGTACGCAAGGACGATGCTTCCCCGCTATGGTGGTCCCCCTTGAAAGCAAGCCATGCGGGCGGGCGGGTTGAGATTGCCGCAAATAACGGCCACAATCAGGCCCCTCTCTCCTGAAATCCCCAACATGACCACGCTCACTTTCGAAGACTTCAACATCGGCCATTTCGGCACCTTCGGGCCGCGCCACGTCACGCGCGAGGAGATACTGGCCTTTGCCGCCGAGTTCGATCCACAGCCGATGCATCTCGACGAAGAGGCGGCGAAACGATCGATGCTCAAGGGCCTGTCCGGCTCGGGCTGGCATCTCGGCTCGCTCACGATGCGGATGCTGGCCGACGGCTTTATCTGCCGCACGGCCTCGCTCGGCTCACCCGGCGTCAACGAGATGCGCTGGCTGTCGCCACTACGCCCGGGCGACGATTTGACGCTGGATGTCGAGGTGGTGGAAGCGCGCGTCTCGCAGAGCCGACCTTCGACCGGCATCGTGACGTTCAAGTGCACGGTGCGCAATGCGGCCGGCGTGATGTTGTGCGAGATGGAGTCGCCGATCATCATCGGTCGGCGCGCGGAAGCGGTGACGGGGTAGCATCGATGCGCTTCTTCGAGGACATTGAGATCGGCGCGCGGCGCGAGCTCGGCTCGTTCACCTTCACCGCCGAAGACATCAAGCGCTTCGCGGCGCAGTTCGATCCGCAGCGCTTTCACCTCGACGAGGAGGAAGGGCGAAAGTCGCTGTTCGGCGGACTGGCAGCGTCGGGCTGGCACGTCGCCTCCGTCTGCATGAAGCTCCTGGTGGCCGACGGCAAGCGGCTGGCGCAGGAGATGGCCGCGCGCGGGGACGAGGTCGCGGTATGGGGACCTTCGCCCGGCTTTCGCGAACTGCGCTGGATCAAGCCGGTCCTGGCCGGCGACACCATCAGCTACGCCAATGTGGTCGAGACCAAGCGCACCTCCGAGAAGCGTCCCGAATGGGGCATCCTGCAAGGCCGCAACACCGGCACCAACCAGCGCGGCGAACTCGTGTTCTCGTTTCTGGCCACCGCCTTCGTTCCGCGCCGCAAGGCGGCCTGAAACACAGCCGGCGTGGTTACGGGAACCTTGCCGCGCTCTTTAACCGTATTCGACGAATTCCGGATACGATCTATTTGCTAACCCATTTTGAACTTTCTGCCGGCCATATCAGACGCAAGGGTAAGCACCGTGGGGACGACTATGGCAGATCGTGTCGGACTGAAAGTTCTGGGCGCAATTTTCGCGACCATCACGGTTGCGGTGATGCTGACCACCGGCATGGTGGTGAAGGGCTATGCCGACGGCGCCTTCACGCTCGAGGGCAGCGCGATCGTCCGACGCTGATCTTCAGCTTCTGCTAACCATCAGCGGCCATCGTGCGGTGTCAGCGGCTCCAGATCAACACCATCACCACGGTCGCCGCGATCAATAGTCCGACGAAGCGGAGCATGATGGTGCCGACACTGTGCGGCGATTGCCGCAGCGGGATGGGATCGGTGTTGTCGGGCCGAACGCTTTGCATCAGTGCTGTTTTCCCCAAGAAACGGCGTGCCAAAGCGGCAGCATCCGTCGCGGCGTGATCCAGATTCACGCTCAGTCACAAATCATTACGCTCTAAGTTCGAGCATGATCTTTTCCCGATCACGCTCAGGC
Source organism: Bradyrhizobium sp. Leo114 (assembly GCF_055229415.2). Taxonomy (NCBI): domain Bacteria; kingdom Pseudomonadati; phylum Pseudomonadota; class Alphaproteobacteria; order Hyphomicrobiales; family Nitrobacteraceae; genus Bradyrhizobium; species Bradyrhizobium sp. Leo114. The sequence continues at coordinate 334,828 of NZ_JBUYEN020000002.1, read as the reverse complement.
GCGCGTTGCGCTTTTATCTTTCAAATCATTTTAGTCAAATAGAAACCGCCGCATCCTCCGCATGGGCGATGCGGCGGTCATGAACTCCCAAGCAATCGCCGAGACTAGCTGTTGCGCAGCCCGTCGGCGGCGCGCTTCCACTGCGTGACGTTGTCGGCGATCATGCGAGTCGACTTCATCGCGGCCTGGCTGAGCTGGGCATAGCCCGAGATCTCGCGCTGGACGCGCTGGCCTTCGGCATGCAGGAGGTCGCGCAGGCTTTCGAGCTCGGAGATCAACTTCTCGATCTCCGCGAGCGACGTGCCGGCGACGCGCTGGATCAGCGAGTTGACATTGTTCACGGTGGCCTCGGTGTTGGGCTCGAGTGGTTCCGTGTTCACCTGCGGCTGCGGCGACCGGCGCAGATAGGCGATATCGTTGCGCACGAATTCGCGGATGCCGGCCTCGACGTCCGAGACGGCGGCGAGGTTGTTGTCGACTTCCGTCCCTTCTACTTCTGTTTCAACTTGCTCGGAACGATTGGTGGCGTTCATCGGCTATTCCTCTGTTACGCAATGACGCGAGCGCGGAAGTCCCCCCGCCGCACGACGACGTGAAGGGGCAACCATAGGCGCCCGATTTTGACCGCATCTAGGCCAAGTTGCGGCAATGGTTCGATCATTCCTTAAGGGATTGCGACCGCGGCCGGCCTCACCAGCTCCGCTTGAACCCGGCCGTTAGGCTCTTGTTAACCGGGCCCTGGGCGCTTTCGCCGATCGAGCCGGAGATGGTGACGCCGTCGAACAGCTTCTGCTCCGCGCCGATCCGGTGCAGCCATTTGTCGTCGCCGGTCGCGAGCGTCTGGCCGGCGATGAAGCTGGTTCCGCTGCTGTTGATGCTCAGCCTGGCCGATTGATCGGCCTCATAGCTCCGCGAGGGATGGCTGACGATGCCGGGCACCGGCACCACGCCCTGCTGGATCAGGTTGTAGCCGTTCTGCAGCGTCAGCGAATACTGGTCGGCGAGCGGCACCGATTTGCTGATTGAGGTCCCGAACCGGGTTTGGTCGCTACCGGGATCGACTCGGGCCTCGACCGAGGTCTTGTCCCAGATCGAGGCAACGCCCGGCGCGGTGATCGCGGCCCAGGCGGTGCCGGAGGATTGCGGCAGGCTGCCGCCATTGGCGAGCCGTTCCGACAGCAACTCGGAATTGGTCAGCGTGCCCTGGCGCGCGACCGTCATGTCGACGCCAATCCGCGTGTCCCAGAACGGCGAGATCGATTGCTTGACCGAGACCGCGGACGTGCCGTTCGCGTTGTTGTTCGACGACCATGCGGCATCACTGCCATCCGCCTTCTTCGGCGCGGTGGCCTTCTTCGGCGTCAACACGGTGTCGGAAGGCGAGGCATCGGCGCTGAGCAGGCTCCAGTCGAGCTTGTCCACGTCGACGTCCTTCATCACGTCGGCGTTATTTGCCTCGGGCTCGGACGCAGCCTCCTCGGCGGCCGGCGTCTCATCGTGGATACCGCTCCAAGGAGAAATTTGCGGCGACGTCTGCGCCATCGCCGGCAGCACCATCGCGATGCCAAGGCCTGCAGCCAGCATCGGCAACCACGCCCAGCCAGATCGTTGTTTGGAAGTCATTCCCGCAGCCCGCATTCCAGCCAGAGCGATACGTGATGGTAGCGCAAAATTATGACGGCGACATCGTTGTCCGGCGTGACAGCATGTAGCACGGATCGGATCGTCGTGGCCGGGCACAAGAGCGTGAAGGTGTCAGCTGATGTCCCGGCCATCCACGCCTTCCCGGGGCTGGCGAAGGAAGGCATTTGGATACCCGAGAGCGCCCGGGTACGACGAAACTGGAGGTGACTATTGCGCTGCTGCGATCCGCGGCAGGTGGATCGGATAGCCGACGGTCTGCTCGACCAGGTCGAAGCTGTCGACCAGCACGCGCAAGCGGGTCAGCAGGCCGCCACGGAATTGCGCGAAATGCGCGATCCGCACCGCGATCGGCTTGTTCGAATCCTGCGCAGTCAGCGAATAGCGCATCATCGATGCCGCGGAATCGACTCCAAGCATGATGGACTCGCGCTCGAAGCGGCGGACGCGGAAGTTCTCGCCGATCTGCCTGATCACCTCGAGCGCAGCGGGCTTGCCGTGGCGCGCACCGAAGAAAGAAAATAGATCGATCGGTCCATAGATCGCCCATTCGACGTCCTCGTCGAGCAGGGCGGCAATATCCGCGAATTGGCGTTCGTTGATCGCGCGGTGAAACGCGCGCGAAAAACGCCAGAGACTATGCTCTGTCATTCATCGTCTTCCCGAATCTGGATTGCAAATCAGCAACGGCAAAAAGGGCGTCCGCACCGACGCCGCGCCAGATTGCTGCACCTCAAATTTCACCGTTTCAAATAGAGCGACCGTGCCAGAACGCAATTGTTATTTTTGCATTGCACAAATGCAGACTTTTTTGCGGGATTTTGCCTGAATCCGCCGACCGCGGCCCCGTCAGCGGTCGCGACGGGCGACATGCTCGTGCTCGATTGCGACCTCGGCGTCGCGGATCGCGAGCACGGCGAACAGCAGCGCGCCGCCAATGCCGCCGATCACAGCGCCCAGCGGCATGAAGGTGAAGAACACCAGCGCGCCGCCATCGCCTTCAAAATTCGAGGTTTTGAAGATTCCGATCCAGGCAAGCCCAGCACTGATGCCGAGCGCGGCGCCGCTGAGCGCCCCGAATGCCAGACCCAAGAGCGCCAGCAACGCGATTTTCATGATGTCTTGTCAGCCCCGTCGTCCGCAGCATCCCGCGTAATTGGTCACGCAAGCGCCGGTGAGGTTCAACGTGACGGGGAAGTAATGCGAGTGTCGTTCCGTCGCGCGTGGAGCGGTCACAGCGTGTAAGTCGCGCTCTCGCATCTCACTCCGCTGTCGTCCCGTCGAAAGACGGGACCCATAACCACAGGCAGTTGTTATTGGGCGAGCAAGCGGTTGCAGCGAAGCGCATTACAAAGGCCAGTGGTTATGGGTCCTGGCCTTCGCCAGGACGACGGAGGAGAGGTTCTGATTCGAATTTCAAACAGCGGACCCGTAGGATGGATAGAGCGAAGCGAAACCCATCGGCTTCGGAACAAGCCGCGCAAATGATGGGTTTCGCTTCGCTCTACCCATCCTACGTCTGATTCAAGCGGCGGATGTGAGTTCGCGTTCTCGCGACGCGTTGCGTCCGAGGTTTGCTTCACTTTCCACCCTCCTCGATATCAGAGGGCGCAGGGAAAGCCGGGTGCTGGTTGCACCCGTGGGTCCCGTGCAACAAAAAGCACGGGGGTAGGACCACAGGTTCAACCGAAGCATTCCGGCTTTCCCTGCGCAGTGGTTTTAACGGTTTCCTTCGCGCTCTCCCCGGTGACCGGGCTTTCTTGCCACCGTCATCTCTCGCGCAAACTTGTTCGCGCAAAAAACTTAGCGCCAGCGTCGGGGCGCCAGGACCACACGACTTCGCCGTCCGTGCTGCGCGTGCTCGTCAGTCACACGCTTCACGTCCACCGCATCTCACCGCAACGTTCGTGACGATCGCGACCCGCCCCTCATTCGCCGTGAGACGCGCGGAGTTAAATCACTGATTTGCCCGACGACGGAAGCAGAATGTTTTTTCCGCAAGGGCTGGACAGGCTTTGGCTGATTTGCCCGTCGTGTTGATTTGTCGCACCTACTGCTTCCACTTCGTCATTGCGAGCGCAGCGAAGCAATCCATAGCGCCACACGCGGAGGCATGGATTGCTTCGCTGCGCTCGCAATGACGGGTATTGTCATCGCTTCTTCCACCCGCCTCTTTTCCCCGGCAGCCCGCCGCTCGATCGTGGCGACGGGCCGAACTCCGGCCCTGACTGCCGCGAGTCGGTTGGCTGGATGATCCGGCTGGTACTGCCGAACGGCTTTGCTGGCTTCGCACCAGGATTCGGGCGGAAGGGTAGGGACTCCGGGCCGTGCATTTCGTCGAGATGGGGCTTGTGGATTTTTGATCCGGAGCTGCCGCCGGCCTTGATGGCCGACGACACGCTTTTCTTCTTCATTGCGCTGACCGGCAAATTGGCGGCGTCGCCGTATTTCCTGGTGCCGGCGTAGGCGCCGGCCTTGCCTTGCACGGTGCGCTGCTTGACGGTGGGATCGTCGACGACGGCCATTTCGGTGGCGCGCAGGCGCTTGACCTCGTCGCGCAGGCGCGCGGCTTCCTCGAAGTTCAGGTCGGCGGCGGCTTCGCGCATCCTTGTCTCGAGATCGGCGAGCACCGCCTCGAAATTGTGGCCAATCGAGATCACGTCGTCGGTCACGCTGCCGTCGCGGATATCGACCAGCACATGGTCGCGCTCGTAGACGGAGTTGAGGATGTCGCCGATCGACTTCTTCACGCTCGCCGGCGTAATGCCGTTGGCGGCGTTGTATTCCATCTGCTTTTCGCGGCGGCGGTTGGTCTCCGCAATCGCGCGCTCCATCGAGCCGGTCATGCTGTCGGCATAGAGGATCACCTTGCCGTCGACGTTGCGCGCGGCGCGGCCGATGGTCTGGATCAGCGAGGTCTCGCTGCGCAGGAACCCTTCCTTGTCGGCGTCGAGGATTGCGACCAGCGCGCATTCGGGAATGTCGAGACCCTCGCGGAGCAGGTTGATGCCGACAAGCGCGTCGAACGCGCCGAGGCGGAGGTCGCGGATGATCTCGATGCGCTCGATGGTGTCGATGTCCGAATGCATGTAGCGCACGCGGATGCCCTGCTCATGCAGATATTCGGTGAGGTCCTCCGCCATGCGCTTGGTCAGCACGGTGATCAGCGAGCGATAGCCCGCCGCTGCCGTTGCGCGAACCTCGCCGACGAGGTCGTCGACTTGCGTGCGTGCGGGACGGATGTCGACTGGCGGATCGATCAGGCCCGTGGGGCGGATCACCTGCTCGACGAAGACGCCGCCGCTCTCGTTGAGCTCCCAGCCGCTGGGCGTGGCCGACACCGCGACCGTCTGCGGCCGCATCATGTCCCATTCCTCGAACCGCAAGGGTCGGTTGTCCATGCAGGAGGGCAGGCGGAAGCCATATTCGGCCAGCGTTGCCTTGCGGCGGAAGTCGCCGCGGAACATGGCGCCGATCTGCGGGATCGAGACGTGGCTCTCGTCGGCGAACACAAGCGCGTTGTCGGGCACATATTCGAACAGCGTCGGCGGCGGCTCGCCGGGACGGCGTCCGGTGAGGTAGCGCGAATAGTTCTCGATGCCGGCGCAGCTCCCGGTCGCCTCCATCATCTCGAGGTCGAAGGTGGTGCGCTGCTCAAGCCGCTGCGCTTCGAGCAGCCGGCCCTGGTCGTTGAGTTGGTCGAGCCGCTGCTTCAGTTCGCTCTTGATCGACTTGATCGCCTGCACCAGCGTCGGCCGCGGCGTCACATAGTGCGAGTTGGCGTAGATCTTGATGAATTCGAGCTCGTCCTGCTTGTGGCCGGTGAGCGGATCGAACTCCTCGATATTCTCGACGACGTCGCCGAACAGGTTCACGCGCCAGGCGCGGTCCTCATAGTGCGCCGGGAAGATGTCGATGACGTCGCCGCGGACGCGGAAGGTGCCGCGGGTGAAGTCGGCCGAGGTGCGCTTGTACTGCAGGGCGACGAGGTCGGCGATCAGTTGGCGCTGGTCGATGCGCTCGCCCTTCTTCAGCGCGAACGTCATCGCGGTATAGGTTTCGACCGAGCCGATACCGTAGATGCAGGAGACCGAGGCGACGATGATGACGTCGTCGCGCTCGAGCAGAGCGCGCGTCGCGGCGTGACGCATGCGGTCGATCTGCTCGTTGATCGAGGAATCCTTCTCGATATAGGTGTCGGTCCGCGGCACATAGGCCTCGGGCTGGTAGTAGTCGTAGTAGGAGACGAAGTATTCGACCGCGTTGTCCGGGAAGAAGTTCTTGAACTCGCCATAGAGCTGCGCGGCGAGCGTCTTGTTCGGCGCCAGGATCAGGGCAGGGCGCTGCGTCGCCTCGATCACCTTGGCCATGGTGTAAGTCTTGCCCGAGCCGGTGACGCCGAGCAGCACCTGGGTACGGTCGTTGCGGCCGATGCCTTCGACCAGTTCCGCGATGGCGGTCGGCTGGTCGCCCTTCGGCTGATAGTCGGACTTAATCTCGAAGCGGACGCCGCCCTCGGACTTTTCCGGGCGCGGCGGACGGTGCGGGGTCCACACCCGCATCGAGCCGTCGTCTTTCCGGAACTCGGGACGGCCGTCGCGGATCAGGTTCTCGAGCGCCTCGGCGGTCGCCTTGACCCCGAGCGCCTCCATCTTGTTGCGCGGCGGGCGGGCCAGCGCCTCCTCATCGTCCTCAGCGGTGGGCAGGCCGAGCTGTCGCGCCAGCTCCGGATCGAGCGTGGGCACCGTCGCCGCGGTGCCGTAGTTGGCCTGGGGCGCCTCGTCGAAGCCGCCATGCTGGTCAGCCGGAGCCAGGCGATCGCTCGGAAATTCCTTCGGCGTCGAGGCGCGCGCGCGGTGCGCTGCGGCCTCGCCGCCGGCGCGGCGGTCGCGTGAATTGTCCGGCGGCGGCTGCAGGCCCGTGGACGAGCCGATGCCGCTTTCGCCGCGGTTGATGGCGGGGTTCAAGAGTTCGGCGAGCGCCGGCGCGATCGGGAGAACGTCGGGCCGATGCGCTTTTGACTTGGGGGATTTGCCGGGCTTTTTGGGGGTATCAGGTTTCTTCGCCATGGGGCGAATATGGGACTGAAACCGCCGCCATGAAAGGGCAAACGTGGCTGTGGGCCCGCTCTGTCAGCAGGTGTCAGCAGGGGCGAAATGGCGGAGATTTTCGACGCGGCGGTTGCCTCTTCGCCTCTCCCGCTTGCGGGAGAGGCCGGATTGGGAGCGTGGCGACCAATCCGGGTGAGGGCTGTTTCCGCTTGTTAAGTCCAATGCTGTGTGACCGCGTCAGCGTGCGTTGTCGGTCACCGCATTCGCGGAGGCACCCCTCACCCGGCGCTGCGCGCCGATCTCTCCTCGCGAAGGGCGGGGCGAGGTGAAGCGAGCCGTCAGCAGGCGGGCGAGGTCTTCTCGACGATGTTGAGATGAATCCCGCCGCAGCCGGTGCAGCGCATTGCCCAGTATTCGGCCCTACCGGGAATGACGCGGAGCAGGGCGAGCTCGGCCTTGCATTCCGGGCAATTGTTCAGGAACGGCCGCGCGGGCGGAGGTGACGGCGCCGGCTCGGCTTCGCAGCGCGGCGCGACCACGGCGGTGCCGATTATCGCGAAGTCGGCGACGGTTCGGTTGAGATCACCCCATAGCGCCGGCCGTAGCGGTCGATCTGCGCTTTCGCGTGGGCGATCGCCGCATCCCGATCGGACCACGCAAAGCCGAGCTCGAGTGTCGGAAACGAGATGCCATCGATGACGACCGGCTCGCGATCGGCTCGTTGAATCCTGGCGTGCCATAGCCCCTTCCCTGCCTCAAATGAGTTGATCTCAAAGGCGCCGTAAATCATGCCTGCGATCCCAGGTTTTTCCCGCGGGGGACCAAAGCACGCCCTGGGCGGCGAACTTTGTGAACTGGATCACACTGCGCAAGAATCTTTCGTTACAGGCGCGCGGACCGGTGCGGAAGTGGCGTGACGAGCTCACTCCCTCCGGTAAGGCGCGCAAATGTATCGCTCCGTTGATGTGCAGACTCGGGAAAAGCTCGGCGCGGTTGGTGAATGCCATGCAACAACTCGTTCGCAATCATCTTCGGTGTGAGAGCGACCAGGAGAACTCTGCCCTTGGACATGGCGTTTTCCATCAACGCGACCAGGGGGTCGTCAAATATAAATGCAACCAATAATTGTTTATTATTGCCAGTCTCGGTCGCGCTGTCCAGCCGTCAGGGCTGCGACAATGTGATCATTACCTGCTCGTCTCGTCCCTCACGAGGGATCGCTGCCCCTTGGCCCGCGTGGCGGGCTCGGCCGCGGCGCGGATGATCCAGCGGCGGAAGGCGGCAAAGTCGCGCTGACCGGTGCGGAAGCCATGATAGACGAGATACCAGCGCATGCCCTTCGGCACGCTCAGCTCGAACGGCGCGACCAGCCGCCCCGCGGCGAGGTCGTCGTCGATATAGGGACGGATTCCCATCGCGACGCCAAGGCCGTCGACGGCCGCCTGCAGCGCCTGGCCGTAAAATTCGAACTCAGGCCCGCGCGCCGTGACCCTGGCAATGCTCGCGGCCTTCAGCCATTTCGGCCAATCGTCGGGCGAGTGCGCGACGCGGAGCAGGCTTCTCCCCTTCAGGTCGCTCGCGCGCTTGAGCTGGCTCGCCAGCCGCGGCGCGCACACCGGGAGGAGATCGGCGGCGAACAGCGGCTCGGCCACCAGCCCCGGCCAGTCGCCGTCCCCGAGCTTGATGCCGCAGCTCCAGTCGTCGCTGAACGGCTCCGGCGCCGCGGCGCCCCCGGTGGTGATGCGGACCTCGATCTCGGGCTCTTCCTTCTGGAAATCGGCAAGCCGCGGGATCAGCCATTTCATCGCAAACGTCGGCCCGACGCCGATAGTCAGGACACGGACGCTCGCGGGCGCGGTCACCTGTGCCGTCAGGCTCGCCAGCGCATCGAAGATCGGCGTCAAGCCGCTCTGGTAGAAGCGGCCGGCCGCCGTGGTGACGAGGCGATTGGCCTTGCGTTCGAACAGCGCCACCCCGAGCCGCTCTTCGAGCAGATGCACCATCCGGCTGATCGCGGCGGCCGTGACGTTGAGCTCGGCGCCCGCGGCGGCAAAGCTGCCGGTGCGCGCCGCCGCCTCGAATGCCTTGATGCCGTTGAGAAAGAGCAGCCGCCGCAAGCCTGTTACCCTCAGGAAAACTGATGCCAGGAGGAGATAACTCAGTTTGCGCGCCGTGTCCAAGCGGGGCAGAAAACATCATCAGGAGGAAACACGGTGAGCCCGCTTGTGATTGCAGCCCTTGGCGTGCTGATGGTCGCGACGGCATTCCTGTCGGGGCTGTTCGGCATGGCCGGCGGGCTGATCCTGATTGGCGTGCTGCTCACCATCCTGCCGCTGCCCTCGGCGATGGTGCTGCATGCGATCACGCAGATGGCCAGTAACGGCTGGCGCGCCTTGCTGTGGCGGGCGCATATCCGCTGGCGGCCGGTCGCGGTCTACCTGATCGGCTGCGGCGTGGCGCTGGCGATCTGGTCGGCGGCGCGCTACGTGCCGGACAAGCCGATCGCGCTGCTCCTGCTTGGCGTCACGCCCTTCATGGCACGGCTGATGCCGAAGGGAATAAAGCCGAACCCCGACAGCATCTGGCAAGGCAGCTTCTACGGCTCGGCCTGCATGGGGCTGATGCTGATGACCGGCGTCTCCGGCCCGCTGATGGACACCTTCTTTCTCGGCGGCAATTTCGGCCGCCGCGAAGTGGTCGCGACCAAGGCGACCTGCCAGGTGGCGAGCCATTTCACCAAGCTGATCTATTTCGGCGGCATCATCGACCAGGCCGCGACGCTCGATCCGGTGTTGGCGGGCGTGGCTGTCGCGGCCTCGATGCTCGGCACCACGCTGGCGCGGCGAATCCTGGAAGCGATGAGCGACACGCAATTTCGCACCTGGGCGAACCGGCTGATCACGACGGTTGCAAGCTACTACATCCTCTATGGCGGCTGGCTGCTCGTCGCGCGTAACAGCGCGATGGCGCATTGACGGAGGAAGTCCGATGGCGGAGGCGACGGATGCGTTGGTGCTCGATCTCGTCGAATGGATCGCGCGCGAGCCGCGGCCTTATGCCGAGGTGATCGAGACCTGGCGCACCTCGTGCCCACGGCTGACGATCTGGGAAGACGCCGTCGACCGCGGCTATGTCATGCGCCGCCCGACAGTCGAGGGTTTGCGGGTGGTGGTCACCGAAACTGGCGAACGATTCCTGCGCGAGCACGGCCGCGCTGGCTGAGTGCCCTATAACAGCGCAGTGGCAAACGCTCTACCTGGCGAGGTGCGGGCGGATGATCTCGATCATGCGGTCGGCCGAGGTGCCCGGCGGGAAGAAGCCGAGATAGCCGCCATCGCGATCCATCAGATAGATGAACGCGGTGTGATCGACAGTGTAGTTGTCTTTCCCAAGCGGCACCTTGGCGCTGTAGACCTTGTAGGCGTCCGCTGCCTTGCGGATCGCATCAAGGCTTCCGGTCAATCCGATCAGGCGCGGATGAAACAGCGGCACGTATTCCGCCAGATGCTGCGGCGTGTCGCGTTCGGGATCGACGGTGATGAACAGGGGTTGCACCTTGTCGGCATCATTGCCGAGCCGGTCCATAGCAAGCCCGATCGCCTGCAGATCGGTGGGGCAGACATCGGGGCAATAAGTAAAGCCGAAATAGACCAGCATCAGCTTCCCGCGGAAATCGCGCTCGGTGCGGATATGGCCGGTGTGGTCGACAAGCTCGAACGGACCGCCGACCGGCTCCCGGTTCCACATCAGGATGTCCATGATCTCAGCCGCCGATCGCGCCGGCGCATCGCCCGCGCAGGCAGGCGCCAGCATCAGCCACAGGCCGATGCCGACACTGCTGATGGCGCGCAGGATCATGCCCCGAAGGAGAGGCGGCTGCCCGTCGTGGTGACGAGCACCTTGTCGCCCATCTGCGCGCTTGCCTCCTGGACGAAGTTCAGCCCGCTGCAATGCATGGGCACCACGACATCAGGCTCGAGTTTCTTCATCTCGGCCACGACCTCGGTGAGGTAGTCCTTCGGCGCCGGTCCGAGATGGAAGCCGCCGACGACGGCGTGCACCTTCTGGATCCCTGAGACCTCCTGCGCCTGCTTCACCGAATTGACGATGCCGACATGGCCGCAGGAGCTGATCACCACCAGCCCCTTGTCTTTCACGTTGAAGCAGGTCGCATGCTCGTGGATGTGCTCGTCCGGGACGATCTTGCCGTCCATCTCGGCCGGCAAATAGTGGCTGGCGTTGCAGCCGAGCCCATCCTTCATGCCGAACTCGACCCAGGTCTGCGGCAGGATACGCTCGATGCTGCGTCGCGTGATCTTGCCCGTCGTGAACGCATGGCCGGCGATCACGGTCGGCGTTTCGCAGAGAACGGTCGTGACGTTATGCGCGGCAAGCTCGCGGCGGTCGAGCGTGCCGAAATCGGCGAACTGACCCTTGGTCGGCGTCGCGTTGACGCGATGGCAGAAATTGTCCTCGCCGCCGGCGTAGAGCTTCACGTCCGCCGGAAGCTTGCCGCGATATTTATCCAGAAAGCCGATCAGGCCGCCGAAATGATCGTAGTGCCCGTGGCTGACGATCAGCGCGTCGAGCTTCGCCGGCTCGACGCCCACCAGCTCCATATTGTTGATGAGCACGTCGGGCGTGTAGCCGTAGTCCAGCATCAGCGTGCGCTGGGTGTCTGCGGCCTGAGATTCCAGCCACAGCGACAGGCCCCATTCATTGTGCAGCGACTTGCGGAAGTCTGCGCTTCGTGCCGGCGGCGCGATCGATACGCCGTTTGCCTGTTTCGGGCGGAAGAACATGTCGTAGCTGCTGTCGACCAGCACGCGGATCGACAGTCTGTCGACGGTCGGCACCTCGATCGGCGCTGCACTCGCGATCTCGACGCAGGAAAATCCGCCGGCAGCCGCGATGCCGGCGAGCGCGGCTGAACCTTTCAGAAAATCACGTCGTGGCAAATCTCTCGTCATTGAATCCTCCCAGACGACATTCTGACTGCAAAGAGCGCTCAAGCGTAGGACCGAGGCGAGCCCGCCTCAATCGCGCGGCGGTGCACCCGCCGATCAAATTCGCGCGCATGGCGTCAAGAAGCGGATTGACTCGGCACCGGTTCTGCGAGATTCATGCATTCGCATCTTTCTCCGATGCGCGTTCCCTCCCAGCCGCAGGATCATGCCCATGATCGACCTCCATTACTGGACCACGCCGAACGGCCACAAGATCACGATGTTCCTCGAGGAGACTGGGCTCGACTACAAGATCATCCCGGTCAACATCGGCAAGGGCGAGCAGTTCGCGTCGGAATTCCTGGAGATCGCGCCCAACAACCGGATTCCTGCGATCGTCGACCATGCGCCGAAGGGCGGCAGCAAGCCGATCTCGCTGTTCGAGTCCGGCGCGATCCTGCTCTATCTCGCCGAGAAGACCGGCAAGTTCCTGCCCGCCGATCTCTATGGCCGCTATGACGCGATCCAGTGGACGTTCTGGCAGATGGCCGGCCTCGGGCCGATGGCGGGGCAGAACCATCACTTCCGCAACTATGCGCAAGAGAAGCTGCAATATGCCATCGACCGCTATGTGAACGAGACCAACCGGCTCTATGGCGTGCTCAACAAGCGCCTGATCGACCGCGAATTCGTCGCCGGCGACTATTCGATCGCCGACATGGCGAGCTATCCCTGGGTCGTCGGCTACCAGAACCAGGGCCAGAACATCGACGATTTCCCGCATCTGAAGCGCTGGCTGGAAACGATCCGGGAGCGGCCCGCCACGGTGCGCGCCTATGCCAAGGCGAAAGAGGTCAATCCGAATTTCGGCCAGCCCGCGATCCGCACCGAGGAGGAGCGCAAGATCCTGTTCGGCCAGACCGCGGCGGTGGTGCGGTAGCGCTGTTGTTGCCGTCATTGCGAGCGCAGCGAAGCAATCCATGTCGCCGCGTGCGGAAGCGTGGATTGCTTCGTCGCTTGCGCTCCTCGCAATGACGGCTAGTCTGACGGCCGACATCAGCGGGATTGATCCATGGCCATGAAACTGTTCGAACTCGTCGGCACGGACACGTCCCGTCCGTTCAGCCCGTATTGCTGGCGCATACGGATGGCGCTGGCGCACAAGGGGCTTGGCGCCGAGTCGATCCCCTGGTGCTTCACGCACAAAGAAGCGATCGCGCCGCACAAGTCCGACAAGGTGCCGGTGCTGCTCGACGGTGACACCACGGTGACCGACTCCTGGGCGATCGCCAATTATCTCGAGGACACCTATGCCGACCGTCCCTCGCTGTTCGGCGGCGAGGGCGGGCGCGCCATGGGGCGGATGCTGAACTGGTGGGGCGATGTCACTGTGGTCGGCGGCATCTTCCCGCTGATCGTCGCCGATATCCCCGCGCATCTCGCGCCTGACGACGTTGCCTATTTCCGTAGGACGCGCGAGGCGCGGCTCGGCAAGCCGCTGGAAGAGGCCGCGGCCACGCGCGATCACGCGGTCGAAGGCTTCTGTAGGAGTCTCGATCCGCTGCGGCTGACGCTGCGGACGCAGGCCTATCTCGGCGGCGACAAGCCGAATTATGCCGACTACATCGTGTTCGGCGGCTTCCAGTGGGCACGCGTGGTGAGCCCTTTCAAGCTGCTGGTCGAGAACGATCCGGTCTATGCCTGGCGCGAGCGCCTGCTCGACGCCTTCGACGGCATGGCGCGGAAGTCGCCGGGATACGAGGTGTAGAGTTCACCGTCATTGCGAGGAGCGAAGCGACGAAGCAATCCATGTCTTCACGCGCGGAGAGATGGATTGCTTCGCTGCGCTCGCAATGACGAGTGCTACAGCGCGCCGCGTTCGCGCAGCATCGCCAGCGCCGCGTTGAGGTCCGGCAGAACCGCGGCGCATTTGGCGCGCGTTTCCTCGGTCGGCGGGATCATGTCCGGCACCGTCAGCGTGATCGCACCGGCGGCGTGGGCCGCGGTCACGCCATGGTTGGAATCCTCGATCGCGACGCAGGCTTGTGGCTTTACGCGGAGCCGTTGCGCAGCCAAGAGATACAGATCCGGGCTCGGCTTGCAGTGCGTGACGTCGTCCCGCGTCAGGATAGTGTCAAAGCGCGCGCGGATTCCTGCGAGCGTGAGGTGCTGGTCGGCAGAGCGGCGCGAGGAGGAGGTCACGATCGCCATCGGACATTGCGCGGACCGAAGCGCGTCGAGCAGCTCGACGGCGCCGGCCTTCAGCGGCAACCCTGCGCGAAGCATTTCGTCACGGTTGGCGGCGAAAGCCTTGTTGATCTCGGCGAGCGGGAAATCGTCGCCGTAGCGCCTCACCAGCATCAACTCGCATTCCGGCCCGGGAAGGCCGATCATGGCGTGGCAGAGGGTAGTGACATCGTCGGTATAGCCACGCGCGTTCAGCGCCGCGACCAGGCTGTCGAAATACACCTTCTCGGTATCGAGCAGCGTTCCATCCATATCGAGCAGGACGGCGCTGATGTCCCAGCGGCTCATCACATCGCGGCCGTATCGGTTTGCTGACTCGCGAGCGCGCGGAGGCAATCCGGGCACAGGCAGTCGCCGCCATCATGGGCCGGCATCGGCAGGCGGAAGGGTTCCGCCGCGCACCAGCACTCGCCCGACAGGTCGCAGGTGAAGCCCGTGCCGCAGCGTCTGCAGGAAAGCTGACGCGGGGTGCTTTCTTTCCGATTTGTCATGTAACCGGCCGCTCTCCTATTGCGGAATTAATCCGTGGTTCATCCGCATGCGCGCTATAATGTTGCGCTTCTTTGTTTGAGCATGATCTTTTCGGAAAACCGGTTCCCACTTTTCCGGATCATGCAAATCATAGACCGAGGACGCCCGAAGGGAAATCCGATGGCCCGCGATTCGCAAGCAGCCCTTGTTGCGCTCAATCGCTTCGGCTTCGGCGCCCGCGGCGGCGCTTCCGGCGATTTCGTCGACGCGGCATCCGATCCGCGCGGCTTTGTCAAATCAGAACTCAATCGCGCCAATGCCGCGCTCCTGGAGATGCCCGGGCTTTCCTCGACGCCGGCGCTCGGCAAGGCCCTGTTCGACTATCAGTTCGAGATTCAGCAGGCGCGCGACGCCGTCGCAAAATCGGGAGCAGTAACGGAAGCGCCGCCGACGGAACCCAAAGCGCAGCGCCGCAATCCGTCGATATCCTCGATCGCCACGGACATGACGGCCAAGGAGTCGATGGCATCATCCGCCGACGGCAATAACGTGAATGCCGCGATGGCGCGGCCGGATGCGATGCAGCCCAATCCGCCGAAGCCTCCGCCGCAACCGCCCAATGTCATTCAGAAGACGTTTCGCACTGAAGCGCTGGCGCGCATCCAGCGCGCCAGCTTCGCCGATTGCGGATTCGTCGAGCGCCTGGTCGTGTTCTGGTCGAACCATTTCTGCATCTCCGCCAATAAGGGCGGTCTGGCGCGGATCTGGGCTGGCTCGTTCGAGCGCGAGGCGATCCGGCCGCATGTGCTCGGCCGCTTCGCCGACATGCTGATGGCGGTCGAGCAGCATCCGGCGATGCTGTTCTTCCTCGACAACCAGCAATCCTTGGGTCCGGACTCGCGCGCCGGCATTAACCGCAACCGCGGCCTCAACGAAAACCTCGCGCGCGAGATCATGGAGTTGCACACACTCGGCGTCGGCGGCGGCTATACCCAGGACGACGTCACCGCGCTCGCGCGCGTCATCACGGGCTGGACCTTTGCCGGCCGGCAGGGCCAGCTCGGTCCGCCCGGTACCTTTGTGTTCAACGCCAATGCGCATCAGCCCGGCGCGCAGCGCGTAATGGGCAAGGTCTACGAGCAGAGTGGCGTGGCGCAGGGCGAGGCCGTGCTCGCCGATATCGCCCGCCATCCTTCGACGGCAAAATTCATCGCCACCAAATTCGCGCGCCACTTCGTGGCCGACGATCCGCCGCCGGCCCTGATGGCGCGACTGCAGGATGTCTTCGGAAGGACCGACGGCGATCTGAAGGCGCTCGCGACCGCGCTGGTGGATTCCAGTGAGGCGTGGGACGCGCCGCCGACCAAGATGCGCTCGCCTTACGAATTCCTGATCGCCTCCGGCCGGCTGCTCGGGCGCAATCCCGAAGATCCCTCCCGCTATCTGGGCGGCCTCAACGTCCTTGGTCAGCCATTGTGGTCGCCCGCCGGACCGAACGGTTTTCCCGATACCAGCGCGGCATGGGCCGCGCCTGAAGGCATGAAGCTGCGGCTCGATATCTCGGCGCAGATCGCCTCGCGCCTTGGCGACGGCATCGACCCGCGCGAGCTGCTCGATCTCGTCGCCGCGGATGCCGCCTCGCCGGACACGCGGCGCACCGTCGAGCGCGCGGAATCGCGGCAGCAGGCGCTGGCGCTGCTGTTGATGTCGCCGGAATTCCAGAGGAGGTGACGATGCAATGCTGTGAAGGGCTGCGATCACAGGCCACCTCGCGCCGCTCTCTGCTGCTTGGCGGCGCTGCGTTCGCCGCCTGGGCGTACTTGCCGAAATTTGCGCGCGCGGCTGACGGAGGCGATCCGCGGCTGGTCGTGGTGATCCTGCGCGGTGCGCTGGATGGCCTTGCGACAGTGGCGCCGATCGGCGACCCTGAATACGCCGGCCTGCATGGCTCGATCGCGCTCCGGCCGGATGGCCCGAACGCAGCCGTCATGCTCGACACCTTTTTCGGCCTGCATCCGGCGATGCCGGAATTCGCGCGAATGTATCGCGCCAAACAGGGCGCCGTGATCCATGCGGTCGCGACTTCCTATCGCGAGCGCTCGCATTTCGACGGACAGGACGTGCTCGAAAGCGGATTTGCCGGTCCGGGCAGGGTGCAATCGGGCTGGCTCAACCGCGCGCTCGAAGCGCTGCCGAAAGGCGAGCGCGTGACGCGCGCGCTCGCTGTCGGCCCGACGACGCCACTGGTGCTGCGCGGCGCGGCGCCGACCGTCGGCTGGGCGCCAGTCGCGCTGCCGCAGGCCGATGACGACACCGCGATGCGCCTGCTCGAGCTGTATCAGCATCGCGATCCCGCGCTCGCCTTGGCGCTCACGCAGGGCTTGCAGCTCGAGAAAGTCGCGAAAGGCGACGAGATGAAGCCGAAGCCCGGCACCAATGGCATCGGTGCGATGCGGCTGGTGGCGCGCGGCGCCGCGAAACTGATGGCGGCCGATGACGGGCCGCGGATCGGCGCGCTCGCTTTCGACGGCTGGGATACCCACGCCAAGGAGGGCGGGCCGGTCGGCCGTCTCGCGCAACTGCTCGGCGGCCTCGATGGCGCGCTGGCGGAATTCGAAGGCGGGCTTGGCGACCGCTGGCGCGATACCGTGATCGTGGTTGCCACCGAATTCGGCCGCACCGCGCGCATCAACGGCACCGAAGGTACCGACCACGGCACCGGCACCATTGCGCTGCTCGCCGGCGGCGCGGTGAAGGGCGGACGCGTGATCTCGGATTGGCCCGGCCTGAAGCCCGCCAATCTCTATCAGGGCCGCGACCTCGCGCCGACCACCGATTTGCGCGCCGTGATGAAGGGGGTGCTGCACGACCAGTTCGGCCTCGCCGAGCGCGTGCTGGCGGAGAGCGTGTTTCCAGACAGCCGCGCCGCCAAGCCAATGCAGGGGTTGGTATCGTAAAGCTCACACCCCAGCCGCGCCGTCGTCCCCGCCCTTGAGCCGGGACCCACAACCACAGATGCTGATTGTAGAAAGCGACCGGAGCCCTAGCGTCTTCATGACCAACGTCTGCAATGAATTGACTCAGCTTTGTACGAGCGTCGACTATTGCGGGCGTGACCTGCTTCTCGCTTGTCGCTCGACGGTCTTTCGCGGGGAAGTCACCAGCCGCAACCAGTCGATAGCGCCTGGCGTGTTCGCCCATCCGGCCCGGAAATCCACCACATAGTAGATCGCTTCATCCTCGTCACCAGGGCTGATGTATGACGGCAATGATTTGGGAACTGGTCTCTCGCCCAACAGGTAAGCCACCACATGGCCGTTGTCAGTCACAGCTTGCGTCAGTCGCGCCCGGCTTTCCTTGCAGTCGCCGGCTCGCCGAAATGCCGCCAATGCCTCCGTCCAGGACCATGCGGCTGCACCGTCATCCGGATAGTCCTTGAGAAGCAAGGCGAGGTCGTGGTCCCGTTGCGCTTTGACAAGCAGCGCCGCCAGAACGTACCTAGCCCCCTGGTTATCGTTCGGGTTTAGCCGCAGGATGTCACGAAGGTGGTCGATTGCCTCGCCCTGAACACCGCGGGCCCACAATGCTCGCGCTAATCCAAAACGCGCGCGCATGTAGGGCCGTGTTTCTAAGAAGCCCCAGAACTCTCCCACGTACTCTTCGAAGGCAGCATCACCAAGGGCCTGCCTTCCGACTTCGACGCCACGACGCCAAAGATTAAGCTCCTCATCCGAACTTGGCTTGGCATGCTCGGCCAGCAAAACATAGGCGTCCGCGCACAGTGGACTGATTGTCAGTGCCTCCTCGGCAAGTGCGATACGGCGCCTAGCCGTGCCTGCCTCCCAAGCGTCATAGATGAGGTCTTGCGCCCGGGCGAGCGCATCATGAGCATCTTCTTCGGACTTACGAGCCATTCCCTGATGCCTTTGCGATCGAGCAAGAGCAGGTTAAGGCATCGCCGACCCGACAGCTAGAGCGCAAATAGGACTTATCCCTTCGTAATCGCGTCGATCTGCGTCAGCTCTTCCGCGCTCAACGTCCAGCCGATCGCCTTGACGTTCTGCTCGACCTGCTCGACGCGCGTGGCGCCGGCGATCACGCTCGAGACTTGCGGGCGGGCGGCGAGCCAGGAGAAGGCGAGCTCCAGCAAAGTGTGGCCGCGCTCCTTGGCGAAGGCCTGAAGCTTGTCGACGATGTCCTCGTTGCGCGGCGTGACGTAGCGGTCGCGCAGCATCGGCACCTTGCCAAAGCGCGTGTCCGCCGGCGCCACTGCGCCGCGCTGATACTTGCCGGTCAGCAGGCCGCTCGCGAGCGGGAAGAACGGCAACAGGCCCAGATTGTATTCCTGCGCCGCCGGCAGCAGGTCCTTTTCGATATCGCGCACGAGAAGGCTGTATTCGTCCTGGCAGGAGACGAAGCGGTTCACGTTCATCGCACGCGCGACATATTCGGCTTCGGCGATGCGCCAGGACGGGAAGTTCGAATTGCCGATGTAACGCACCTTGCCCTGCCGTACGAGATCGTCGAGCGCGCGCAGGGATTCATCGATCGGGGTCAGCGGGTCGTAATCATGCTGCTGGTAGAGATCGATGTAGTCGGTCTTCAATCGCTTCAAGCTCGCTTCGACCGCCGACATGATGTAGCGCCGCGAGGCACCCTGCTTGGTGCCGTCAGTCGCCATCGGCTTGGAATATTTTGTCGCCAGCACGATGTCCTTGCGGCGATCGCCGAGCACGGTGCCGAGCACCGTCTCCGAGCCGCCCATGCCGGCATAGATGTCGGCGGTGTCGAACAGGGTGATGCCGAGGTCGAGCGCGCGGTGGATCACTTGGCGCGAGGTTTCGAGGTCGGTGCGCTGGCCGAAATTGTTGCAGCCGAGGCCGACGGCGGAAACGCGTAAGCCCGAGCCGCCGAGATTGCGAATTTGCATGGAGCGATCCGAAAATTGGAGGAAAGAGAATGTATTGTGGCCCGCACGCCAGTTCCTCGCAAGGCGGCGGCGGGCTCGCACATCATCGTCGGCTGCAGTGCAGCCATGAGCGGATGTCGCGCAAAAAAAAGCGGCCCCGGTCAGACGCGGCGACTGACGGGGACCGCTCGGGGGGCGTGTGATCCGAGACGGGGGGCCTGATCAAACGCGTAAGAAAGCCTAGCCGTGCTTTGTTACGCGCGGGTGACAGGCAAGTTATCCACAGCCGGCGGCGTGGCTCGCTTAATTCATGCTATTCGGCGGCGCGCAAAGCCGGGCCAAGCCCGCGATCAAGGGCGCGACCGATGCCGCGCAGGGAACGATAATAGTCAGCCTTATCAGGATCGTCGGTGCTGCGCACCAGATCGGTCACCGGCGTGTAGCTCAGCATGCGGCCGCCGTCGGGCAGCGCCGTGCAACTGAAGCGCAGCACCTGGCCATCGGCGAGGTTGATGTTGATCGGGGTGGAATCGCCGATCCGCATCATCTCGATGCGTCGCGCGATGAAGTCGTTCAATTCGTGCTTCGGCAATTCGTAGGCGCCGGTGTCGCGGCCATGATACATCAGCGCGATGAACGGCGGTTTGCTTTCGGCTTGCTCGTCGGCAAGCGCGAAATAGTCGCGGAAAGCGCGATTGATGAACTCCGCCCGCGTGTCCGAATCCAACAGCACGATGCCGATGTCGACCCGGTCGAGCGCGGCCTTCAGGCGCTCGGCAGTGGCATGATGCTTCTGCTCCCAGGCGAAGGCATCGATCCATTTTCGCCTGAGCAGACCGGTGATGACGGCTGTGACAATGGCGGTCGCCGCCAGCATCGCCATCCGCGCCAGGTCCGACAGGTCGTAGCCTGGCGTGGCGCGATGGTTGAGGAAGAAGATCGCCGAGCCCGCCACCGCGATGGCCGCACTCACGAGTCCCGACGCGATGCCGCCGATGGAACTTGCCAGCGCGACGATGCAAACGAACAAGGGCGCCGGATTCGGCACGGCGGCGAAATGTCTGTCGACGGCGAAGGCGGATAGCGCTGTCGCCATCGTCAGGGCAGGGCCCAGGATCGTGCGCCAGTTCAACTGCATGTTTGCGCCTCGTTACAACCGACGATAGGCGCGCAGTTTGACGACGGATTTCGCTTGCGGCGGGATTTTGCGCGTCACGCTTAAGAGCGGTTTGATGGCGCGCGCCAAGCTTTCGCATTGTTGGAGTCAAATGCTATGCGAATTGCGTCAAACCAGTTCCGTGGCATGGAGCGCTCAAGAAGATCTGCTCGGTCATGCTGTGGCGGACCATTGCAAGAGGATATCGATGCCCACGATTTCGCCGACCATCCTGCCGATCCTGATGCTGTTTGCCTCCAACGTCTTCATGACCTTTGCCTGGTACGGGCATCTGAAGTTCAAGGCGAGCCCGCTGCCCGTGGTGATCTTGGTAAGCTGGGGCATCGCCTTCTTTGAGTATTGGCTCGCCGTGCCGGCCAACCGCTGGGGCAGCGCGGTCTATTCGGCGGCGCAGCTCAAGACCATGCAGGAGGTGATCACGCTGGTCGTGTTCGCGGGCTTTTCGGTGCTCTATCTCAAGGAGCCGCTCGGCTGGAACCACGCACTCGGCTTTGCGCTGATCGCCGCCGGCGCGTTCCTGATCTTCCATAGGTTCACGTGATGGGTTGCGGCACTGTTTTGAGTGGAGAGGGAATCCCTGCCGCTCCAAGCGGAACCATCTCGCGCTACTTCGCGGCGCGAGGCAGGACCCGCACCACCGGCGCACCATCCTCGCCACGGGTGCTGGTGACGATCAACAGCGAGGCCGCGAGCAGGATCGCGACGGTCAGTCCAACTGTTACCAGTCCAACAGGTGTCTTCAACATGCTCTGGTCGCGATCTCAGTCATCGCGCCTTGCGTTGGTGACGATTGTAGAAAAGGAAACCACCGGATCAGGTCGAAAGCGGCATCGCCATCGTGACCTCGACACACAGTGACAACGCGCCGATCGTGACCGAAATGGCGATTGCGCTCGCCAGTCGGGACGGGACTGCTGGCGCGGGGCGGCTCTTGGAGCCGGCCGTGCCGGGCGACCATGTCATGGTCAAAATCCTCGCATGCGCGGGCGAATCACCCGCGTTGTCTGGCCCGAGGATTCGCAATCGTCGCCGGCAATATTGCGGCGGTGACCGTGAGAAAAATGGCAGAACCACGGCATAGCGCGAGGTTTTACCCGTAATTCTACGGGCTATGCCCGCAATTCCCGCTATTCAGCCCCTGCCGCGATGCCGGTGGCGTCGTCGAATTCGGCCTCCGGCCGCCAGTCCATCGCGACGAAGCCGGGGACCTGCTCGACCCGCCTGAGCCAGGCGCGGATCGCGGGAAAGGTGACGAGGTCGAAATCACAGCGGTCGGCGAGGTGGGTGTAGCCGTAGAGCGCGATGTCGGCGACCGTGAGCTGGTCGGCGGCGAAGAAGCGCGCGATCTTGAGATGGTTTTCCATCACCTGCAGCGCGGCATAGCCGCGCTCCATCCAATCCTCCAGCGCATGGGTCTGGAGGTCGCGGCCGCCCTTCACCAGCGATAGCCAGAAATAGGCCGCGCCGATATTCGGCTCCAGCGCATGCTGTTCGAAGAACATCCACTGCAGCGCCTCGGCCCGCTCGATCTTCGACTCCGGCGCGAGCGGCGTGCCGCCGGCGACATACCAGAGGATGGCGTTGGATTCGGCGAGATAGCGGCCGTTCTCGACTTCGAGCAGCGGCACCTGGCCGCTCGGGTTCTTCGCCAGAAACTCCGGCGTGCGACTCTCGCCGCGCAGGATGTCGACCTCGACCGCCTCATAGGGCGTATTGAGCAGCGCCAGCGCAAGGCGAACCTTGTAGCTGTTGCCGGAGCGCTGCATCGAATAGAGCTTGTACATCTTGCCCGAGTTCACCAATCGAAGCGCGTGAGCGGCAGTTTGGCGCCGCAAACGCAACCCCACAATGATGCCGATGGGGGTGCGTCGCAAGAGCTGCGGGATGGAAAAAGTCGAAAACCGCTCCCGCAACGCACGCGTGCAGAATGATTCCATTGGCGCAGCAATGATCACGCCTCTGCTATCAGGTGATGGCAGCGGGTCTGATCGAGGGTCCGCCACGTGAGGCTGCGGCAAAAGTGCCGAGGAAACCCCGCTTTTCGCTTGCCGCTGCACCGCAACAGTCCTAGAAACGAGGTCGCGCTGTTGTTGCGCTTTTCCCAACATAGTCCGGAGACGATGATGTCCTTCCTGTCCGCTGCGCTTGACCGTGTGAAGCCGTCCGCGACGATTGCGGTCACGGATAAAGCACGCGCGCTGAAAGCGGCGGGCCGCAACGTCATCGGGCTGGGCGCCGGTGAGCCGGATTTCGATACGCCGGCCAACATCAAGCTGGCGGCCATACATGCGATCGAGGCCGGCAAGACCAAGTACACCGATGTCGGCGGCATTCCCGAGCTGAAGGAGGCGATCATCGCCAAGTTCGAGCGGGAGAACGGCCTCACCTACAAGCCGAACCAGGTGATCGTCGGCACCGGCGGCAAGCAGGTGCTCTACAACGCGCTGATGGCGACCATCAATCCGGGCGACGAGGTCATCATTCCCGCGCCCTATTGGGTGAGCTATCCGGAAATGGTTGCGCTCGCGGGCGGTGAATCGGTGCCGGTGGTGTGCACGGCCGAGCGCGGCTTCAAGCTCAGCGCGGAGGATCTTGAAAAGGCGATCACGCCGAAGACCAAATGGATCATCCTCAACTCGCCGTCGAACCCGACCGGCGCCGCCTATACGCGCGCCGAGTTGAAGGCGATCACTGATGTGTTGGTGAAGCATCCGCATGTCTGGGTGATGACCGACGACATGTACGAGCACCTCGTCTATGACGATTTCGTCTTCACCACGCCGGCGCAGATCGAGCCGAAACTCTACGACCGCACGCTGACGGTGAACGGCGTCTCCAAGGCCTATTGCATGACCGGCTGGCGCATCGGCTATGCCGGCGGGCCCGCGCAGCTCATCAAGGCGATGGCGACGATCCAGTCGCAGTCGACCTCGAACCCGTCGTCGATCTCGCAGTGGGCCGCCGTCGAAGCGCTCAACGGTCCGCAGGAGTTCATTCCCGTGAACAACAAGGTGTTCAAGGAACGGCGCGACCTCGTGGTCTCGATGCTGAACCAGGCGGCCGGCATCGACTGCCCTCGGCCGGAAGGCGCGTTCTACGTCTATCCGTCCTGCGCCGGCACGATCGGCAAGACATCGCCGGGCGGCAAGGTGATCGAGAACGACGAGGACTTCGTCACCGAGCTCCTGGAGAGCGAGGGCGTCGCGGTCGTCCACGGTTCTGCCTTCGGCCTCGGCCCGGCGTTCCGCATCTCCTACGCCACCAAGACCTCGGATCTCGAAGATGCCTGCAAACGCATCCAGCGCTTCTGCGGCAATCTGCGATAGTTCGATCGGTCGAGCGAGAATGAGAGGCCCGCGCAAGCGGGCCTTTTTCGTGTTCGCACGCTCTCTCTCCGCCGTCATTGCGAGGAGCGTAGCGACGAAGCAATCCATATCGCCATTTGTGGAGGCATGGATTGCTCGGCTGCGCTGAGAAGAAAGTGAGTTCCAAGCCGCTGGCCATGGTCCGGGGCACGCGTAGCGCGAGCCCGGAATCCATCTCACCGCAGACTACGGCGCCCGATGGATTCCGGGCTCGTCCTTCGGACGCCCCGGAATGACAGCGGTGATGGGCGCGTCTCTGCGCATCAGTAACGCTCCGCTGCTTTCATCGATCCGGGTCGGCTTCGCAGGCCGGTCCGAAACTCGCAATGACGTTGGGCTGATCTGACTTCGTATCGTGCGTCCTGAAGATGACGACGCGGTACAACTTGGTTGTGTCGCCAATCTGGCACTGCCTTGAAGCTTGTGGCATAGACGGACACGCGCCGCGGGCGGGCGCGCGGTCCTTCGTCTCACCTCACGTCAGATTTTTTCAGCCGGAGATATCTTCATGCGTCGCTTCGTCCTTCGCGCGGGCACGGCCATCGTCATGCTCGCATCCCTCATCGCCGGCGCCAGCGCGCAGCAGCCAGAGCGCGTGCGGGTTGGCGTTCTGGAATGCCGCGGCGGCGCCAGCGTCGGCTTCATCGTGGGGTCGGTCACTCATCTCGGCTGCGTGCTGCGCGCCGAGGGCGTACCGGAGGACCGCTATATCGCGACGATCCAGAAGGTGGGCCTCGATATCGGCATCACCGAGGAGACGGCGCTGGCCTGGGGGGTCTATGCGCCAGTCTCGCGCATCGGGCCCGGTGACCTCTCCGGCAATTATGCGGGCGCGCAGGGCAGCGCGACGCTCGGCGTCGGTGTCGGCGGCAACGTGCTGGTCGGCGGCTCCAACAATTCGATCGCGCTGCAGCCGCTGAGCCTGCAGGGCCAGGTCGGCCTCAACGTCGCCGCCGGCCTAGCGAGCCTGGAACTCCGGCCGGGACGCTAATACAAGCGTGGGCAAAGCGTAGCGCCCACCATCCAAACCATGCGTGCGCACTGCCAGTTGGCGCGCCTTCTCCCCTTGTTGTGGGAGAGGGCAGCTCAGGCGCGGGCTACCAACACGTTTGGGTGAGGGGTCCTCTCCACGAGCACTGTCGCCCGCGGAGACAATCCCTCATCCGTCGCGCATTGCATGCGCGCCACCTTCTCCCACAAGGGGAGAAGGGAAGGAGTCGTGCACGCTTCATTGCATTACATCGCAACGCAGCGACGTTTTGGCGCGTGTTCCCGCTTGCCAAACGCCCGCGACGGGCGGAGCATTGTTGATTGCCGACCCAATCAAGGGCCGAGCTCCAGACGAGGAGACGGCAATATGGGACAAGACGTCAGAAGTCCCCGAGGTCCACGGTGCGTCGCACTGGTGGGCCCTTTCCAAAGCGGTAAGACCACACTACTCGAAGCGATCTTGGCGCGAACCGGTGCGATCCGGTCAGCCGGCAGTGTCGATGCCGGAACTTCCGTTGGCGATGCCAGTGCGGAAGCGCGCAATCACAAGATGAGCGTCGGTCTTACCGCCGCCACCACGACCTTCATGGGCGACAGTTACACCTTCCTCGATTGTCCCGGCTCGGTCGAATTCGCGCACGACATGCGCATGGCGCTTCCCGCGGTCGATGCCGCGGTCGTGGTCTGCGAGGCCGACGAGAAGAAGCTGCCGCAATTGCAGCTCATCCTGCGCGAATTGGAAGAGCTCGCCATTCCCCGTTTCCTGTTCCTGAACAAGATCGATCGCGCCAACAACCGCGTCCGCGAGACGCTCGCGACGCTGCAGCCGGCCTCGCGCGTGCCGCTGGTGCTCAGGCAAATTCCGATATGGAACGGCGATCTGATCGAGGGTTTCGTCGATCTGGCGCTGGAACGCGCCTTCGTCTATCGCGAGCACAAGCCGTCGGAGGTGGTCGCGCTCGAAGGCGGCAATCTCGATCGCGAGAAGGAAGCGCGCTTCTCGATGCTGGAGAAGCTCGCCGACCATGACGACGCGCTGATGGAGCAGTTGCTCGAGGACATCCAGCCGCCGCGCGATGCCGTGTTCGACGATCTCGCCCGCGAACTGCGCGAAGGCGTGATCTGCCCGGTGCTGCTCGGCTCGGCGCTGCGCGAGAATGGCGTGCTGCGCCTGCTGAAGGCGCTGCGCCATGAATCGCCCGGTATCGCCGACACCGCCAAGCGCCTTGGCGCCCCCGAAACCAAGGATGCGCTCGCCTACGTGTTCAAGACGGTGCATTTGCAGCACGGTGGCAAACTGTCGCTGGCGCGGCTGCTCGCCGGCCGTCTCGACGATGGCGCGACGCTGACGTCCTCGTCCGGCGAGACTGGCCGCGTTTCCGGTATCCTCGCCGCTGGCGGCGCGTTTGACACCAAGCGCGCCTCCGCGGAAGCCGGCGATACGGTTGCGCTCGGCAAGATCGACGCGATCAAGACCGGCGACACCGTGGCGAGCGGCAAGACCGCGCCGCCCTCGCTGGTGAAGGTCGAGCCGACCTCGCCGGTGCTCGCGATGTCGGTCGCGGCAACCGACCGCAAGGACGACGTCAAGCTCGGGCAGGCGCTGCTGCGGCTGAACGAGGAGGATCCGTCGCTGACCCAGATCCAGAACGCACGCACGCACGATACCGTGCTGTGGGGGCAGGGCGAGATGCATCTGCGCGTCGCGGTGGAACGGCTGCGTGACCGCTTCGGCGTCAACGTCAAATCGCACCCGCCAGCGATCGGGTATCAGGAGACCATCCGGAAACCGATCACCCAGCGCGGCCGGCACAAGAAGCAGTCCGGCGGCCACGGTCAGTTCGGCGACGTGGTGCTCGAGGTAAAGCCCTTGCCGCGCGGTTCCGGCTTCAGCTTCGAGGAGACCGTGGTCGGCGGTGCAGTGCCGCGGAACTATATCGGCGCGGTCGAAGAAGGCGTGGTCGACGGCCTGCAGAAGGGGCCGCTCGGCTTTCCCGTGGTCGACGTCCATGTGTGCCTGACCGACGGTTCCTACCACAGCGTCGACTCCTCCGATCTCGCGTTCCGCACCGCAGCGCGGATCGGCGTCAGCGAGGCGCTGCCGAACTGTCATCCGGTGCTGTTGGAACCGATCCACATGGTCGAGATCGTCTGCCCGACCGACGCCACCGCCAAGATCAACGCGATCC
This sequence comes from Bradyrhizobium sp. Leo114, assembly GCF_055229415.2. Classification (NCBI taxonomy): domain Bacteria; kingdom Pseudomonadati; phylum Pseudomonadota; class Alphaproteobacteria; order Hyphomicrobiales; family Nitrobacteraceae; genus Bradyrhizobium; species Bradyrhizobium sp. Leo114. Next base: position 307,842 of record NZ_JBUYEN020000002.1, on the reverse strand, counting down.
TGTCGGCGCGGCGGGGCCAGATCCTCGGTTTCGACACCCGCGAGGGCTGGGCGGGCTGGGACTGCGTCCGCGCCACCATGCCGGAAGCCGAAATCGGCGACCTGATCGTGGAACTCCGCTCGGCCACCGCCGGCGCCGGCAGCTTCACCCGGCAGTTCGATCACATGGCTGAAGTGACCGGCCGGACCGCCGATCAAATTATTGCGGCGCATCGCGTGGCGGCATAAGTGTTGCTAGGATCATGGCCCCGGATCGAGGGTCATGATCCCCGCATCGCCATGGACGTTGTCGATCTCTCCTTGAAAATGCGGCGGCTGACGCAATGGCTGGACGGCCGTTGTCAGCCCTACCGCCTCGTGCGCCGGCAGTTCGACGGTCCGCCGTTCGGTCACTGCTACGTGACCATCGATCCCGAACGTCAGGCGCCCTTTCCATCCGCCAATCTCAATCGCGTCTATCTCTGCGGCGCTGATCCCGCGATGGCGGATGATGCGGTCCCGCGCTTCATCGATCTGTTCACGGCTGAGGGTGTGAAGCGCTTCTTCGTCTGGTTGAGCCCGGGTCCCGATATGGACGTGATGCGGGCGCGGCTCGAGGCGTGCGGCCTGTCGCGCGCGCGTCGCACCGGATATCCGACCTTGTGGCGCACGGCCTGTTCGCCGCTTCAATTCACGACCGGTCTTGGCATCCGCGAAGTGACCACCGACGAGATCGACGCCGCGCGCGATCAGCTCGGCGACACGCTGTGGCCGGAATATGCGCGCTCGGCCGGCCGCAGGGGCTTCGTTCACTACATGGCGTTCGACGGCAATCAGCCGGTGGCGATTGCCGCGCTCTGCCTGTTCGAGGACATCGGCTATCTCCTGGCCGCGACCACAGCCGAAAGCCATCGCAAGCGCGGCGCGCAGCAGGCGCTGATTGCGAAGCGGGTCGAACGTGCCGAGCAGATGGGCTGCAGAGTGCAGGTCTCCGAGACCATGTACATGCTGGAACATTCGTACCGTAATCTGCTGCGCGCCGGCTTCACCGAAGCCTACGAGAAAGAGGTCTACGAGTGGACGGCGTGACGCATGCTTGACTCGCGCCGTAACATGACGCTGGCCTGCGCGCTGAGCGCGCTCGCCGGTTATCTTGACGGCATCGGTTATCTGCATCTCGGCGGCCTGTTCGTCTCCTTCATGAGCGGCAATTCGACGCGTCTTGGCGTCAACCTGACCGAGGCGAACTGGTTCGCGGCGGCGCAAACCATCGGCATCATCGTGACCTTCGTGTTCGGCGCGGCGGCGGGCAGCCTGATCGTGCTCGCGCGCGGCGGCCGTCGCCAGACCTGGCTGTTGCTGACGGAAGCGCTGCTGCTCGTCGGCGCCGCGCTCGCCTACACATTCGGCTGGCCGACGGCCGCGGTTGGCGGCATCGTGTTCGCGATGGGGCTGGAGAATGCGACGTTCCAGATCCGCGGCGGCGCCGGCCTCGGCCTCACCTATGTCACCGGCGCGCTGGTCAAGGCTGGCCAACTCCTTGGGGCGGCGCTGACCGGCGGCCCGCGCTGGGCCTGGCTGCCGAACCTCCTGCTATGGGCGGCACTGGTGCTGGGGTCGACCGTCGGCGCGCTCGCTTATCTCCACCTCAATCTGTCCGCGGTCTGGTTCGCCGCTGGCGCCGCCGTCGGGCTTACGGCGTTCGTCGCGGTGCGGGATAAGTGAATGTTGACAGTCCGCATTGCTTGTCCGATTGGACTGCAATGACCGCACCGACCAAAGCCCGCGCCGCATGCCTGATCGGATGGCCGGCCGCGCATTCGCGCTCGCCGCTGATCCATCACTACTGGCTGAGGAAGCTCGGCATCGAGGGCGGCTACAACATCGAAGCGATCCCGCCGGAAGGCTTTGCCGAGTTCGTGTTGCATCTCGCGTTCCACGGCTTCGTCGGCGCCAATGTCACGATCCCGCACAAGGAGCGCGCGCTGGCGCTGTCGCTGCCTGACGAGCGCGCCCGTGCGGTCGGCGCCGCCAACACGCTGTGGTACGAAGGCGGCGAGCTGCGTTCGACCAATACCGACGTCGAAGGCTTCGTCAACAATCTCGACGCCTCCGCGCCCGGCTGGGACCAGGCGACGGAAGCGCTGGTGCTGGGCGCCGGCGGCTCGGCGCGCGCCGTGGTGTTCGGATTGCTCGATCGCGGCACGACGCGCATTCACCTCGTCAATCGCAGCATCGAGCGCGCCCGCGCGCTTGCCGATCAGTTCGGTTCTCGCGTCGAGCCGGCTGGCTGGGATGCGCTTGCCGATCTGTTGCCGCGCGCAGGGCTGCTCGTGAACACCACCTCACTCGGCATGCACGGCCAGCCGGCGCTCGCGCTCGACGTCGGCTTGCTGCCGTCAAATGCTGTTGTTGCCGACCTCGTCTATGTTCCACTGAAGACGCCGCTGCTTGCAGCCGCCGAGGGGCGCGGATTGAAGACGGCCGACGGGCTCGGCATGCTCCTGCACCAGGCGGTGCGCGGCTTCGAACTGTGGTTCGGCCAGCGCCCGCAAGTGACGCCGGAACTGCGTGCGCTGGTCGAGGACGATCTCACAAAGGCTTGAGGGCGGGAAATATCGCCGCGAAAGCGGGGTCTCTGTAGAGATGATCCACCCGGAGCTCTCGCTATGCCTCCCTACCGTTCCACGCTCGCCCGCCCGCTGTTTGCCGTCGCCATGGTTGCGGCATCAACCCTTTATGCGATCGCGCAGCAGCCGCCGGTGTCGTCGCGCCTGCGCGGCACCATCGAAAGCGTCGACGGCGACACGCTCGCGGTCAAATCGCGCAGCGGCGAGGAGGTCAAGCTGCATCTGACGGGCGATGCGCGTGTCGCCGGCATCGTCAAGATCGCGTTATCCGACATCAAGGTCGGTTCCTTCATCGGCGCTACGACCGTGCCGGGTTCCGACGGCACGCCGAAAGCGGTGGAGGTTCACGTCTTCCCGGAGGACATGCGCGGCACCGGCGAGGGCTCGCGGCCCTGGGACACGCGCCCCAACAGCAGCATGACCAATGCGACGGTCGCCGAATCCGTGGTCAGCAATGACGGCCACACGCTGCTCGTCAAATACAAGGACGGCGAGAAGAAGATGCTGGTCTCGCCCGATACGCCTGTCGTGACCTACGTCCCCGGCGACAAGTCCGAGCTCAAGGCGGGCGCCAAGATCATCGCATTCACCAAAAAGTCGCCCGACGGCTCGCTCGAGGCCGACCGCATCAGCGTCGGCCGCGACGGCATCACGCCGCCGATGTAAGTGCGGGTTGCTGCCTTCCCTTCTCCCCTTGTGGGAGAAGGTGGCGCGCATCAAATGCGCGACGGGTGAGGGGTTCTCTCCGCGGGCGACTGCACTCGCGGAGAGAACCCCTCACCCAAACGCGCTCGATGCCGATGCCGGAGCTGCCCTCTCCCACAGGGGGCGAGGGCACATCAATCGGCATCGCGCGCGTGTTGACTTAAACCGCCAGCACCTTGTCGTCGATCTCGGCGATGGTGTTGACGCCGCACAGGCCCATGGTCGTCAGCAGTTCCTTCGCCAGCACGTTAATCGCCTCGGTGACGCCGGCCTGTCCGCCGGCGCCGAGGCCGTAGGCATAGGCGCGGCCGATCATGCAGGACTTCGCGCCGAGCGCGAGCGCGCGCATCACGTCCATGCCGGTGCGGATGCCGCCGTCAAACATGACTTCGACCTGCGAGCCGACGGCGTCCACGATCTCGGGCAGCACCTCGATCGAGGAGGGGGCGCCGTCGAGCTGGCGGCCGCCATGGTTGGAGACCACGATCGCCTGCGCCCCGGTCTTGGCCGCGATCTCCGCGTCCTCGACGTCGAGGATGCCCTTGAGGATCAGCTTGCCCGGCCAGATGCTGCGGATCCAGTCGATGTCTTTCCAGTTCAGCGAAGTGTCGAACTGCGAATTGATCCAGGTCGACAGCGACGTGATGTCCTGGTCGATCTTGAGATGGCCCGCCAGATTGCCGAAGGTGCGGCGCTTGCCGCGCAGCACGCCCGAGACCCAGGCAGGCTTGGTGGCGAAATCGATCAGTTTCGACAGCGACCATTCCGGCGGCACGGTCATGCCGTTCTTGATGTCCTGGTGCCGCTGGCCGATCACCTGCAGGTCCACGGTCAGCACCAGCGCGCTGCACCTGGCGGCGATGGCGCGCTCGATCAGCGCCTTGATGAAGCCGCGGTCCTTCATGACGTAGAGCTGGAACCAGAACGGCTTGTCGACGGCGGCCGCAATGTCCTCGATCGAGCAGATCGACATCGTGCTCTGCGTGAACGGAATCCCTGCGGCCTGTGCGGCGCGGCAGGCATAGATCTCGCCGTCGCCATGCTGCATGCCGAGCAGGCCGACAGGGGCGAGGATCAGCGGCATCGCGGCCGGCTCGCCCAGGATCGTGGTCCTGAGGTCACGCTTGGAGACGTCGACCAGGATGCGCTGGCGGAATTTGATCTGCTGAAGATCCTCGCTGTTGGCGCGCAGCGTGTCCTCGGTATAGGAGCCGCGGTCGGCATAGTCGAAAAATGCCTTCGGCACGCGGCGCTTGTGTAGCTGGCGCAGATCTTCGATGCAGGTGATGTGCTTCATGGACGCTCCCGGCCCGTCTTGTATTTCGCGAATGCGCCGTCATCTAGCATGGTTGGATCATCTGCCAAATCGCCCCCGCGAAATCCGACCTAGTAGGAGGCCACCATGACCGGATCGACCCCCAAGCCGAAAGATGCCGAGAGCGAAAAGCGGGCGCTCGAGGAGTCCCTGGAGGAGGGGTTGGAGGAGACTTTTCCGGCCTCCGACCCGGTCAATGTGACCCAGCCGGCGCCGTCCAAGGACGACCATCACATCCTCCGCAAGCGCTAGAGTGGCTGCCGGCCGCTGTCCGTAGGAACTCCGGCCTCCGAAATATACATTATTTTACAATATATTAACCTAAACTCTTGCCTTCAGGCGACGGTAATGATTCATCATATATTTTGAAGCCGTCTTGGCGGCCGACGCACTATAACGCCTGCCTGATGATGTTTCGGGCTTCTCGCTGAGGTGGCTGGAGAAGCCCAGGCCTTACTTGGGGGTGATATGAGCCGTAAATATTTCGGGACCGACGGGATTCGCGGCCGTGCCAATGGTCTGATTACGCCGGAGCTCGCCCTCAAGGTGGGGCAGGCCGCCGGCCTGGTGTTTCAGCGCGGCGACCATCGCCATCGCGTGGTGATCGGCAAGGACACGCGGCTGTCCGGCTACATGATCGAATATGCCATGGTCGCGGGCTTCACCTCGGTCGGCATGGACGTGCTGCTGCTCGGCCCGATGCCGACGCCGGCGGTCGCGATGCTCACCAAGTCGATGCGCGCCGATCTCGGCGTGATGATCTCAGCCTCCCACAATCTGTTCGAGGACAACGGCATCAAGCTGTTCGGGCCGCAAGGCTTCAAGCTGTCCGACGACGTCGAGAAGCAGATCGAGCAACTGCTCGACGAGCCGATCGAGCGCCGGCTCGCTCAGAGCGCGAGCCTCGGCCGCGCCCGCCGCATCGACGGCGTCCATGACCGCTACATCGAATTCGCCAAGCGCACGTTGCCGCGCGAATTGAGCCTCGACGGCCTCCGCGTCGTGATCGATTGCGCCAATGGCGCCGCATACAAGGTGGTGCCGGAAGCGCTGTGGGAGCTCGGCGCCGACGTCGTGCAGATCGGGGTCGAGCCCGACGGCTTCAACATCAACAAGGAATGCGGCTCCACCGCGCCGGAAACGCTGGCCAAGAAGGTGCGCGAGATGCGCGCCGATATCGGCATTGCGCTCGATGGCGACGCCGATCGCGTGATCCTGGTCGACGAGCGCGGTCATGTGGTCGACGGCGATCAGTTACTCGCAGTGATCGCGCAGAGCTGGAAGGACGAGGGCCGGCTCGCCAAGCCCGGCATCGTCACCACCGTGATGTCCAATCTCGGGCTCGAGCGTTTCCTGCAGGGCATTGGCCTCGACATGGTGCGCACGCCGGTCGGCGACCGCTATGTGCTCGAGCGGATGCTGAGTGATGGCTACAATCTCGGCGGCGAGCCGTCGGGCCACATCATCCTTTCCGATTACGCCACCACGGGCGACGGCTTCGTCGCCGCGCTGCAGGTGCTTGCCGTGGTGCAAAAGCTCCGCCGCCCGGTGTCGGAAGTCTGCCACCGCTTCGATCCGCTGCCGCAGATCCTGAAGAATGTGCGTTATCGCAGCGGCAGGCCGCTCGATGATGCCGAGGTCAAGTCCGCCATCGTCGACGCCGAGAAGCGGCTCAACGGCCACGGTCGCCTCCTGGTCCGCTCCTCCGGCACCGAGCCGGTGATCCGCGTGATGGGCGAGGGCGACGACCGCCTCCTGGTCGAGGAAGTCGTCGATCACATCGTCTCCGCACTCGGCCATGCCGCGGCTGCTGCTGCGTAACACAGTAGAGAAGCGGACGCGCCCACCTCGCCCCGCCTGCGGGGAGAGGTCGGATCGCATCGCAGATGCGATCCGGGTGAGGGGGAGCCTCCGCGAATTCGTCGGTCACCGTGTTCGCGGAGAGAGCCCCTCACCCAACCCTCTCCCCGCGAAGGGCAGGGAGAGGGAGAAGCACCGCCATCGCTTCTCTAAATGCTCTTGATCCAACGCGCGCCGGTAGCATCGCAGCCATCATCTATTGTCGGTGGTCGCAGCGTTTGCTGCGGCGTAAGCAGCACCGATTGCCGCTTCGCCGCTCCCTGCCAGGAATTTCCGTTGAACAAGCCCGTTGCCGTCTCAGAAGAAGCGCTGGCTGAACCGGTGCTGGTATCAGACGTGACGCCGCGCGTGGCAGCCCGCGCGACCGCGGTGGGGCCGGCTTACATCGTACTGGCGGGCATCAGCTTCTCGCACTTCCTCAACGACACCATGCAGTCGTTGATCGCCTCCGTCTATCCGATCCTGAAGGACGCCTACGCGCTGGACTACACGCAGATCGGCATGATCACGCTGGCGTTCCAGTTCACGGCGTCGCTGCTGCAGCCGCTGGTCGGGCATTTCACCGACAAGAAGGCGCAGCCGTTCTCGCTTGCGATGGGCATGGGCTTCACCTTCTTCGGCCTGCTGCTGCTCGCTGGCGCGCATCACTACGGCATCATCCTGATCGCGGCGTCGCTGGTCGGGCTCGGTTCGGCGGTGTTCCATCCGGAATCGGCGCGGATCGCGCGGCTCGCTTCGGGCGGCCGTTACGGCTTTGCGCAATCGGTGTTCCAGCTTGGCGGCAGCTTCGGCACCTCGATGGGCCCGGTGCTCGCGGCGCTGATCGTGGTGCCGTTCGGGCAGCTCTCGATCGCGTGGTTCTCCTCGATTGCGGGTCTTGCGATCCTGATCCTGTGGCGCATCGGTGCCTGGTACAAGCCGCAGATCGTGACCAGGAAGGCGGCGGTCGTCGAGCGGCACCCGGACGCGCCCACCGGGCGGCGGGTGACGATCGCGCTCGCCGTGCTGGTCGCGCTGTTGTTCTCGAAGCAGCTCTATGTCTCGAGCCTCTCGAGCTATTACATCTTCTATCTGATCGAGAGGTTCGACGTCTCGACGCAAGCGGCGCAGTTCTATCTCTTCATCTTCCTTGCAGCGAACGCAGCTGGCGCCTTCGTGGGCGGACCGCTCGGCGACCGCTTCGGCCGGAAATACGTGATCTGGTTTTCGATCCTCGGCGCGCTGCCGTTCACGCTGGCACTGCCCTATGCCGGCCTCGTCACCAGCGCCGTGCTCAGCGTGTTCATCGGCCTGATCATCTCGTCGGCGACGCCCTCGATCATCGTGTTCGCGCAGGAACTGATGCCGCATCGCTTCGGCATGATTTCCGGCCTGTTCTTCGGCTTTGCCTTCGGCATCGGCGGTTTGGGCGCGGCGGTGCTCGGCAAGCTTGCCGATCACACCGACATCGCCTTCATCTATCAGCTCTGCGCGTTCCTGCCGGCGATCGGGTTGCTTGCGGTGTTCCTGCCGAAAATGCCGAACCACGCGCATTAAAGCGTTTTCGAGCGAAGCACGCCCTCGGACTTGATCTGAGAGTGGATTCCGGTTCGCGTGAAGAAATCGCGAAGACAAGAGCCAAGATTTCGTCAACGCATCGTTAGCATTTGTGGCGCGACCGCTTTCTGTTCGACAGCGGGAATAGCGCAATACCGCGAGCTTTCGGGAAAATCGTCAGAGGTTGTCAACCTTAATAATTAGGGTTAAGCGCCGCTTAAGCATTTAGTGCCATCGTCCGGCCGTGGGTTTTCAGACGTGAGGCTTCCCTGCTCGCCTCACTGGCCAAAAGGACGAAGCCAATGCGTTGCGTTAAATCTCTCTTTGCCGCTGGTGCGGTCTCCTTGATTTCCTCGGTGGCATTCGCCGCCGATATGCCGATCGCGCCGCCTCCGGCCTATGGACCGCCGCCGGTAGAAGATTTCGGCGGCTGGTATCTGCGCGGCGATATCGGCTTCAGCAATCAGAGCGTGAAGGAAGTGCGCAACGGCAACAACGCCTTGTACGCGCCGCTGCTCTCCTTGAACCAGCAGACCGGCTTCGACACCGGCGGCATCTTCGGTCTTGGTGTCGGTTATCAGTTCAACAACTGGTTCCGCGCCGACATCACCGGTCAGTATCGTGGAAGGACGAATTTTCACGGACAGGATCTCGTGACCTATCCGCTTGGCGGCGGAGTTATTGGCGCAGGGTCCGACAACTACAACGCAAGCAAGTCGGAATGGCTTGTCCTTGCCAACGCCTATGTCGATCTCGGCACCTGGTGGTGCGTGACGCCGTTCATCGGCGCCGGTGTTGGCGCAGCGCGCGTGACCGTCTCCAATTTCACTGATCAAGGTCTTGCCGATTTCTCACCCGGCGTGATTGCGCCGGGCTTTGCGACCGCCGCTTCGGCTTCCAAGTGGAATTTCGCATGGGCGGCGCATGCAGGTCTTGCCTACAAGGTCAGTCCAAACCTGACGCTCGAAGTCGCCTATAGCTACGTCGACCTCGGTTCGGGACTGACCGGACCCGTGACGACGTTCCAGGGCTTCACGACCAACAATCCAATGAACTTCAGGGATATCACCTCGCACGATCTCAAGCTCGGCGTGCGCTGGAATCTGGACAGCCCGCAGCCGGTCTACGCACCGCCGCCGCTGGTGCGCAAAGGTTAATACGAACCTTCATCGGTTAACGATTGCAAACGGCGCGGGATGCTCCCGCGCCGTTTTCGTTTTGTGGAAAGCGCGGCCATCACGCGGAAGATTGTGGCAAACGCGGCGCGTGACAACCATTGGTTAAGGTTAACGAGCGATGATCGTCTCCGGGTTTGGTTAAGTCGATTTGGGGGCGTGTGCGATGCGTAGGTTTCTGCTGGCGGCGGCAATGTGTGGCGCGGTGACGAGCGCAGAGGCCGCCGATCTTCCCGATCTCCCGGTGCTTCGCGGCAGCTTCACCGATGGGCTGACAACCTCCAGAGCTTACTGGGAAGGTCTCTACATTGGTGGCCAAGCCGGCTACGGATCGTCCGATGCCAATTTCGACAGCAAGCCGTCATCTTTGATCTCCTCGCTGATTTCCGACAACATCGTCCAGCAGATGGGCGTTGCGCAATGGAATCTCGGTCTCGGAAAGCAGACGGCGCGTTCGTCCGCATACGGAGCCTTTGTCGGATACAACTGGCAATGGAGTGACGTCGTGCTCGGCCTGGAGGCGAGCTACGTGCACGGCAGCTTCGGCGGCGCGGCCAGCGCCAGCAAGGAGCTTGTGAGCGGCGCCCCTCTCACCGACACCCGCTACCATGACGTCGGAGTCACCTCGGCGTCCTCGATCTCGATCTCGGACATCGCGACGTTCCGGGGGCGCGCAGCCTATGCGTTCGGATGCTTCCTACCTTATGCGTTCGGCGGCTTCGCGCTAGGCAAGGCCGACATTTCGCATAGTGCACTCGTTACGGACGCGGTGAGTGCCGATCCGTTTGGACCTTTCAGGCCGTTGATGCCATTGCGCGCGACCGATGCCGTGCACAATCACCTGATCTACGGCTACACGGCCGGCCTTGGCATCGACATCAATCTGGTCGGGGGCCTCTTCATGCGCGCGGAATGGGAATACATCCGCTTCACCACAACGGTCGATACCAACATCAACACAGTGCGCGCCGGTCTCGGCTACAAATTCTAGGCGCATTTGTGCCCCATGTGTTGACAGCTTCTGTTTCCACTGGTGCTCTGTCATTCGGGAGCAGGACAGCAGCCAGCCATGAAAATCTACGGTGACGACAAATCGGGCAATTGCCTGAAGGTGAAATGGGTGTGCGATTACCTCGCGCTGCCCTACACATGGATCGACGTCGACATCCTCAAGCAGGAGACGCGCAGTGCGGACTTCCTGAGCATGAACAGCGCCGGACAGGTGCCGACGATCGTGCTCGACGACGGCCGCGCTTTGGCGCAGTCCAACGCCATCATCCGCTATCTCGCCCGTGGCAGCGACCTCATCCCGTCAGATGATTTCGCCGCCGCGAAGATGGATGAGTGGCTGTTCTGGGAGCAATACAGCCACGAGCCCTATATCGCCGTGTGCCGGTTCCAGATGCGCTATCTCGGCAAATCCGCTTCCGAGCTCGATCCGGAGAAGGTCAAGCGCGGCCATGCGGCGCTGGCGCGGATGGAGCAGCAGCTTGCGCTGACGCCGTTCCTGGCCGGCAAGGCGCTCTCGCTCGCCGATGTGGCGCTGCTTGCCTACACGCGGCTCGCGCATGAGGGCGGCTTCGATCTCGGCGGCTATCCCGCGCTTCGCCGCTGGATTGGCGAGGCCGAGAACTCACTCGGGCTTGTGCCAGCACGCTAATTTTTTCGGAACACATCATGGCAACTGCGTCCTCGATCACGATCCGCCGCGCCCGTCGCGACGATGTTCCCGTCATCGTCGGCATGCTTGCGGATGATCGGCTTGGCAGCGCGCGCGAGCGGATCGAGGATCCCTTGCCTCAATCCTATTTCGCCGCGTTCGAGAAGGTCGATCGCGATCCGAATTTCAAGCTCGTGGTCGCCGAGGACGCTGACGGCGCAGTGGTCGGCTGCCTGCAACTATGCATCCTGCCGGGCATAAGTTCGCAAGGCGCCTCGCGCGGCCTGATCGAGGATGTGCGCGTTGCAACCCACTGCCGCAGCCGCGGCATCGGCGAGCAGATGGTGCAATGGGCGATCACTGAAGCGCGCGCGAGCGGTTGCATCCTCGTCGAACTGCTGACGCATCACACCCGCACCGACGCGCAGCGCTTCTATGAACGGCTTGGATTTCAACGCAGTCATATCGGCATGACGATGCGCTTCTGACTTGCGCCAAGCTGCGCGGGCAAGATCGCTGATCGCAGTGGTAGTCGTCGCTCTGCGTTCCGGTTAACAAGCGATAAACTACGCCGGCCTCCGTAATTTTACGGCCGGGAACGCTGCTGCTAGTTACGCGTCTCCCAGCGGCAGAACATGATCCGCAAGAGATCATGATCAAGCAAAGATCGAACGCGATGCCGGTCCAAAGTCTTCGCGTTCTGGGACAGCTTGGGGATATTTCAGATGAAGCGATATTCAATCGTCAGGGCGGGCAACGAATACATCGTGCAGGCCGATGAAAAGAGCATCATGAGAGTCTCCAGCCGGCGGAAGGCCGTCAAGCTGGTGAACGATGCGGCCGGACTGCTTGATCAGGCGCCATCGCCCGACGAGGCGCCATCAATCGCCTGTGATCATCAGGAAGTTCCTTGACGAGTCTTTACCCTTCCACTATCTCCGGCGGCGGGAAACCTCTCCCCACCGAGAGGCAGCTATCTGGAAGGGTAGATCATGACTGCAGCGAAGCCCGCTTCGCGGCCGAACGTGCCGCATTTCTCCTCCGGCCCCTGCGCCAAGCGCCCCGGCTGGACTCCCCAAAATCTCAAGGACGCCGCGCTCGGCCGCTCGCATCGCGCGAAGATCGGCAAGGCCAAGCTCAAGCAAGCTATTGAGCTGACGCGCGAAGTGCTGGAGGTGCCGGCCGACTACAAGATCGGCATCGTGCCAGCCTCCGACACCGGCGCTGTCGAGATGGCGCTGTGGTCGCTGCTCGGTGCGCGGCCCGTCACGACGCTGGCCTGGGAATCGTTCGGCGAGGGCTGGGTCAGCGACATCGTCAAGGAACTGAAGCTCAAGGACGTTACCAAGCTCAACGCCGGCTATGGCGAGATCCCGGATCTCTCCAAGGTCGATCCGGCAAGTGACGTCGTCTTCACCTGGAACGGCACCACCTCTGGTGTCCGCGTGCCGAACGCCGACTGGATCAGCGCGACCCGCGAAGGCCTCACCATCTGCGACGCGACCTCGGCGGCATTCGCGCAGCCGCTCGACTGGCCGAAGCTCGACGTCATCACCTTCTCCTGGCAGAAGGCGCTGGGCGGCGAGGCCGCGCATGGCATGCTGATCCTCTCGCCGCGCGCGGTGGAGCGGCTCGAGACCTACAAGCCGGCCTGGCCGCTGCCGAAGATCTTCCGCATGACCAAGGGCGGCAAGCTCAACCAGGGCATCTTCGAAGGCGAGACCATCAACACGCCGTCGATGCTCTGCGTCGAGGACTATCTCGATGCGCTCGACTGGGCGAAATCGATCGGCGGCCTGAAGGCGCTGATCGCGCGCGCCGACGCCAGCACCAAGGTGCTCGCCGACTGGAAGGCGCGGACGCCGTGGATCGATTTCCTGGCCAAGGATCCCGCGATCCGTTCCAACACCTCGGTGTGCCTGAAGATCACGGATCCCGCGATCACCTCGCTCGCGCCGGACCTGCAGGCCGACTTCTGCAAGAAGCTGGTTGCCCTGGTTGAGAAGGAGAATGCGGGCTTCGACTTCGCGCACTATCGCGATGCGCCGGCAGGCCTGCGTATCTGGTGCGGCGCCACCGTGGAAGCCAAGGACGTCGAACTGCTCACGCAGTGGATCGACTGGGCCTTCGCTGAGACCAAGGCCTCGCTGCCGAAGGCCGCGTAAGTAACGTCACCTCTTCATCGTCATGGCCGGGCTTGACCCGGCCATCCATCACGAAAAGAAGATGGATTCGCGAGGCAGGTTCGCGGGTGACGCCATCAGTGCATCGTCCATCGAGGGACCACTCCCATGAGCAAACCCAAAGTTCTCATTTCCGACGCCCTGTCGCCCGCGGCCGTGCAGATCTTCAAAGATCGCGGCGTCGAGGTCGACTTCCAGCCCAATCTCGGCAAGGACAAGGAAAAGCTCGCCGAGATCATCGGCAACTATGACGGCCTCGCGATCCGCTCGGCGACCAAGGCGACCGCCAAGATCATCGAGAAGGCCACCAGGCTGAAGGTGATCGGCCGCGCCGGCATCGGCGTTGACAACGTCGAGATCCCGGCGGCGACGGCCAAGGGCATCATCGTGATGAACACGCCGTTCGGCAATTCGATCACGACCGCCGAGCACGCGATCACGCTGATGCTGGCGCTCGCTCGCGAGATCCCGCAGGCCGATGCCTCGACGCAGGCCGGCAAGTGGGAGAAGAACCGCTTCATGGGCGTCGAGATCACCAACAAGACGCTCGGCGTGGTCGGCTGCGGCAATATCGGCTCGATCGTCTGCGACCGCGCGCTCGGCCTGCGCATGAAGGTGATCGCCTTCGATCCGTTCCTGTCGCCGGAGCGCGCCAAGGATATCGGGGTCGAGAAGGTCGAGCTCGACGATCTCTTCAAGCGCGCCGATTTCATCACCCTGCACACGCCGCTCACCGACAAGACCCGCAACATCATCGATGCCGCAGCGCTTGCGAAGATGAAGCAGGGCGTCCGCATCGTCAATTGCGCCCGCGGCGGCCTCGTCGACGAGCAGGCACTGGTCGACGCGCTCAATTCCAAGCATGTCGCGGGCGCCGCCTTCGACGTGTTCTCCGAGGAGCCGGCGACCTCGAACATCCTGTTCGGCCATCCCAACGTGATCTGCACCCCGCATCTCGGCGCGTCCACCACGGAAGCGCAGGAGAATGTCGCGCTGCAGGTCGCCGAGCAGATGTCGGATTATCTGCTCACCGGTGCGATCTCCAACGCCATCAACTTCCCCTCGATCACGGCCGAGGAGGCGCCGAAGCTGAAGCCGTTCATCGAGCTCGCCGAGAAGCTCGGCTCGTTCGCCGGCCAGCTCACCGAGAGCGGCATCGTCAAGACCCAGATCACCTATGAGGGCCATGTCGCCGAGATGAAGATCAAGGCGCTGACCTCGGCGGTGCTGTCGGGCCTGCTGCGGCCGATGCTGGGCGACGTCAACGTCGTCTCCGCGCCTGTCGTTGCCAAGGAGCGCGGCATGGTGGTCGACGAGGTGACGCGCGCCGCGCAGAGCGACTATGAGAGCCTGATCACCGTGACCGTGACGACGGAGCGGCAGGAACGCTCGGTGTCCGGCACCGTCTATCACGACGGCAAGCCGCGGCTGGTCGACATCAAGGGCATCCGCGTCGACGCCGAGTTCGGCAAGTCGATGATCTATGTGACCAACGAGGATAAGCCGGGCTTCATCGGCAAGTTCGCAAGCCTGCTCGGCGACGCCAAGATCAACATCGCGACCTTCCATCTCGGCCGCGTCGCGCAAGGCGGCGACGCGATCGCGCTGGTCGAGGTCGACGGCCCGGTGCCGGCGGACGTGCTCGCCAAGGTGCAGGCGCTGCCGCAGGTCAAGCAGGTCAAGGCGCTGGTGTTCTGAACGCACGAGGTGCCAATTGCCGCGCCCTCGCCCCTTGTGGGAGAGGGCAGCTCCGCCGTCAGCACCAGACTCATTCGGGTGAGGGGTTGTCTCCACGAGCGCCGTCGCCCGTGGAGACAACCCCTCATCCGTCGCGCATTGCATGCGCGACACCTTCTCCCACAAGGGGAGAAGGGAAGGCAGTCCCGCCGCTAGATCCAGATATTCCGACCTGCGGAACATGACGCCGCCTCCGGCATCGGAGGCGGCGTTTGTCGTTTGGCACCCGACAAAATCCGTGTACGAATGGGCCAAGACCGGTCATCAGGCCGTCCGAACAAGGGAGAAAACACAATGCGTGAAGCCGTTATTGTTTCCTATGCACGCACGGGGCTGGCGAAGTCCGCCCGCGGTGGGTTCAACATCACCCCGCCGATGTCGCTGGCGGCGCACGCCATCAAGCATGCCGTCGAGCGCGCCGGCGTCGACAAGGAATATGTCGAGGATTGCTATCTCGGCAATTGCGCCCACGGCGCGCCCAATATCGGCCGTCAGGCCGCGCTGCTCGCCGGCCTGCCGAAGTCGACCGCGGGTGTCTCGGTGAACCGCTTCTGCTCCTCGGGGCTGCAGACCATCGCGATGGCCGCCAACTCGATCCGTTCCGATGGCGCCGAATGCATCGTCGCCGGCGGCGTCGAGAGCATCTCGATTCCCGGCGGCGGCACGCCGAAGGAATCGGTCGATCCGGAGCTGCTCAAGACCGCGCCCGACATCTTCATGGCGATGATCGACACCGCCGACATCGTCGCCGAGCGCTACAAGCTGAGCCGCGAATATCAGGACGAGTTTTCGCTGGAGTCGCAGCGCCGCATGGCGGCCGCACAGCAGGCGAACAAGTTCAAGGACGAGATCGTCCCGATGAAGACCCAGATGAAGGTGGTCGACAAGGTGACGAAGGAAGAGAGCATCAAGGACTATGTCGTCGACCGCGACGAGTGCAACCGTCCCGACACCACGATCGAGGGTCTCGCGAAGCTCGAGCCGGTGAGGGGCGCCGGCAAGTACATCACCGCCGGCAATGCCAGCCAGCTTTCCGACGGCGCCGCCGCCGTGGTGCTGATGGAAGCCAAGGACGCTGAGAAGCGCGGCCTGCAGCCGCTGGGCCGCTTCGTCGCCTGGGCGACCGCCGGCTGCGAGCCGGACGAGATGGGCATCGGACCCGTGTTCGCGGTGCCGAAGCTGTTGAAGCGCCACAGCCTGAAGATCGACGACATCGATCTCTGGGAGCTCAACGAAGCCTTCGCCAGCCAGTGCCTCTACTGCCGCGACCAGCTCGGCATCGATCCCGAGAAGTACAATGTCAATGGCGGCTCGATCGCGATCGGCCACCCCTTCGGCATGACCGGCGCGCGCCTCACCGGCCACCTGCTGCAGGAAGGCCGCCGCCGCAAGGCCAAGTGGGGCGTCGTCACCATGTGCATCGGCGGCGGTCAGGGCGGCGCCGGGCTGTTTGAAATCTATAGCTGAGAACGGCTTCGGCTGAACGCGAGATGAACCAAAGCACGGCGCCCCCAAGCGCCGTGCTTTTTTTGTGGGCCGCGCTCTCCCCTCCCGTCATTGCGAGCGCAGCGAAGCAATCCATTGCCAGCCTCGAACGCGGACGGATGGATTGCTTCGCTGCGCTCGCAATGACGGGGGAGGGATTAGCGCGCAACTGGATACCGCAGGTTTGTGGTCTCCATCTTTGTGGCACCCCAATCGAACCGGTTTCTTTCTCGCTGCGTCTCACCACCGATGGGGGTGTGACATCAGCCACTGTCCGGCAGTGCCGACAGGCTGAAGTCTGCGCGCTATGCAGGAAAGGAATCCAATGCGTTTGATTGCCAATTGTCTTGTCACCACCAGTCTGGTGCTGGTCACCGCGCTTGCCGCTTTGCCGGCGCGCGCGGCTGACATCGATGCATCTTCGACGGTGGATGCGGTGACCGTCTATCCCGATGGTGCGAGTGTCACCCGCGTCATCACGCTCGATCTGCCGTCCGGCGACAGCACGCTGGTCGCCAGGGATTTTCCGCTGTCGCTCGATCCATCCTCGCTGCGCGTTGAAGGCGACGCCGACGGCAAGCTGACGATCGGCTCGATCGACGCGCGCCAGCCGCGCGCGGCGCCGCCGGTCAACCTGCCCGAGCTCGACAAGCGGATCGAGGCGCTGAAGGACGAGCACGCCAATCTGCAAGGGGCGATCGACGCCGCCAGGGCCCGCCGCCAGTTCGCCGCGCGTTTTGCCGAAGCCGCCCCGGTCGGCATCGGCGAGAAGGGCGAGGCGCGGCCGCTGTCCGAATGGCGCGCCGCTTTTGCTGCCGTTTCCGAGGAGATCGCGATCGCCGATACCGCGATCCGCGAAGCCGAGCGCAAGCAGCGCGATCTCGACCGCGAGATCGCGCGGCTGGAATCCGACCGCGCCGCCAAGCCGCCAAGCAAGCTCGAGGTCCGTATCGACCTCGCCGCCGCGACTGCTGCGAAAGCCACCCTGCGCGTCACCTATTCGGTGCGCAATGCGCGCTGGGCGCCGATCTACGACGCGCGCCTCGATACCGCCGCCAGAGATCGAAAACCCTCGCTGGAACTGGTGCGCCGCGCCGAGATCACGCAGTCGACCGGCGAGGACTGGTCGAACGTCGCGCTCGGCGTCTCCACCGTGCGCATTGCCCGTGGCGACAGCGCGCCCGAATTGAATTCGCTGCTCGTGCAGTATCCTCAGCCTCCGCGCCCGGTGCCGCTGTCAAGCGCCGTGCCGGAGCTGGCGCGGCCGGCGACCGCACTGCGCTCGGCGCCAGCCGCGAAGGCCGCCGAGGCGTTCGATGCGCGCGAGCGCGCCGACGAGCAGCAGGCCGTGGCCGAGATCGGCGACTTCCAGGCCACCTTCAAAATCCCCGGCCGCGTCAGCCTCGGTGCCAGCGAGGGAGCCAAGAGCCTGCGCATCGGAAGCAGCGGGATCGCGCCCGAGCTGACGATCCGCGCCGTGCCGGTGCTCGATCCGACGGCGTTCCTGGAGGCGAGCTTCAAGCAGGCCGAGGACGCGCCGCTGTTGCCCGGCCGCGTCGCGATCTATCGTGATGGCGTCTTCGTCGGGCGCAGCAAAATCGCGTC
Organism: Bradyrhizobium sp. Leo114; assembly: GCF_055229415.2. Taxonomy (NCBI): domain Bacteria; kingdom Pseudomonadati; phylum Pseudomonadota; class Alphaproteobacteria; order Hyphomicrobiales; family Nitrobacteraceae; genus Bradyrhizobium; species Bradyrhizobium sp. Leo114. Next base: position 289,973 of record NZ_JBUYEN020000002.1, on the reverse strand, counting down.
CGCCGGCAAGGGCGAAACGGTGCGGCTCGGCTTCGGCGCCGACGACAAGGTCAAGGTCGAGCGCTCGGTGGTCAAGCGCAACGAGGGCTCGGCGGGTCTGATCGTGACGACATCGAAGACCGACGAACGCGCGTTCAAGACCAGCATCCGCAACGGCCATGATTTCCCGATCCGCGTCGCGATCGAGGATCAGCTCCCGGTCAGCGAGAGCGAGGAGATCGTGGTCGAGATGCTGCCGCAGACCACGCCGCCGACCGCGACCAATCTGCGCGACAGGCGCGGCGTGCTGCAATGGACGTTCGATGCGAAACCAAGCGAGCTGAAGGAGATCAACTTCGCCTGGCGCATCCGCTGGCCCAAGGACAAGGGCGTCGTGATGACGCCGGCAGGGTAGGTGGTTCTTACCTCGCCCCGCTCTTGCGGGGAGAGGTAAGATTGCGAAGCAATCCGGGTGAGGGGCTCTCTCCGCGAATACATCTGCCACCGTAATCGTGGAGAGAGCCCCTCACCCAACCCTCTCCCCGTGAAGAACGGGGAGAGGGAGTCACTCACTTCGCCTTCAGGAACTCACCCACTTCCAGCAGCACGAACTCGTTGTCGTCGGCCTTGTTAGGATCGCGGCTCGAGGAGAACGGCAGGTTGTTGTCGTTGCCGACGATGATGTGGGTGTCGTCGACCTTGTCGACGTTCTCGATGGTGAAGAACGGAAAGGTCAGCACGCCGTCATTGAGCGGCTTCTTCGCCTTCTTGTCGGGATCGCGGATCTTCATCAGGTCGATATAGGCGACCTTGCGCACGGGCTTGCCGACATTGGCATCCGAGAGCTCGACCTTGTAGACGCGCTTGAACTTGGCGAGATCGGGGAAGCAGTTCTCGCCGCGCTGTCCCTGCGGGCACGCCTTGTCCGCGGTGCCCTCGCCATTGTCGCGCTCGATGATCAGGCCTTGGATCGGGTCGATCATGTTGAAGTCGCCGATGGCATTGCCGTTCTGCTCGAACACATAGTGCCAGTAGCGGCCGGTGAATTTCTCGTTCGCGACGTCGAACTCGAGGATGCGAGAGGCTTCCTTGCCGTCGACCTTCTCCCAGTCCTTCTTCTCGGCATCCCACAGCGGGCCCTCGAGCAGGCCGTACAGGAACTTGCCGTCCTTCGAGGAGGCAAAGCCTTCGTAGCCCTTGGAGCGGCGCAGGTTGACGGTGGTGTAGCTGGCGCCCGGCGCGCCCGGCGACTGCACCGACCAGTGATCGGGCGAGCGCACCGGCTTGCCGTCGGCGATGCTGTCGAACACGGCCAGCACCTTGCCGGTCTTGTCAGCCTTGATCACGTAGGGCCCGAACTCGTCGCCGATCCAGAACGTGTCGCCGATGATCTGGAAGCCTTCGGTGTCGAAATCGGCGCCGGTGAGATAGCGCTTGGCAGTATCCTCATGCACGATGCGGAACGGCACCTTCTTGTCGGGGTCGTGCAGGAACACGGTTTCCTGACGCTCGATCTTGCCGCTTGTCCAGTCGATCTTGTGCCGGTTCAGGTACAGCATCGAATCGGCTGAGTTGTAGCGCGAGCCCATGCCATTGTCGGTGAGCACCCAGAACGTGCCGTCCGCCATCACCTTGATGCCGGAATGGCCCTGCAGCGGCTGGCCCTTGAACGGCAGCGAGACGCCGGTCGGCCGCTCGTAGGACTTGCCCATCACGGTGCCGGTGGCGTCGACGCGGCGGCCGGTGGTGTATTTGCCCGAGGTCTTGAGATCGTTTGGTGCATCGGCCGGCGCGTCGATGAAGCTTTCCGCCGGAAGCACGGCGTGGCCCTTGAGGGTCGCCGGATATTCGCCTTCGCCCTGCGCGAAGGCGGCTCCCGAGAGCAGCACGATGGACGCGACGGAGCAAAGCAGTGATTTGCGCATGTTGATCTCCCCTGAAGATAAACGCGGCGGAGTTCTGGGAGGCGCGTGTTACATGGCGCTGACAGTTTTGTGACGGCTAGAGCATATTCGGTTCTGATGGAATCAGAACCGAAGCTCTAGATTCTTGTCTTGACGCGTTTCTTCACGCGAACCGGTGTCCACTTCGCTCGAAAACGCTCTAACGATTGCCGCTGGATATGCCTGCGGCGTTACGTCACCGGTCGCATCGTTTGCGGCAGCAGGAAGGGGATGCCGCTCTCAGTATGGTCGATCGTGGCGTCGATCTCGAAGATGGTGCGGATCGTCTCCGCGGTCATCGCCTCGCTGCGGCCGCCGTCGACCGCAAGCCGGCCGCGATGCAGGAGAACGAGACGGTCGGCAAAGCGCATCGCGAGGTTGAGGTCGTGCAGGATCGCGATCACAGCGGTGCCGTTCTGCGCGCGGCGGCGGGCGGTCTCGACCAGGTCGATCTGGTGCCTGAGATCGAGGCTCGAGGTCGGCTCGTCCAGCAGCAACAGGCCCGCACCGTTCTGTGCTTCGCCGCAGGCGAGCTGCACCAGCACGCGGGCGAAATGCGCGCGCTGCTGCTCGCCGCCCGACAGCGTCGGCAATTGGCGATGGCGGAAGCCGCTCAGCCCGACCTCATCCAGTGCGGACTCGACCAGCGGCGCGGCCGTCGCGCGCGAATTGTCGCCCGCGCCCATGTAGACGATTTCCTCTACCGTGAACGGGAAGGTGACGTTGACATGCTGCGACAGCATGGCGCGATGCCGCGCCAATTCGCGCGGCGGATAGGCGCGGAGCGCGCGCTGCTTCAATTCGACCGTGCCGCGGGTCGGCGTGATGTCGCCGGACAGCATGCGCAGCAGCGTCGACTTGCCGGCGCCGTTCGGCCCCACGATCGCGATCATCTCGCCCGGATTGACACGCAGATCGACGGCATCGACCAGCGTGGCGCCACTGACCACGACCGAGACCGCCTTCGCCTGCAGCATCGGTGTCATAGCGAAACCAAGCTGCGCTGCCGCAGCAGGATGGCGAGGAAGAACGGCGCGCCGACTGCCGCCGTCAGGACGCCGATCGGCATTTCCGCCGGCGCCACGATAGTGCGGGCCATCGTGTCGGCGCCGACCAAAAGCACGGCGCCCAGCAGCACCGAGGCCGGCAGCAGCAGCCGGTGCGCCGGTCCGATCGCGAGCCGGAGCAGATGCGGCACCACGATGCCGACAAAGCCGACGACGCCGCACACGGAGACCGCGACCCCCGTCATGGCTGAAACCAGGATGATGGAAATCCGTTTCAATCGCTCGACGTCGACGCCGCTGTGAAAAGCCTCGGCCTCGCCGAGCACGAGCACATCGAGCCCGCGCGCGATCGACAGGCACGCGAGCAGCGCAACAGTGAGCACCGGCGCCAGTGTCGCGATCTTACCCCAGGTCGCGCCGCTCATCGAGCCCAGCATCCAGAAGGTGATGTCGCGGAGCTGGCGGTCGTCGGCGACGAAGACCAGAAGCCCGATGCCCGCATTGGCGATCGCGGCGATCGCAATTCCCGCCAGCAGGAAGATCGCGATCGACGTCCGACCGGCGCGGCTTGCGATGCTGTAGAGGAGGATGGTCATCACCAGCGAGCCGACGAACGCCGACAGCGGCAGCAATTGGTGCTGCATAAAGCGAACGCTCTCGCCGATGTGGCTGTCTGTGAAGACGATCGCGGCGGCCGCAGCAAAGGCACCGCCGCTGGAGACGCCGACAAGCGCGGGATCGGCGAGGGGATTGCGGAACAACCCCTGCATGATCGCGCCGGATGCCGCCAGGAGGCTGCCAACCATCGCGGCGGCGACGATCCGCGGAATCCGGATCGACCACAGCACGAGCTGGTCGCGCGCAACCAGCGGATTGGCCGCTCCGTCGCCCCACAGGCCGAGCGCGGCGGGAAGGCGGGCGAGGGGGATTCCGGCGGCACCCAGGGTCACCGCAATGAGCGCAGTGCCGACGAGCGCGGCGCAAAGGCAAAGCAGCGTCAGCGTTGCCGGCGGCCGCGAGCGCTTGGTACGAGGATCGGCAGTATTGCCACGCGCGTCCGCCAAGGCGCTCATCGCCGGCAATTCGCCGCGAGCGCCGCGGGCACGAACTTCTCTGCCTGAGGCGCCAGCGCCGGGTATAGCTTCGTGGAAAGGTCGCGCGCTGCAGCCGCCGTGCGCGGTCCGAAGCCAAGCAGATAGAGTCCTTCCATCGAGATGAAGCTCTTGTTCGCCGCGACCGGCGTCAGCGCGAAGGCCGGATGCGCATAGATCGCCTCGGCTTCCAGCGAATCCTTGCCGCGCTGGATCGACAGCACGACGTCGGGCTTGGCGGCGACGATCGCCTCGTCGCTGACGATCTTGTAGCCGTCATAGCCCTCGACCGCATTGACGCCGCCGGCGAGCTGGATGATCTCGTTCGCCGCCGTTTTCCGGCCTGCCGCCATGGCGCGGCCGTTGAGCAGCGACATCACGAACATCACCCGCACCGGCTTTGTGACCTTGGCGCGCAGCTCGCGCAATTGCGCGAGATCATGCGCGACGGCGGTGGTCAGGCATTCGGCGCGCGGATCGGCATCCATGGCGTGGCCGACCAGTTTGATCTTGTCGAGCAATCCCTGCTCGGAGAAGGTTTCGGGCACTAGCACCAGCGGCACCTTGGCCGCTTCCAGCACGTCCATGGTTTCCTTCGGTCCCGAACCCTGCACCGCCAGCACCAGCGACGGGTTGAGCCCGAGCACGCCCTCGGGCGAGAGCTGGCGCATATAGCCGACATTGGGTTTGTCGCGCAGCGCGGCGGCCGGATAGAGGCTGGTCGCATCGACGCCGGCGACACGGTCTTCGAAGCCGAGCGCATAAAGGATTTCGGTGATCGCCCCGCCGATCGAGACGATTCGCGAGGGGTTGTCGATGATGACGTCGCGGTCGCGCGCATCATGCACGGTGGTGTTTGCGGCCGGTGCCGCCTCAACGGGCAAGAGGCTGGCGATCAGCAGGATTGCGAGCGTGCGACAAATTGCCATTGAGGGATCACTTGGTCAGGATCAGCTTGTTCTGCGACGTCAGACGCAACCGGTAAATCTCGTTGCCATGCGCGATCATGATCTCCCGTTCGGTCTGAAACAGCTCGCGGCTGTCGATCCGGTTGCCGGTCATCGAGAGGTTTCTCACGGCAGGTGAGGCATTTGCTGCGCGCCCCCCGGCGCCTTCGGTATTGTCTCCGGAAGTTGCCGCCATATCCTCTTTGCTGCGCCCCGAACGTTCTCTGGATGGCTGTTTGTACAGGTCGCCCGCACCGCAATCCAATCGCTGCAGTTTACAATCGATATAAACTGCGCCGTGCCGTTGTTGACCACTTTGTTACCGCGACGTAACGAATGTGAACGTAGCGCGGGCGTGTGACCCGCACTGTGTATTTTGGTAGCCAGCAAGCCGCCCGCATCATTTCGCGAGCGCACGCCAGCCAGACCCAAAAAGCAGATCTTTGGATTGGGGCAATATGGCTGACGGGGCTAGGATTTCGCGCGCCCTCATTTTGGGCGCATCAGTGGTTACAATCGGATTGCTGCTTCTCGAGTCCGGGTTCGCCCAGGCCGCGGACGCGCACCCGACTGGTCGCGCGACGGAGCGCGCCAAGCCGGCAAAGCGCAAGCCGGCAAAGCCGAAAGTCGAGCAGCAGGCGGCCGCGCCCGTAATGAATGCGCGCGCGCAGATCGGTGCCGTGACGGTGCAATCGCTCGACACCATCACCGTTGCCGCATCGAAGATCGAGGAGCGCGCAATCGACGCGCTAGCGCCCGTCAGCGTCGTTACGCTCGAGCAGATCCAGGGCCGCCAGCCCAGCACGATCGGCGATCTCCTCTATAATCTGCCCGGCGTCTGGGTGCAGGATCGCGGCGACGAGCCGTCGACGTCGATCAACATCCGCGGCCTGCAGGACTTTGGTCGCGTTGCGGTGGTGGTCGATGGCGCCCGGCAGAACTACCAGCGCACCGGCCACTTCGCGAACGGCTCCTTCTTCCTCAATCCGGAATTGATCAGCAGCATCGACATCGTGCGCGGTCCGACGGCGAACATCTACGGCTCCGGCGCGATCGGCGGCGTGGCCTCGTTCCGCACCAAGGACATCGAGGATGTGGTGCGCCCCGGCGAGCGCTGGGGCGTCGACTACAAGAATGTGTTCGGCAGCAATGAGGGGCGCTGGCTCACCTCGGTTTTCGGCGGCGTTCGTGTCAATCCCAATGTCGACGTGTTCGCCGGCGGCACCTACAGCACGCAGGAGAACTACAAGGACGGCACCGGGTTCGAAGTCGCCAATACCGGCAACCGGCTCTCCAGCGGCATTGCCAAGCTGACGGTGCGCCCGGCCGACGGACACGAAGTCAAGCTCGGCACCATCTTCCAGGAAGACATCTACAGCGTCGGGCAGCCGGCGCGGCGCGCGGGCGATCCCAACTCGACCAATGCGAACGGCACCAACAATCTCTCCGGCACGTCGATCTACGCCAGCAACGTGAAGAACTACACGACGACGCTCGGCTGGACCTATTCGCAGCCTGACGACCGGTTGTTTGACTGGGATGCGAAGGTTTACTGGAATCGCACCGAGAACGACCAGATCAAGACCGGGCACACCAGCACTACACCGTCGGCCTTCTGCGGCGGCGTGCCCGGCAACGCGGTCTCCGGCTGTATCGGCAGCAATCGCGGCTACCTCCTGGATACGTACGGCGTCGACATCCACAACACCTCACGTTTCGATTTGTTGGACTGGCACAATGCCATCACCTACGGTCTCGACGCATTCCAGGACGAGGTGAGCACGAACGACAGGAGCGGCACGTCCGAGGTGACGACGCCAGGTGGCCGGCGCACGGTGTCGGGCGGCTTCGTGCAGTGGAAGGCCAATTACCAGAACCTGGTCGAAACCATCTCGGCGCTGCGTTACGACAATTACCAGTTGGAATCGGGGACGACGTCCACCAGCGGCGACCGCCTGTCGCCGAAGATCACGGTCGGACTGATGCCTGCCGCGATGCTGACGCCCTATGTCAGCTATGCCGAAGGCTACCGCGCGCCGTCGATCACCGAGACGCTCGTCAACGGCCCGCATTCCGGCGCCACCATCAACGACTCGTTCTTCCGCTGTCCGTCGGGCACGCCGGGACCCGGCGCCGACTCGACATTCTGCTTCGTCCCCAACCCGAACCTGAAGCCCGAGATCGGCAAGAACAAGGAAATCGGCTTCAACCTGAAGAAGAACGACCTGTTCGTGCCCGGCGACAGCATCCGCGGCAAGTTCAACTTCTTCCGCAACGACATCGAGAACTACATCGATCTGGTGTCGTACGGACCTCCGCTCGTGGTTCCGACCGGTCCGCCGCCCGCACCGCGCATCACCGTATTGCCCTTCGTGCAGTACCAGAACATCGCCGAGGCCCGAATCGAGGGTTTCGAAGCCGAGACGATGTATGATGCCAGAACCTGGTTCGTCGGCATTGCCGGGAGCTACATGCAGGGCAAGAACCTCCAGACCGGCCTCGGGCTCTACAGCATTCCGCCGCAGAAGATCACGACGACGGCCGGCGTGCGCCTGCTCGACAACACGCTGGTGATCTCCGCGATGTGGACGTCGGCGCTGGCCAACAACAATATCCCGCCGACCTTCACGCCGGCGACGTCCTACGATCTCGTGAACCTCTACGTGGCCTATACGCCGACGCGCGATCTGGTGCTCAACTTCTCGGTCGAGAACCTCCTGGATCAATACTACCGTCCCTACGCCATTCCGGTCGGCTCCACCGGCGACACCCAGAACGACGTCAAATGGGCCAGCGCGGGGCCGGGGATCGTCTTCAAGGGCGGCCTCAGATATCACTTTGGAGGGACCTGATCGAGGAACCGGGAGCACTTTCATCCGTGCCGCGGCCGCGCTGACGCTCCAGCGCGGCCCGGCGCGTTCTTGTTTTCAACCAACTTAACCGGCAGGCTGGGCAAGCGGCGCAGCGCCGAAAACCCGACAAGCGGCCAACGCCGCGAACGTAGGAAGGAGAATTCGACAATGTTTATCGCCATGAACCGGTTTCAGGTGAAGAAGGGTTCGGAGCAGGCGTTCGAGACCGTTTGGGCCACCCGGGAGTCCTATCTCGGCAACCTGCCGGGCTTCGTCGAATTCCATCTGCTCAAGGGGCCGGAGGCCGAGGACCACACGCTCTATTCGTCACACACCACCTGGGTCGACAAGGCGGCGTTCGAGGCCTGGACGCGCTCGGAAGAATTCCGCCGCGCGCATGCCCGTGCCGATAACAAGACCGGCGAGAGCCTTTATCTCGGTCATCCCAAGTTCGAAGGCTTTGAGGTGATCCAGAGCGAACGCAAGGCGAGCGCCGCGGCGTAAGGAGACCGTTATGTCGAGTACGGAGCTCGCCGATCTCAGGGCCTACATGGCCGACAATCCCGGCGCCGTGATCGAGGACGTCGCGCGCGAGCGAAAGATTTCGCCGCGCGCGGTGATCGAGGCGTTGCCGGGCGAGATGGCGCGGATTGGTGCGGGCGGCGAATTCGCCGCCGCCATGCAGGACATCGCCGGTTGGGGCGAGGTGACGCTGATCGTCCACACCGACGATGCGATTTTCGAGTTCACCGGCGCGATACCAGCGGGCGAGATCGGCCGCGGCTATTTCAACCTGATGCAGCCGAAGGGCCTGCACGGCCATCTCCGCTACGAGCGTTGCGCGGCGATCGCCTTTGTCGAGCGCCCCTTCATGGGCAAGTCGTCAGCCTTCATCGCCTTCATCAATGTCGACGGCGGCATCATGTTCAAGGTGTTCGTCGGTCGCGACGAGACCCGCGCGCTGCGCGGCGACCAGCTCCAGCGCTTCCGTGCACTCGCGGACCGGATCGCGCCCAGCGCGTTTTCGAGCGAAGTGGACACCGGTTCGCGTGAAGAAAACGCGTCAAAACAAGAATCTAGAGCTTCGGTTCTGATTCAATCAGAACCGAAGCTCTAGGAGCGCGGCCTGAGGAAGCAAGGTCGGGAGGCGATCATGCAAGCATGGTTCGATGGATTTTGCCGGCGCCTGATCGTCATGGCGCTGATCGCTTCCAACGCAATGCTGTGGCCGGCCGCCGGCTTCGCCGCCGACGACAATGCGCTATTGCCGCGCAACCTCTCGCCCTGGGGCATGTTCCAGAGCGCCGACATCGTGGTGAAGGCGGTCATGATCGGGCTCGCTTTCGCCTCGCTGGCGACGTGGACGATCTGGCTGGCAAAGACCATCGAGATCCGGCGCAAGACGGCGCTGGCGAAACAGCGGCTGCGGCTGCTCGAGAAGGATACGGTGCTGGCCGAGGCGGAGCAGGCGAGCCGCGGCGACGACGACGCGGTGGCGCAGATCATCCAGTCCGCGGCGCGCGAGGCGAGCCTCTCCGGCGGCGTGTTCGATGACGGCTTCAAGGAGCGCACCGCGCTCAGGTTGGAGCGAGTCGAGGCCGCGATGGCGCGGCAGATCGCGCGCGGCACCGGTGTGCTCGCGACCATCGGCGCCACTGCGCCCTTTGTCGGCCTGTTCGGCACGGTGTGGGGCATCATGAATTCCTTCATCGGCATCTCCGAGGCGCATACGACCAACCTCGCCGTAGTCGCGCCCGGCATTGCCGAAGCGTTGCTTGCGACCGCGCTGGGGCTGGTCGCGGCGATCCCTGCGGTTGTGATCTACAATCACCTGACACGGTCGATCGCGGCACATCGCGCGCTGCTTGGAGACGCCTGCGCGATGGTGCTGCTCCTGGTCAGCCGCGAGGGCGATCGCGGCCTGTTTCGCCTCGCCCGCGCCGCGGAGTGAATGATGGGCGTCAGGCTCGGGGCGGGCAGTGCAGGGGGCGGACGGTTTCGCGCCGAGGATGATCTCGTCGAGGCGCATGAGATCAACGTCACTCCCTTCATCGATGTCATGCTGGTGCTGCTCATCATCTTCATGGTTGCGGCACCGCTCGCCACGGTCGATCTCGGCGTCGATCTGCCCGCGAGCACCGCCGAGCCGCAGCCGCGTCCCGACAAGCCGGTGTTTGTCACGGTGAAGCCCGACCTCTCGGTCGCTGTCGGCGAGGACATCGTCGCGCGTGACGCGCTTGCCACGACGCTGGACGGCGCCACCAAGGGCCGCAAGGACGAGCGCATCTTCGTGCGCGCCGACAAGGCGGTGAGCTATGGCGAATTGATGGAGGTGATGAACCTGCTGCGCAACGCGGGCTATCTCAAGATCGCGCTGGTCGGCCTCGACGGCCGAAGCTGATCGCCATGAACGCGTTTGCGCTGCATGACGTTACCGATCAGGCCGCGTTGCGGCGCTGGGGCATCTCGGCGCTCGTGATCCTCGCCACGCATGCAGCGCTAATCGCGGCCGGTATGAAATGGTATCGCGAGCAGCCGCTGCCCGGTGTCTCCCTGCCTGCGATCATGGTCGACATGGCGCCGGCGACCTCAGCGCCGCAATCGACGCCGCTGGATCTCGCGCCGGGCCCCGAGATGCAGGCCGCTGACGCTTCGCCGCCCGAGCCGGTGCCGCAGCAGGCGGTGGAAGAGCTGATCCCGCCGACCCCGCCGCAGGAGAAGCCCAAGGTCGTGGCGCCACCGGAGCAAAAGCTGCAGCCGGCACCACCGGCGCCCGAACCGGCAAAGCCCGTTCCCGACCGCAAGCCCACGCCGGCCAAGCCGAAAGTGGTTCGCCCCGACGCCAAGAAGCCGACGGAGGCACGGCCGGCGCCGCGCACCACCGCGTCACCACGCGTCGAGCGCCAGGGACCGACCATGTCCGCCGTCAGCAGCGGTGCATCTGCTGCCGCGGTTGCCTCCTACAATCAGATCGTCCGCGCCCATCTCTTGCGCTTCAAGCAATATCCGCCGGGCGCCAAGTCCGCCGGACAGCAGGGCATCGCCAGCGTGGTTTTCACGCTCAGTCGCGGCGGACAGGTGACGTCGAGCCGGCTCGGCCGTTCCTCGGGCAATCCCGCGCTGGATGCGGAGGTGGTGGCCATGGTTCGCCGCGCCCAGCCATTTCCGCCGTTTCCATCAGACATGAAGCACCCCGCCATGGGCTTCAACGTCCCGATCTCGTTCTCGCTGCGATAACCGCTACTCCTTCACCGCGCCGGTGAGCGAGGACACGTAGTAGTCCACGAACAGCGAGTAGAAGATCGCAACCGGCAACGAGCCGAGCAGCGAGCCTGCCATTAGCGCGCCCCATTGATAGACGTCGCCGGAGACGAGCTCGGTCAGGATCGCGACCGGCACAGTCTTGTTGGCGCTGCTCTGGATGAAGGCGAGCGCGTAGATGAACTCATTCCATGACAGCGTGAAGGAGAAGATGCCGGCCGAGATCAGGCCGGGCACGGCGAGCGGCAGCGTGATCCGCCGCAGGATCTGCAACCTTGTCGCGCCGTCGACCAGCGCGCATTCCTCGAGCTCATAGGGGATCGACTTGAAATAGCCGATCAGGAGCCAGGTGCAGAATGGCACCAGGAAGGTCGGATAGACCAGGATCAGCGCCAAGGGGCTGTCGAACAGGCCGAACTGCACCACGACAGTTGCGAGCGGAATGAACAGGATCGACGGCGGCACCAGATAGGCGAGATAGATGCCGAGGCCCACATAAGGACTGCCGCGGAAGCGCAGCCGCTCGATCGCGTAAGCTGCAAGCGTGCTCGCGAGCAGCGACAGGAAGGTGGAGCCGATCGCCACCAGCATCGTCGTCTTCAGCCAGCGCGGATAGGCGGTGTTGAACAGGAGGTGCTGGATATGCGCCAGCGTCGGCGAGGAGATCCAGAACGGGTTGTGCTCCTTGTAGTTCAACAGCTCCGCGTTCGGTTTGAACGCGGTCACCGCCATCCAGTAGAACGGGAACAGCAGGATGATGACGAAGCAGGCCAGCGGCAGATAGATCATCACCATCCGCCGCGCGCGGGAGTCCCACGCCATGGTATCGGGAGCGGCGCTGGCGACGTTGGTTGGTTGCGCGACCGCGTCAGTCATCGCTCTCTCCCTGCTGCCATTTGCGTCGGGCGAGGCCGAAATAGCTGAACAGCGTCGCGAACACCAGGAACGGTACCATCGATACCGCGATCGCCGCGCCCTCGCCAAGCTCGCCGCCGGCAATGCCGCGCTGGAACGCCAGCGTCGCGAGCAGGTGCGTGGAATTCACCGGCCCGCCGCGGGTAATGGCGTAGACGAGCTGGAAATCGGTGAAGGTGAAGATGATCGAGAACGTCATCACGATGGCGAGGATCGGCATCATCATCGGGAAGGTGATGTAGCGGAAGCGCTGCCAGGATGAGGCGCCGTCCAGCATCGCCGCTTCGTACAGTGACGGCGAGATGGTCTGCAGGCCCGCCAGCAGCGAGATCGCCACGAACGGGATGCCGCGCCAGATATTGGCCGCGATCAGCGAGAATCGCGCCGGCCAGGCCGAGCCGAGGAAGTCGATATTGGTGGAGCGCCAGTGCAGCACGTCGACCAGCAGATAGGAGATGATCGAGAACTGCGGATCGTAGATCCACCAGAACGCCAGCGCCGACAGCACGGTCGGCACGATCCATGGCAGCAGCACGATGGCGCGCAGGATGCTCTTGAACGGGAAATGGTTGTTGAGCAGCAGCGCCAGCCAGAAGCCAAGCGCGAATTTCCCGAAGGTCGCGACCGCCGTGTAGAACACGCTGTAGAACACCGCGCCCCACCACAGGGGATCGCTGAGGAGGTACTGGAAGTTCTCCAATCCGACATAGATGCCGCGTCGCCCGATCGTGGTGTCGGTGAAGGCGAGCCAGACGCCGAGCCCAAGCGGATAGGTGAGGAACACGGCAAGCAGCCCGATCGCCGGCGCAAGGCAGACGACGATCAGGAACGGCTTGTAGTCGAGCAGGCGCGCGAACCAGTTCGGCTGGCGGAGCGCCAGGCCTCGGGGAGAGAGTGTGGTCACGGACATGAATGCGTGTCCTGTGCTGATCAAAGCCCTACGCCGTCATTGTGAGCGGAGCGAAGCAATCCATCTTACCGCTTGTGGAGGCATGGATTGCTTCGTCGCGTTGCTCCTCGCAATGACGGTGTTTGTCGATTTAGCGCCGGAAATAGCGCTTGCAGCGCCGCTCGGCTTCGGCGGCTGCAGCCTCCGGCGTTGCGGCATCGGTCGCGACAGACGCACACATCTGCACCAGCACGTAGTCGGCATTGACGGCGCCGGTCGCGGTCGAGATCGGGCCCTTGTAGCCGGCGTAGTATTGGCTTTTCATGGTGTCCTTGAAGATCTTGACCTTGGGATCGCCGGACCACACGGCAGCATCCGCGTACGCCGCGAGCGGCTGCGACCAGTACCCGCTGTTGGCGTTGAGCCACGGCTCGTACTGCTCCTTCTCCAGCATGAACTGCAGGAAGGCTTTCGCCGCATTCGGATAGGGGCTGTGCTTGAACACCATCGCGTTCAGCGTCAGCCCCGACATCGGCGTGGAGCTCGCCAGGCCCTTCGGCAGGAACTGATGCTCGGTGTCCTCGGCGATCGCAGCGGTCGCCGGATCGTTCTTCAGCGCGAAATAGAGCGAGACGCCGTTGGCCGTCAGCGCGATTTCCTGCGAGGAGTAGGCGCGATTGTTGGAGACGTCGTTCCAGGACGGGGTGCCGGCGATGAAGGTCGGATACAGCTCCTTCAGATATTTCAGCGCGGCCACCGTCTCCTTGCTGTTGATGGTGACCTTGCCCTCTTCATCGAGCAGGGATGCATTGTGCGACCACAGGATCCAGTTGGCAAAGCCGTTGCCGTCGCCGACGGCGTTGCCGAGCGCGTAGCCTGCGGGCTTGCCGGCCTTCTGCAGCTTCCGGCAGACGTCCAGCACGCCCGCATGATCCTCCGGTATCTTGTCGTAGCCGATCGATTGCAGCACCGACTTGCGGTACACCAGCGGCCCGCCGCTGGCGCCGAACGGCAATCCGATCCAGGCGTTGCCCTTGGCGCGCTTGCCGTATTTCTGGGCCAGCGTCTGCCAGCCGCCATAGCGCTTGCCGAGGTATTCGGCGACATCGGTGAGTTCGATCAGCTTGTCGGCGTAGATATGCGGCGCGTCCGAGAAGCCGATGATGATGTCGGGACCAGCGCCAGAGTTCGAGGTCACCGCGGTCTGCTGGTTGATGTCCTCCCAGCCGACGAAATCGACCTTGACCTCGACGCCCATCTTCTCGGTGAATTTGGCCGCGTTGGCGCGGAACACGTCCTCGTCAGCCTTGACGAAGCGGACCGGGCGCAGCATCCGCAGGCTTGCGCCCTTCTCGATCGGTAGCGACGGTGCCGCCACGTCGGCCGCCTTGACCAGCGATTCCGTTGATTGTGCCGAAGCGCCGGTTGCCGCCAGCGCCGCGGCCGAGAGGCCAAGCGCCAACGCGTCACGACGGGTGAGGTCGTTCCCCATAGTCTCCTCCCTGTTTTATCGTTCCCGGCGTTACTCGCCGGTGAACGTGAGCTTCAGCCCTCATGGGGCCGAAGCGATCGCCTAATATTGTTTGAGCATGATCTTTTCGAAAAACCGCTTCACACTTTTCCGGATCATGCTCTAGAGACTTTTGCCCCGCACAATTTCCGTTTCGCGGGAAACGTGCGTTCCCCGCCGGCTAGCTGTTCGGGCCGCGATCCATGCTGACAGGCTGCCAGCGCCGGAGCGAGGTGTTCTGCAGCACCGACGGATTGACGCAGCTTACCGGCCACAGCCCGGAAAGCACCAGTGACAATTCGTAGCCCACGCGCCGCTTGCGCGCTTCATCGAAACGTGCAGATGCGGAGGCGACATGGGCGGTCAGCGTGACGTTGTCCATGCGGAGCAGGGGATTGTTGTGCGACGGCGGCTCCTTCTCCAGCACGTCGAGCGCAGCATGCGCGATCCAGCCTTCCTGCAGCGCCTTGATCAGGCCGTCCTCGTCGACCGTGGCGCCGCGTCCGGTGTTGATGAAGATCGCGCTCTTCTTCATCTGCCGGAAATGCTTCTCGGTGAGCATGTGATGCACCTCGGGCCGCGCCGGCGCGTGCATCGAGACGAAGTCGGATTGCGACAGCACCTCCGACAGCGTCGCCGGCAGCACGTTGTGTTCCGACATCAGGGTCTCCTGGATGAACGGATCGTAGGCGATCATCCGCAGGCCGAAAGGCGCGGCGCGCTTCGCCACCGCGCGTGCCACGCGTCCGAACGAGATGAAGCCGAGCGTCTGTCCCATCAGGCGCGGAATTTTCAGGAGCGCCGGGCGTCCTTCGGTCCAGCGTCCTTCGCGCACCATCTTGTCCTGCTCGACCAGGCGGCGGAAGCCGGCAAGCAAGAGCATCATGGCGTGATCGGCGACTTCCTCGATGAAGGTGTCGGGAATGTTGGTGACGGGGATGCCGCGGGCCGTTGCCGCCTTGACGTCGACGCTGTCGACGCCGACGCTGCCGAGCGTGATCACCTTGCAGTTCTCGAGCGCATCGATGACCGCCTTGGTGATCGGCATGCCCTTGGCGTAGATCGCGTCGGCGGTCTTGGCGGCTGCGATGAATTCCGCCTCGTTGGCGGGAGCCTCGATGATCTCGGCGCCGATCGGATCGAGCGCTTCCTTCTCATAGTCGTAGCCGCCGCCGGCCACCGTGAAGCTTGCGCCCTTCGGCGTCACCACCCTGAACTTCGACATCTCCTGCTCCCGATTTTCTTCTTTGGTTGTTGGTCGTTCTGCCGTCATCCGGCCGCGACAAGTCGTCGCTGCCGCGCCTTCGCGGGGCGAAGCGCCCCGCCCCGTTCCAGGTTGCCTTGAGCGCGGCGTTCCCGGGCTTTTACGGAGAGGTTTCGTAACCGGACGCTAAAGGCTCTCACATTAGGGTAGGCCGAATCAATCCGCCAAACATGCAAGCGCGCCATTCCCGGAGACGCCCTGTGAAGCTGACCAACCTCAAGATCACGCCCAAACTCGGCATTTTAGTGGGGGTGACCATCCTTGGCCTCTGCGCCGCCGGCGTCCTTGCGGGCCATCTGATGCAGCGCGAAATGATGAAGGCGCGCATCGATCAGACCAAGGCGATGGTCGAGATGGCCGTGAACATGGCGGCCGGCCTCAAGAAAGAGGTCGATGCCGGGCGGATGACCAAGGAGGCGGCGCTCGCCGAGCTCGGCAAGCGCGGCAATTCCATGACCTATGACAACGGCTCCGGCTATTTGTTCGGCACCTCCTATGACGGCATCACCGTCCTTGCGCCCGATCCCAAGCAGATCGGCACCAACCGGATGGACGTGGTCACCAACGGCCGCAGGCTGTCCCGCGAATTGATGGATGGCGTGAAGGCGAAGGGCGAAATCCTCCTCACCTATGAATATGTGCGGCCCGGCGAGCAGAAGCCGATCCGCAAGATCGGCTATGCCGTCGCCGTTCCCGGCTTCGACATGTATCTCGGCACCGGAGCCTATATCGACGATATCGATGCCAAGCTGGCGCCGATCGCCTGGCTGCTCGGCCTCTCGATCCTCGGCATCGCCATCATCTCCGGCTCGATCGCCTGGCTGATCGGCCGCAGCATCACCAGGCCGCTCGGCCAGCTCGGCACAAGGATGCGGGAACTCGCCGACGGCAAGCTCGATGGCGATATTCCCGGCGTCGGCCGGGGCGACGAGGTCGGCGCCATGGCGGCGACCGTGCAGATATTCAAGGACAATGCGGTTCGCATCCGCGGCCTCGAGCAGGCGGAGGCGGAGACGCAGGCCCGCGCTACGGCCGAACGCCGTGCCGCGATGGAGAATATCGCCAACGATTTCGAACGCAGCATCACCGGCGTGGTCCGTTCGGTCGCGACCGCCGCGGCCGGCATGCAGACCACGGCGCAATCGATGACGGCGACCGCGAGCGACGCCAGCGCGCGGGCTGCGACCGTCAGCGCGGCGTCCGAAAGCGCCTCGAACAATGTCGGCACCGTGGCTGCCGCGGCCGAGGAACTGTCGAGCTCGGTGACCGAGATCTCGCGCCAGGTCGCGCGGTCCAGCGAGATCGCGAGCAAGGCGGTGGGCGATGCCGAGCGCACCAACGCCACCGTGCAGGCGCTTTCCACCGGCGCGGAAAAGATCGGCGAGGTGGTGAAGCTGATCCACTCGATCGCCGCGCAGACCAACCTGCTCGCGCTCAACGCCACCATCGAAGCCGCGCGCGCCGGCGAATCCGGCCGCGGCTTTGCGGTGGTCGCCTCCGAAGTGAAGGCGCTCGCCAACCAGACCGCGAAAGCGACCGAGGAGATCTCCGCCCAGGTCGCCGCAATGCAGGCCTCGACCACGGAGGCGGTCGCCTCGATCGGCGGCATCAGCGAGACGATCGCCCAGATGAGCGAGATCACCGCCAGCATTTCGACCTCGGTCGACCAGCAGGGCGATGCGACGCGTGAGATCGCGCGCAATATCCAGCAGGTCGCGGCAGGCTCCAGCGAGATCTCCACCCATATCGGCGGCGTCACCACGGCCGCCGCCGCCACCGGCACCGCGGCTTCCGACGTGCTGTCGAACGCCCGCGAGCTCGACACCCAGTCCGGAATGCTCCGCAACGCCGTCGATCAGTTCCTGGCCAAGGTGCGGGCGGCGTAGCGCACTCACCGTCATGCCCGGGCTTGTCCCGGGCATCCACGTCTTTGACTGCCTCCGCAAGTACGTGGATGGCCGGGACAAGCCCGGCCATGACGCAGAACATCAGGAGCGCGGCTTAAAGCTCACTGCTTCTCGATCCCGGCGTCTGTGATCAGCCGCTCCCAGAGCACGAGCTGTTCTTTCAGGAATGCGTCGAATTCCTCCGGCGTGCCCGAAAATGCTTCCATGCCGCGTTCGGCGAGCTGGCTCTTGATGTCCGGACGCTCGACGACCTTGCGGATCTCGGCGTTCAGCTTGACCACGATGTCCTTGGGCATGTTGGCCGGGCCGAGATAGCCCTGCCATGAGGTGATGTCGAAGCCCTTCACCGTGTCATCCATGGTCGGCAGCTCCGGCAACAGCGCCGAGCGCCGCTTGGTGGTGACGGCCAGCGCCTTCAGCGCCTTGGCGTTGACATGCGGCAGCCCGGTCGGGACGTCGACGAACATCATGGAGACGCGGCCGGCGATGACGTCGGTGAGCGCGGGCGGCGAGCTCTTGTAGGGGACGTGCAAGAGATCGATGCCGGCGAGGCGGGCAAAGGTCGCGCCCGACACGATCGCTGACGAACTGCCGCTGGCGTAGGAGTATTTGCCGGGCTCCTTCTTGGCGAGCGCGATCAATTCGGCCACCGAATTTGCCGGGATGTCCGGATTGATCACCAGCATGAATGGCAAGTCGCCGGTGCGCGCGATCGGCGTGAAGTCCTTGACCGGGTCGTAGCTCATGGTCTTGAGCAGGAAAGGATTGGCCGAATGCGTCGTGTTGGTCGTCACGAACAGGGTGTAGCCGTCAGGCGCGGAGCGGGCGACGTAGCTTGCCGCGATCGAGCCGTTGGCGCCCGCCTTGTTGTCGACCACCATGGTGACGCCGAGCGCAGTGCCGACCTCCTTCGAGATCAGGCGCGTCGTGGTGTCGGTGCCGCTACCGGCCGCAAACGGTAGCACCAGCGTGATGTTGCGGTTCGGGTAGCCCGGCGCCTGCGCCGTCGCCGCGCCGGATAGCAGCGCGAGCCCCACGGATGCTGCTGCCGCGATGCGCCAATGGTGTTTCAGTCCCGAGATCATATCGTGCTTTCCTCCGCTGGGTTTATGGCAGTTGGTTGCCGGGGAAACTACTCGGTCGCGGCTGAAAGCGGAAGGCGTTGCCGCGCCGCATTCACCGTTTGGCCGAGCCTCGTCGTGAGGCGATCACGACGCCGGCCAGCACCAGCGCGTAGCCGATCAGGTGAAACGGCTGCAGCGCCTCGCCGAGCAGGAAGATCGCCATCGCCGAGCCGAATACCGGCACCAAATGGAAGAACGGCGCGGCCCGGTTCGGTCCGATCAGCGCGATGCCGCGGTTGAAGAACAGATAGGCCATTGCCGACGGGAAGATCAGGACATAGGCCAGCGTTCCCAGCGTCAGCGCGTCGAACTTGAGCGTGGCGCCGGTCAGATATTCCCAGATCGAGCCGGGCACCAGCATCAAGGCGCCGCAGCCGGTGGTGAACGTGATCAGCGAGAGCTGATGCGTCACCGGGCGCCGCATCATCAGCGCGGAGTAAAGTCCGAACGACAATAGCGCGGAGGCGAGCATCACATCGCCGCGATTGAAGCTGATGGAGGCGAGCGCGCCGAGATCGCCGCGCAGAATGATGGTGAGCACACCGGCCAGCGAGAGGGTGATGCCGGCGAGCTGCGCGCCGGTCAGCCGCACGCCGAACAGCACCAGCGCCCACAGCGCAACGAACAGCGGCCCCGCCGACTGGATCAACAGCGCGTTGAGGGCCTCGGTGTATTGCAGCCCCCAATAGGAGATCGCATTGTTGAAGGCGAAGCCGGTCAATGAGAGCAGCAGCAATAGCGGCAGGCTGGCACGCAGCGCCGGCCAGTCACGCCGCAGATGCGGCCAGGCAAAGGGCAGCAGGATCAGGCTGGTGCCGAGCCAGCGCAGGCAGGACAGCGTCAGCGGCGGCACGTGATTGCCGACATAGCGCGCGATCACGATATTGCCGGCCCAGAACAGCGAGGTCAGGCTGAGCAGCAGATAGGGCTGGTTGTTGAGCCAGGCGATCGCGGAGCGGCGTACGGGAGCGGGAGCGGACGGCAAGGCGCGGAGATCGGTCATGCTGCGGGACCTTTTTGCCGGATTCTCCGCGTGCGACAAGACGCTCCGGAAGAGAGCAGCCATGCGCGCTGCCGCTGGCGCGTCATGGAGGCGACATATGCGATGCTGAACTGCACAAGGAATCATCGGAGAGACGGATGGGCGTGGACCTCTTGAACGTCGAAGGCCTCAAGGCGATGCAGCCGCAGGAGCCGGTCGTGATGATGAACCTGATGCGCTTCCGCGAGCGCTCGCTCGATGGCGACGGCTCGGGCTGGGACGCCTATCTGCGCTACAGCGCGCTCACGGTGCCGATGATCAAGGCGCGCGGCGGCACGCTGCTCTGGACCGGCAACGCCAAGGCGGTCGCGCTCGGCCGGCCAGACGGCAACCGGTGGGACTATCTGGCGCTGGTCTATTACCCCGCCGTCGCGGCCTTCATCGACATGATGACGTCGGCCGAGTACGAAACCCTCTGCGACCCTCACCGCCGCAACGCCTGCGCCGAGCACGTGATCGTCGCGACCAGCGAGGCCTACAGCAAGTTCAGGATGGGGTAGGGCCGAGCGGCGAGCTCGGATTGCCTCGCCCCGCGTACGGGGAGAGGCCGGAATTCAAGCGCAGCTTGAATTCCGGGTGAGGGGGAGCCTCCGCGAGTTCGTCTATTTCCGTGCTTGCGGAGAGAGCCCCTCACCCCAACCCTCTCCCCGTAAGAACGGGGAGAGGGAGAAGCGATCTCAAAACTTCCGCACCAGGTCCGGCGTGATCTCACTGAGACTGCGGATGCCGAGCAGCGCGAGATCGCGGTCGATTTCGTCGCGTAACAATGTGATGGCGCGTGTCACGCCCGCTTCGCCGGCGGCGACCGCGGCATACAGGAACGGTCGTCCGACCCACACGAAGTCGGCGCCCAGCGCCAGGGCCTTGATGATGTCGGTGCCGCGGCGGATGCCGCCGTCGACCATCACGGTCATGCCGTTTGCCTTCGCGGCGATCTCCGGCAGCGTGCGCAGTGCGGAGACCGTGTAGTCGAGTTGGCGGCCGCCGTGGTTGGACAGCATCACTCCGTCGACGCCGCTTACGCGCGCGATCCGCGCATCCTCCGGCGACACTAGGCCCTTGACCACCAGCTTGCCATTCCAGCGCTTGCGGATCAGCTCGACATGCTTCCAGGCGAGCTGGTCGCGCGCGCCGATATTGCGGATCAGGTTCTTTGAGAGCACCGGCGGGCCGCGCTGCGCGTCCATGTTCTCGAAATGCGGCATGCCGTGATTGAGAACCGTGCGCGCCCAGGTGTTGAGCAGCCAATCCGGATGCGTGATCGTGTCCCAGAACACCCGCGGCGTGATCGCAAGCGGCACCTGGAAGCCGTTGCGGATGTTGTTCTCGCGGTTGGGCGCCACCGGCACGTCGGCGGTGACGACGAAGGTGTCGTAGCCGGCCGCAGCCACGCGGTCGACCAGAGGCTCGATGCGTGCATCGACGCCGGCGAGATAGGCCTGGTACCACGCGGCCTCGTTCTCGCGGCGGACGTCCTCCAGCGTGATCAGCGAGGAGGCGGACAGGATCATCGGCACGTTCGTCGCGGCAGCCGCCCGCGCCAGCACGATGTCGCCGCGATAGGCGCAGAGCGCGGACGAACCCATCGGCGGAATTCCGAACGGCGCGGCGTAGGTCTTGCCGAACAAGGTCGTGGTCTGGTCGCGGCCGGAGACATCCTTGAGCACGCGCGGCACGAAGCCGTATTCCTCGAAAGCCCTGCGGTTGTCGCGCTTGGCCGCATCGGTCTCGGCGCCGCCGTCGATATAGCCGAACAGGAATTTCGGCAGCAGCCGGCGTGCGGCCGGCTCGAAATCGTCAAGCGTGAGATAGCGCCGCAGATGCCGCGGCACGGCGCTCTGGGCGCGGGTTACCGTGGGCGGCGGCGCGGGCGGGCTGATCGTCTTGTCGTGCACAGCGGGCGTTTCCGTATTTGTTATGGTCGCGCTACGTTAGCGCCCGCCGCCGGTTCCGCCAAATTTCCGGTTCGCCTGGTTCACGGACTGGCTGATATCGCCGAGCATCTTCCTCGTGTCGGCCATCAGCGCGCCGGACTTCTTGTCGAAGCTCTCGATCAGTTCGCGCAGCGAGATCACGGTCGGCAGCAATTCGCCGCCATATTTGTCGCTGCCGAGGCTCTTCAGGAATGCTTCGGTGCGGCTCATGCCGTCGTCGACGGCACTGACGCCCGCCTCGGCGGTGCTGATGACGCTGCTGATCTTCTCGCCATTGCTCGACAGCGAGGCGGTGAAGGTCTCGAACCGCCGCAGCGTGTCCTTGATCGCATCCTCATTGTCGTCGATGACCGTGTCGACATTGCGCAATACGGCACGGATCTTTTCCTGGATGCCCATCGTCCCCAGGGGATCGGCGGTCAATTCCGGAATGCCGTCGGCGCCGGTCGGCGGAAGCGGCGCCTCGTCGGTGCCGCCGGTGAAGGAGATCGCGGCAATGCCGGTCAGGCCCTGGAATTCGAGGCCGACCTGGGTGTCCTTCTTGATCGGCGCCGTTTTGTCGATCCGTGTCATCGCGATCACGCGGTGACGGTCGAGCCTGATCCACTCCACCTCGCCGATGCGCACGCCGGCGAAATTCACGCTGCCGCCGCGGCGCAGACCCGAGGCCGAACCCTCGAAGATCACCCGGAGCGGCACCTGCCGCTGGATTCCGGCATATTTGCGGTAACCGAGCCAGCCGCTCAGCGCGCCGGCGATCAACGCCAGCGCCAACGTCCCGATCATTACATTGCTGGCGCGCACCATGTTTCGACCTTCGAAATGGGCTGCAAAAATAGCGGATTTGCGGCGGCCAGTCACCGCGGCGAGCGAACAATTCGGCAAGATCGTCGTGATGTTCCGTAACCACTTTGTACCGAGAGGCAAGAAAAGCGTAAAAAGATTGGTGCAAGGAAGCGAGCTGTACAAGCCGACGGGCAGCAGGCGGGGGAGACCAATGTCCAGCATGATCTCAGGAGATCGCGGCGGCGGCGTCACGAGCCGGCAACTCAATCGCCGCGACGCCCTGGCGGCAACGGTCGGCGGCGGCCTCGCGCTGTCGAGCCTGGCTCGTTCTGCAGGCGCCGGGGCAGGGCCCGCATCCGGCGTCCGCGTATTGCATTCGCCTGAGCAGCTCGCTTCGTCCTACGACCACATCATTGTCGGTGCAGGCTCGTCCGGTTGCGCCATGGCGCATCGACTCGCTGTCGCTGGACGACGGGTGCTCCTCGTCGAGGCCGGCGGAGAAACGAAGCTGGCAGCGGTCAGGGATCCGCAGGAATGGCCCAAGCTGCAGGGCAGCGAGCTTGACTGGCGTTATTTGACGACCCCACAACCGGGGTTGGGAGGCCGCATCATCCGCTGTCCACGCGGCAGGGTCGTGGGCGGCTCCAGTACGATCAATGCTCTGGCCTATCAGCGCGGCCACCCGGCTGCCTATGACCGCTGGCCCGCCGGGTGGCGCGCGGCGGACCTTTTGCCATACTTCAAGCGCGCCGAGACTTTTTCCGGCGGTGCCAGTGCATGGCGGGGAGGCAGTGGTCCTCTCCACGTCCTGTCGCTCGCTGATGTCGGGGATCGCAATCCGGTGGCATCCGCCTTCGTCACGGCGTCACAAGACCTCGGATACCCGATGTCATCGGATATCGGAGGGGAGGTCACGACCGGCGTCGGCTGGAATCAACTCAGTATCAAGGACGGCGCTCGCCACGATGCGGCGACGGCGTATCTCGGAAGTCTCGAAGACGTGAGCGTCGATCTGCTGGTCGACACGGACGTGCTGGGCCTCGCGATCGAAGGTGGACGGTGCATCGGTGTGCGGCTCGCCGAACGCATCTTGCGGGCCGCGAGCGAGGTGCTGCGTTGTGCCGGTGCGATCGATTCGCCACGCCTTTTGATGCTGTCGGGAATCGGCCCGGCCGACCAGCTCCGATCGTTCGGCATTCCCGTTGTCGTGGACCTGCCGGATGTCGGCCGCCATCTCGAGGACCATCCATTGGTCGCGGGCGTGGCGTACGCCGCACGGCGCGAGGTGCCGCGCTCGCACTACAACCATGCCGACGCTGTCCTCTACGTGCCGGGCACCGACCCAGATGACAGCCCGGAGCACCTTGTGATGTGCCTGTCCTTGCCGTTCGTCCTGCCGAGCGTGGGCCCGCTGCCTCCACCGGCTTACGTGCTCGTTTCCTGCCTGATGCGGCCCCGCAGCCGCGGCAGCGTGAAACTCGCCTCCGGCAATCCACGGGCTCCTGCTCTGATTGATCCGAACTATCTCTCCGAGCCCGCCGACATGGACCTTCTTGTCGAGGGCGTTTCTCTCGCCCGCGAGATCGGTGCCGGTGCTGCCTTTGCCGACTGGCGCGCCCGCGAAGTCTATCCGGGGACCGAGGCAAAGACCGCCGGCGAGATACGCAAGTTCATTCTTCACGCGACAGATTCATTCCATCACCCGGTCGGCACGTGCCGCATCGGCGCCGTCGTCGACGAGGCTTTGCGCGTGAAAGGCGTGGCGGGCCTGCGCGTCATCGATGCTTCGGTGTTCCCCGGGATCCCGCAGGCGATGACCAATGCCGCCGCAATCGCAGTCGCCGAGAAGGCGAGCGATCTGGTGCTCGCGGGGTAGAGCAATCCCGGATGAACACTTTGTGCCCGGATCAGGCGGTCATCGCCTCGCGGCACTACGATCGTAACGCGCTTCTTCCGCGCTGAAATCACGCTGTAACCCGTTCGTCTCCTCATGATGCGACACCGCTGCGCGAATGAGGAGAGACTGCGATGGTAGGCAGAGCGATCGGTAAACAGGCCGTAGTGATCGGTGCGAGCATGGCTGGTTTGGCCGCAGCGCGTGCGCTGGCCGACAACTTCGAACGGGTGATCGTGCTTGAGCGCGACCGCCTGCCTGAACAGGCAGTGCCGCGAGCGGGCACGCCGCAATCCCGGCATCTGCACGTTTTGCTGCCAGGCGGCCAGCGGGCGCTGACCGATCTGTTTCCGCATTTCGAGCGGGATCTGGCAAATGCGGGCGCGGTGCCGCTTCGAATGTCACGCGACGTGCGTATGGAGATCCCGCGTCTCGGTCCACTCCCGTCGCGTGATTTCGGCTGGTTCCTCTATTGCGCATCCCGTCCGCTGATAGAGCTGATCACGCGCCGACAGGCCGAGAGGCTGACTAATCTGACGATCCGGCCGAGATGCCGGGTGCTCGAGATCGCCGCTACATCAGATGGCACCATGGTCACAGGCGTCATATGTGAAGATGCTGATGGGCGGCAGGAAACCCTCGCAGCCGATCTCGTTGTCGACGCTTCCGGACGCGCTGCGCCAACCTTGGCGCTGCTCCGTTCGACCAGGCAGCCGGTGCCTGATGAAA
Source organism: Bradyrhizobium sp. Leo114 (assembly GCF_055229415.2). Taxonomy (NCBI): domain Bacteria; kingdom Pseudomonadati; phylum Pseudomonadota; class Alphaproteobacteria; order Hyphomicrobiales; family Nitrobacteraceae; genus Bradyrhizobium; species Bradyrhizobium sp. Leo114. Next base: position 264,899 of record NZ_JBUYEN020000002.1, on the reverse strand, counting down.
TCGTCATTGGTGTCGATCTCCATTATACGACGACCACCTTCGCCATTCCCCAGGATGCATCCACCGATTGGGGAGGCGTCGCCACTCATCCCCACGCGCCGGAACGCAGCCGCGGCGGCTATCTGATGCCGATCGAAGGCAACCGCTGGGTCGTGACGCTCTCGGGACAGCTCGGCGAACAGCCGCCGGCTGAGCCGGACGGCTTCATGGATTATGCCAGGCGACTAGAGACGCAGACGGTCTACAACGCCATTGCGCACGCCGAGCGGCAGGGCGGATTCGAGCGCTATGCCTTCCCAGCCAGCGTATGGCGTCGTTTCGACCGGCTGAGCGCATTCCCGCGCGGCCTGCTGCCGATCGGTGATTCGATCTGCCGCTTCAATCCCGTCTATGGCCAGGGCATGAGCGCGGCAGCGCAGGAAGCTCGGCTTCTGAAGCAGCTTCTGCAGGGGCGCGCGACCAAGGCCGATCCGCTTGCCGGCCTGGCGCTGGCGTTCTTTTCCGAAAGCCTGCCGTTGGTCGAGGGTCCCTGGAACATGTCGGCGATCCCGGATCTGGTTTATCCCGAGACACGCGGCGAACGCCCGGCGGATTTCGAGAGCCGGCTCCAATATAACGGAGCCCTGCTTCGGGCCGCGATGCGCGATCCTGCCGTTCACCGGCTGCTCGCAGAGGTTCAGCAATTGCTGAAGCCGCCAAGCGCTCTCCAGGAGCCGACCGTCGAGCGGCTCGTTCAGCTTGAACTGTCCCAAATGGCTGCCGAATAGCTCAGCCCTCCGCGAGGTTGAAAAGGGCGAAGCTTCGTTGCGGCAGGGCTCTCAATGAAGGCTGTCAATGAAGCTCGCCAAGCAAGGCTCTGGCGTTGCGCAAGTCGCGTGTGTCAAAACCTTCGGTGAACCAATCGTAGACCGGGGCGAGAAGGTCGTGGGCCGTTTCTCTCTTGCCCTGCTCAGCCAAAAGCCGTGCCAGGCTCATGGCTGCGCGCAATTCCCACGACTTGGCCTGCTGTGCGCGCGCAAGAGTGAGGGATCGCTCGAAATATGCTTTCGCTTTCGCCACGTCACGCTGCGGCGATTTGAGCGCGATTTCGCCGGCAACGCGATGCGCCTCAGCCTCGCACCACTTTTCCTTGGTGGCTTGCATCGCCGCCATTGCCTTGTCGATGCAGCGCCAGGCATCGTCGAATTGGCCCGAATCCGCATGCGCGATTGCCAGCATGAACTGGTGCTCCGGCGTGAATATGGTCGATCCGGCCGATCGCCACAAATCGATGCCTAACGTGACCGTCTCGACTGCCTCCGTGGCTCGTCCCATGAGGGTAAGGACATAGCCTCGCCGCAATACCCCTTCTGCCTTTCGGAATGGCGCGCGCTTCTCCTCCGCCAGGATGGCAAGTTCCTTGAGATACTCGTTTGCCGCGTCATAATTTCCGCAATAGGTGTTCACAAGAATCGGGAAGTTCAGCGTGAACATCAAAGTGGCGGCATGTTCAATCTGGCGCGCTTCCATCAGCGCGCAGTCTGCATCCCTGAGCGCAGCATCGGGATAGCCGAGCTGCCACAACGCCATTGAACGAAAGCCCAGGCACGTCATCCGGAGGTCCTGGCCGAAGCGCGTCATCAATCGCCGGTGCTCGGCCGGACGGTAAAGCGCCAGCGCCTCGTTGTAGTGCGCCAGAGCCTTGACCTGGTCCCCCATGAACGCGAGCGTACTCCCCATGGTGCGGTGTCCGACCATGAGCGGTACCGTCGTCCCGTCCTTCTCACCGAGAGCAAGAAACCGCGCGGCGAGCTCCCGCGCAGCCTCGCCGTCAAAGCTGATGAAATTGACGAGCCATTGCCCGAACAGCGCCGAAAGCAGCAATGAGGCGTCGTCGGGAGATTCTCCGAGCTGTTCCGCCTGCTCGATCAGCGCTCTCACCTGAGCCACGGCAGCCTTGGTTTCGGACGCGCTATATCCCTTGACGTGCATGAGCGTGTTCACGAGCGCGGTTTGCCAAATGATCTGCTCGCGCCGCAGATCGGGCGTGCTGGGCAAGGTCGCGATCTGCGCCAGGGCGTGGGTAAGTTGTTCTGCGGCTTCGGCCAGTGCCGAGCGCTCCTGTGAGCGTTGTCCCGCCTTGCCCCACAGGAACGCGGACTTTTCGATCAGGTCGGCATTCATGTAATGACGCGCCAGCAACTCGGGCTGGCTTTCGGCGATTTCGGGAAACTCTCTCTCGAGCACTTCGGCGATGCGCGCATGCAGCACGCGCCGTGGCTCGCGCAATAGCGTGCTGTAGGCTGCGTCCTGCACCAGCGCATGCTTGAACAGATAGCTCGCATGCGGCGGGATGCCCTGCCGAAACAGCAAACCCGCGCCTACCAGCCGGTCGAGCGCGCCGGCCAATTCCGCCGGCGGCTTTCGCACCACCGCGGCCAGCAACATGTGGGGGAATTCCCGGCCGATTGCCGCGCCAACCTGCGCTATATCTTTCGCCGAGCCGAGCCGGTCGAGCCGCGACATCAACGAGGCCTGCAGGCTGGCCGGGACCGGCACCACCGACTTTGGCTTTGCTGCGGCGGTCCGCTGCGCTTCGTTCTCGCCCTCCGCATCCAGCACCGCCTTGGTCATTTCCTCCGCGAACAGCGGAACGCCGTCGCTGCGCTCGATGATGTCCTGGCGGATGCCTGTCGGCAGCGACCAGATGCCGACGACTTCCTTGATGAGGGAATCGATGTCGCGCCGCGTCAGCCGATTGAGCGTAAGCGCAGCCACATGCGACCGTCCGATCCAGGGCGGGCTGAATTCCGGCCTGAAAGTGACGAGCATCAAGAGCCGGTGTCCGGCGACCAGATCCACCACCCGGGCAAACAATTCGAGGCTGGTTGGATCGGTCCAATGCGCATCTTCGACAATCATCAGCACCGGACTGATCCGCGCCAGCGCCTCGAGCTGCGAACAGAGAGCTGCCAGCGTTTTCTCACGACGGAGCTGCGGCTCGACTTCGACCGGAGGGTAGCGCCCATCGTTGGGCAGCGACAGCAATTCGGCGATCAGGGATGCATCCTCAGGCGGCGTCGAGCTCTGCGCCAGCAGCGCGTCGAGCTTGTCCAGTTTCGATTGCGGGCCGTCATCGTCTTCCAATGCGGCGACGCGCATCAACTGGCTGATGATCGGATGAAGCGCGCTGTCGGTGTGTTGCGGCGAACAGACGTAACGCAGGCGTATGTGCGGCTCGAGCGCAAGTTGCTGCAACAGTCCGAAGGTGAGCCGTGATTTGCCGATCCCCGCTTCGCCGGAAATCAGCACCACCTGACCTTCGCCGGCCTTCGCTCTTGACCAGCGCCGAAGCAGCAACTCGAGTTCTTCTTCCCGCCCCACCAGCGGCGTCAGGGCACCCGCGTGCAGTGCCTCAAAGCGGCTCGCCACCGAGCTGGATCGCAGTGCCGCCCAAACGCGCACATCGCCCTGGATACCCTTGAGGTCTCTTGTCCCGAGATCCTGCAGCTCGAACAGATTTCCGAGCAGCCTCCGGGTGCCGTCAGCAATGACCACCATGTTGGGTGACGCAGCCTGTTGCAGCCGCGCGGCCAGGTTTGGAGTTTCACCGACAATGCCGCGCTCCTGAGCGTTGCCCGACCCGCTGAGATCTCCCACGATCACCACCCCGGTCGCAATCCCGATGCGGATTTGCAGAACGACCGGAGCCTTGAGGGCGGAAATCGCCGAGATCAGCTCCAGCCCGGCCCGGACCGCACGCTCCGGATCATCCTCGTGCGCCTCCGGATAGCCGAAATAGATGAGAGCGCCGTCGCCCATATATTTCGCCACGAAGCCGTCGAAGCGTCGCACGGTCTTCGTGACACATTTCTGGTAGGTTGAAATGATGTCTCGCAAATCCTCCGGATCCATGCGCGTCGAAAGTTCCGTCGAGCCCACGAGGTCGACGAACATCACGGTGACCTGACGGCGCTCCGCCGTGTCGGGCGCCTTCGGTTCCACCGAGGCTACGGCGCGCTCGGGTGCAGCCTGCGTGGAGGCTGGCGGCTCGCTGATGGCTGCAAGGATTTTCCGCCGGTGCCCGAGCGGAATTGCGATGTCCTTCAGGTCGTCGTCCGTCAGGTGGGGCAGAACGGACACGTCAATCGCATGGTCGGCAAAACGCTGCGCGTATTGCCCGAGACCAAGTCGATCAAGCCACTGGGCAATCTCCTGCACGTCGCCTCCAGGCTAAGCTGCTGTCAATCATGGCCTTGCCGGCCGACCTGTGTTCCCGCGCGGCAACGGGACAAAAGGTGTGCGCTCGCCATGCCACTATCGATCGGAACGCCGCACTTGCGAGGCAGCCGGCCCATTCGCCGCGCCTCCGAAAGGAAAATGAACTTTGTATCCGGGCTCGTCAGGGCCCCAGGTTGGATTACCGCAGATTACATCGATTGAGAGTGAAATGCCGCACAGATCAGACGGCCAACGTCATTGCGCCGATTGTTCCGCTGGCGGTCAAAAAGCGGCGTCTTGAGCAGTGGCCGGTCGCTTCCGCCTATCCCGGATCACCGTTTCCCGAGAGGATCTGGGCCGCGCCGCCGATGCCGCGGCGGAAGGCTTCATCAAATGTGACGCCGCGAAGCTGCCATCGGTGCGTCCGGCCATTCCAGTCCATCCGCCACTCCGTCGCCCATCCGAGCTCCGACTCGTCCCACTTTAGCCGTCCGACTAGAACGACTTCGCCACCCCGTTCGGCTACCACAGATGCCAATGTCGAGGATGCCGTCGTCAAGAGCTCAGCGGCATTGATATTGGCTTTCGCCAATGCCGCGACATCGGGCAGCACGATCATCATGCCCCGCTTCAGGGCGGCGGCGAGAAGCGAGTCACGTTGCAGGTCGGACTGCCTTGCATCCGATGTGGCGATATCTTGTTTTGAGCCCTGCTCCATCTCGACAAAAACGCCAAGGATCGGGCGGCGCGAAAGCCAGGGCCTGACGCCGAGCGAGTTGAGAACATCGTTGATCTTGTTGTCGTCGAAATCGACGATCAAATCGTACGGCCGGTCGCGGGTGCCCTGTTCGTCGCGCTTCGGCTTGCCGGACATCTGGTCGTGGTAGCTATAGGCGCCGACGAAATCAGCCGCGCGCGATTTGTACGCATCTAGCCGAGGATCGCTCTCGAGTTTGAGGGCTCCGGAAACCTTGACGAGAACGTCCTCGAGACAAGCGGCAAAGCCGATGATGCGATTGGCTTCGCCCTGTCCGGTGACGATTGTCTGTGCGCGATAGAGATTCTCCGCCGCGAATGCAGATGTGCCGGGCCAGTTCGCCAAGACAGCCATCAGCGATATCTTGACGATGAGGGCGACCACACCTGGACATCGCACGATCATCTCTTAACAGCGCCAAGAGTAAGAGAAGGAGGGTTGACGATGCCGAGCCACTTGGTGGCCATACGGCGGCAATACCCCAGCCAGCACTACATTGTAGTGCTGATCGATCCGCAGGGCTTGAAGGTCTGGATCGAGCGCCCGTGCAAGCACCCTTCGTGTTTCTGGGCGAAGGCAAGCAAGCCCATGATAATCAAAGCCACCAAGACACATCCGGCCACGAGGTTCTGCATCATGGCTGTCACTCCACGGGGTTGGCAGACTACGCATTAGGTGACCGCTGCCAAGGATGATGAACACGCCGGGCGCGGCCGTCAATACGCCACACGACCGATCGAGCCTGGTCGACCGGAGGCTGGAAGGCGGGACATGACCCAAAATTCCCGGCGCTCCGAGCGGCCACTTCCGAGGGGCTCACTCACATCGGCTCGATCTCTCCGGGACGCCAACTCTTGTCGAGCCAAGGTTCGACCGGCCCGTAAAGGCGCAGCTGCGTGCTGCAGCCCTTCATGCGAGCCTCAGCGTCCAGCGACGGCAAAGGTCGTTCTGATGCGTGCGTTGGGTGAACTCAAAACCGGTGCCGGGCAGCAACGTTGATCAAGATCAACACAGGTCCGCTGCGGGGCAAGGCGGCGCTCGAGGCGTTTCGCAAGCGACCCCAGCGGCGATCAAATCCATCACAAACTCTTGTTGGACTAAGGCTGCGACGAAATCGATCTGGAAAGATGAGCGAGCCTGTTGGGGTCCGCTCACTCGTTCCTGGTAAACCTCTGCACGGAGAATCGCAATGATGGCCGACAAATCACGACGTGCCGTTCTCGCTTACGCAATGTTGGCCGTGAGGACCATCGCGCTCGGCACTCCCACTGCGCTTGCAGCTAACGCAGTGGATGTCCCTACCAAATATTTGGTTCGTTCGAGCGCGCCCGTGCGCCACGTGGATTGCACCTCTGCCCCGCGAGCCGCTCAACCTGCCAAGAATGCCCATGATCCATTCGCATCCATGTTGTTGGGATGACAAGCCCGTCGAGCTTGGTCGTCACAACATGCTCAACAATTTACCGAGCAGGCTGATTCACACGCTCGGTAACGTTTTCCCATTCTGATGAACGGCGCTTCTGTCTGAGCCTCGATAGCTGATTGAGAGCGAGCCATGTCAAGAAACATTCTCCTTGGGGTCGCATTGGCTGTAGCGTCGTTAGCGCTGGCAAACACCGGATCTGCAGAGGACGCCCCGTCCGTTCACAAGGAGCCATGGCCGATTCGCAATGGTCGCAATTACCAGCCAACCGAGCGTGAGCTGAGAGCCTTGCATCAGGAGGATGTCACGCCCAACCAGGCGCGCGAGATCGACCGATTGTATGATCAACTCCTGGCGAGTAGTGAAAAAATTCGCAAGCGGCATCCCGCAGGGAAAGAATGATCGCGCTGTTGCCGAAACCGCGCGAGAGCGGCGTGTAGCGCCGCGGTGCCGCCGAAAAGTTTGAGTGTCGACAGGCGTAGACTCCCTACGCAGTCGGGCTGGCGAGGTCTGCCAGCCCGACTCATTGTCGTTATTGGAACGTGCCAGTAGCGGTATTGGGCATGCAGGGGGGTACAATATAGGGATCCGAGGCAAATGCGCCGACGTCTGCAGCCCGCACACAGTCCATAACGCCCCTATGGGCCTTGGTCGTGGCGTGCCGCGCCGCGACATCGTTGCGTGCAGCCATGGCCTGCGTTGTGAATACGGCGGCTGCGATGAGCGTGGCCGACACGAAGGTCATTTTTGTCATTGGTTTCTCCATATGATGACAGAAGCCAAGGAAGCGCTCGGCTCCTTAAGAGCGGCCGGCCTTCGGAAATATTTCATCACGCGCCCTCAACGAAGCGTGACCTTCTGCGCACGCTGCGCGGCGCGCCGAGCACACTTGACGCTGCCGCATCGAGGCTGAGCATCGGCGCTGGCAAACTGCGATCGCATCACTGCTATCCGTCGCCGTCTCGCCGTTACGGAAGTGGCCCAGCCTTGCTGTGAACCCATGCGGTGTCTGCCTCATTGAGGCAGATGGCAAACCGCCAAACGTTTGCGTGATCGGGAAATATCGAGGCTCCGATCTCGGTCTCCCTTTCAGAAACGCACATGCTTCCGTTCAAGATAGCTCGCGATCCAGACCGCACGTTCACCTCGCGAAGCGGGATCAATTCGTCTCGTCCCTCGCCGGACTACAATCGATCCATGCAGGAGAAACGAAAATGATTTCATTCAAAGCTCTTGCAGCGGCCGCGCTGCTGTCCGCCACCGCAGCGACGTCGGCATTCGCGCAAGCTCCCGCGCAGGGCGCTGCGAGCAGCAGCGCCCTGTATATGAAAAATCGGCGCGACTCCGGGTATAATCCGAGGAACGACTTCAATCCGGACGGGACCATGAGGGCAGCCATCCAGGAGCCGGGATCATTCTCGTTCTATTATCCCGACCTGGACGTTCTGAATGGAGGGGCGCCAACTCCTGCCGCCAGGATGTCTCCCGGTTGGCCCGCGTTGAAGGGCGCGTGTGCGTCGGCTGGCGGCGGCATCTCTTATTGCGGCCGCCGCTAGAGCATGATCCGGAAAAGTAGAGGCCGGTTTTCCCTCGCGACAAACGCGAAGCGTTTGCGCGGAGATCATGCTCAAACAAAGAGCTAGAGCGGGATGACGATTCGAAGAAAAGTCATCGCGCTCTAGGGTTCTCGTGATTTTGCGCCCGACGCATTCCCGCGTTGTCATGCTCGCCGCCATCACCGGCCGTTGACTCGATCGTGCGGCACGGCGGATGTTTTCCAGGGAGCCCCGGGCGCCGCCGCGAGGGCGTTTCTTCGGTTGCCAGTAACAGCTCACTCGTGGTGATATCGGTTCATGAGTCCATCTGTACGATCGTCCGCCACGAACGGCCTGCGCATCCGGACGATGCGGCCGGACGAAATCTCCATCGCCGTGGACTGGGCGGCGGCCGAAGGCTGGAATCCGGGCCTTGCCGACGCTACCTGCTTCGCCGCAGTCGATCCCGAAGGCTTCTTCATCGGCGAGCTCGACGGCGCGCCGATCGCGACGATCTCCTGCGTCAATTACGACGAGAGTTTTGCCTTTCTCGGCTTCTATATCGTGCGGAAGGATCTCCGCGGCCGTGGCTATGGTCTGCGCATATGGAACGCGGCCATCGCGCACGCTGGCCGACGTGTGATCGGGCTCGACGGCGTGGTGGCGCAGCAGGAGAACTACAGGAAGTCCGGGTTCGAATTCGCGTACGCCAACGTCCGTTACGGCGGCACCGTTGCGGCTCCGGATGTGCAGCAGGCTAATATCGTCCCGCTCGCCGACGTCCCATTGGCGAGTGTGGAGGCGTATGACGCGACGGTGTTTCCGGCTCGGCGCACCGCATTCCTGCGCGCCTGGATCGGCTCGCCCGACCATGTCGGCTGCGCGCTTGTCCGCGACGGCGGGCTCGCCGGCTGGGGCGTGATCCGTCCGTGCCGGAGGGGCTGCAAGATCGGCCCGCTGGTGGCCGACGACCGTGCCAGTGCCGAGGCGGTTCTGTCGGCTTTGCTGGCCCGCGTGGGCGGCGGCGAGATCTTCCTCGACGTTCCCAGCATCAACCGCGACGCGGTCGCGTTGGCGCAAGATCTGGGTCTTGCGCCGGTGTTCGAGACCGCGCGCATGTATACCGGCGCAGTGCCGCCGTTGCGATTGGAGCGCGTATTCGGCGTCACCACCTTTGAGCTGGGATAGCGCAAACCCCGCTGCCTCACATAGGCGCGATGGCCAAGGCTCAAGGCTTTGGGCGGGGTCAGTCGTAGGCTGCTCTGGCATCGGCCGGGCGTTTGCGATAGGTCCTTATGTCGTCGGGCCGGACGCGGAAGCGGTGCCCAATCGAATTGCAATCCGAAGGAGTGATGACATCATGAAACGCCGTACGTTTCTCAAAGGCGGCGCCGTGACCGGCGCGGCGACGCTGGTTGCGGCACCGGCGATCGCGCAGTCGATGCCCGAGATCAAGTGGCGTTTGACGTCGAGCTTTCCGAAGTCGCTCGATACCATCTACGGCACGGCGCAGACCTTTGCGAAATATGTCGCGGAGGCCACCGACAACAAGTTTCAGATCCAGACGTTTGCGGCGGGCGAGATCGTGCCCGGCCTGCAGGCGCTTGATGCCGTGAGCGTCGCGTCCGTCGAGATCGCGCAGACGCCGCTCTATTTCTACATCGGCAAGGAGCCGGCGCTTGCTTACGCGACGGGCGCGCCTTTTGGCATGAACCATCGCCATCAACATTCCTGGTGGACGTTCGGCGGCGGTGCCGAACTCTGCGACGAAGCGCTGAGGCCTTTCAAGGTGCATGCCATTCTGTGCGGCAACTCCGGCACGCAAATGGGCGGCTGGTTTCGCAAGGAGATTAAGACGGTCGATGATCTCAACGGCCTCAAGTTCCGGATCGCGGGCATGGGCGGTCATGTGCTCGCAAGGCTCGGCGTCGTGCCGCAGCAACTGGCGGGGGGCGATGTGTATTCAGCGCTCGAAAAGGGATCGATCGACGCCGCGGAGTTCGTCGGACCCTATGATGATGAGAAGCTCGGCTTCTACAAGGTGGCGAAGTACTATTACTTCCCCGGCTGGTGGGAAGGCGGAGCCATGCTGCACATGATCGTCAACGACGAGAAGTGGAATGCGCTTCCCAAGCAATACCAGTCGATCCTCACCCAGGCCGGCTCGGCGGCAGGCGCCTGGATGCTCGAGAAATACGACAGCGTGAACCCTGCGGCCCTGAAGCGGCTTGTCGCTGGTGGGGCGGAGCTGCGCGCGTTCCCGCAGCCGGTCATGGAGGCGAGCTACAAAGCCACCCAGGATCATCTGAACGAGCTTGCCGAGAAGAGCCCGCTCTTCAAGAAAACAAAAGAGAGCCACGACGCGTATATGAAGGACGTGCTCTTCTACACGCAGATCGCGGAAAACTACTACGACAACTATCTGCTGAGCAAAATGCGCAAGGGCTGATTTCGCCCGATCGCGCCAAGAACAGCTTCGGTTCTGATTCAGTCAGAACCGAAGCTCTAGGCCGGCTTCGGCTTGCGCGAGGCGACGAACACGCCTGACAGCACCAGCGCAAAGCCGATGAAGTGGAACAGTTGCGGATGCTCGCCAAGGAAGATGATCGAGAGCACAGTGCCGAACACCGGCACCACATGGAAGAACGGCGCCGTGCGGTTGGCGCCGATCAACTGGACGCCGCGGTTGAAGCAGAGATAGGCCAGCGTCGAGGGAAACACCGCGACATAGATCAGTGAGAGCACATTGCCGACGTTAAGCTGCATCACCGGTCGCGCCAGCAATTCCCAGATCAGGAGCGGTATCAGGCATGCCGCGCCGCAGCCGAAGGTGAAGGCGACGAATGACAGGCCATGGATCTCCGGCCGCTTCAGCGACAGCACCGAATAGATCCCGAACATCGTGAGACCGGCGAGGAAGATCAGGTCGCCCTTGTTGAACTCGACCTTCGACAGCGCGGTGAGGTCGCCGTGCAGGATGATCACCAGCACGCCCGCAAGGGACAGCAGGACGCCGAAGGCCTGTGCCACCGTCAGCCGCACGCCGAGCAGGACCAGCGACCACACCGCGATGATCAGCGGCGCCGCCGATTGCAACAGCAGCGTGTTCAGCGCCTGGGTATATTCGAGCGCCCAGTACTGCATGGTGTTGAAGACGCCGATTCCCGTCAGCGAGAGCAACACCATCAGGCCGAGACGGCCGCGGATCGCGGGCCAGTCCCGCTTCAGGTGCGGCCAGGCCCAAGGGAGGATCAACAGGAACGCCAGCGACCAGCGCAGGAAGGAGAGCGTCACCGGCGCAATATGGCCGGCGGCGAGCCGGCCGACGATGGCGTTGCCGGCCCAGAACAGCGCCGTGAGGCTGAGCAGCACGTAGGGTTGGTTGGCCAGCCAGTTGCCGGAGCCGGCAGGGGAGGTGGTCTCGGAAGCAGACATGCGTCGGGCCCGGTTCATGACGCCGCGGCCCGCCCGGCGGGTTCACGCGCCGGGCCGGAATGTGAGAGGACCCGGCCGAGGCCACAGACACGGATTTTGCGGCGGCGGCAATGGCGCTGGCTGCATCGCGACCATGCGCGGGCTCTATCCCCGGCAAGCCTGCCGGCCAATCTCGGCGACTGCTTGGCGGGGCGCCGGCGCGCCGAGGGATAGCGTCAGCCGGCCTCGCCGGGAGGACCGGCCTGGCGCTTGACGATCTGTGCGGTGAGGTCGATCAGGATCCGTTTCGTATCGGCGTCGTGCAATTCGCGAAACAACCGGAGCAGGCGCAACTCGAGCAGCGACTGCAACGATGCCGAGCCCGGCGCAGGCAACCGCCGTGCCCGGGCGGCGGCGCTGGTGGCGCGGCCGTTGAAGAGATCGACGGAGACGCCGAGCGCACTCGCCACCTGGCGCAGGCGCTCGATATCAACCGCATCCCGGCCGTTTGTGCGCTCCGACCGTTGTGGGGGCGGGGGCGTTGCTCCCAGCACTTCCGCAAGGTCGGACAGCGACAGTCCGATCTCGCGCCACTTGGCCTGCACCAATTGATCGATGTACCCGTCGGTCGATTTGCTCATTGGGTTGCTCAGCCGATCTTGGAGCGTGTTTCGTTCACGAAGCCTGCGAACAGATTTACCAGTGGCTCCCCCTTGTAGGTTTTCTGCAGATCGTTGGGATGCACGAACTCGTCGCGAAACCACGGATACTTCCGGCCGTCGAAGGCCTGGATGGTCCAGTCGATCAACTGCTTGACGCGCGGAATCCGCTTGGCGTCGGGATGATAGGCAAGCCAGATGTCGAGCGAGAAGTTGATGCCGATGTCGAGCGGGATCAAAGGCCCCGCCACCGCCGGCACATAGGTCGGCAGCCAGCCGATGCCGGCGCCTTTGGCGACCGCCCAGACATGGGCGCTGCTGACATTGTTGCGCATGGCGACGAAGCCGACCTGCTCGCGGCCGGCATATTGCTCGTACATCTGCTGCGCGCGGGTCTGGTCGGCGTCTTGCAGCACGATGCGGTGGTTCTGCCTTATGTCGTCCTGGTCCTTCGGCATGCCGTAGATCTCGACATAGGACGGGCTGACGAACGGCATGACGTGAAGACGGCCGATCTTGACGCGCTTCAGATCGGGCTTGTCCGGCTCTTCGAGCTGCACCGCGACGTCGGCCTCGAGGCGGAGCACGTCGGCGGAGCGCATCTCGCATTTGAGATCGACGAGCAGCCCCGGATAGACGCGCTGGAATTCGATCAGCCGCGGCGCGACCCAGAAAGTGCCGAGACCTTCGGTGATGGCAAAGCGCACCTCGCCCGAGAGTGCCGGCGTGGTCTGGCTCAGCGCGCGGTCGAGGGCGAAAGCGGCTTCCTCCATCCGCCGCGCCGCCTCTAGCACCTTCTCGCCTTCGGGCGTCAGCCGCACACCGTCGACATGGCGGGTGATCAATGTCGTTTTATAGGCACTCTCTAGTTGCAGGATCTGCTTCCGCAGGAAGTTGGCCGAAGCGTTCAGCTCGAGGGCTGCAGCGCGGAAGCTGCCGATCCGTGCCACCTCAAGGAAGATCCGCACCGAATCCCACTGGGCGATGCGGCCCGGGGGGTGTGCACGGTGGTGAACACCCCTGCGCTCAGGTGAGTGCATACAAATCGCCTCGTTTGTCGCCTTTTAGCTTAACGGGAACAACCCTCTATTCTTGGCAGAAACGCGGCAAATTCACAACCGCGAGAGATGATCGATGACTGCTCTGGACCTCGATTTTATTCGCAAAGCCGCCACCAGGCGCCAGGGGGCGGGTCCCGCCCGTTCGCTCGACAAGATGACCATGCTGCAATTGGCGAAACGTACGGTGATTTTCACCGTCGATGCCGCCGGGATTGCGGCGCTGATGGATGCGGCGAGGGAAGATATCCCGGGACTGACCACCAACCGCATCGTTCAGACCGTCGCCAACCATAATCCGGATGCGTTCTGGGCGATCGCGCGGCGTGATCAGTTCGACATTGCCGCGCCGAAGGGCGAAGGTTTCCTCGCGGTGCTTCCATTGACGCATGAAGGCACGCGCCGCCTGATCGACGGACGGCTCGATACCAAGAATCCGGATCTCGCCTTCGTCACGCGGCAGTCGGAGCGCCCGGCGGGCATCTATGTCTGGTGCATCCACGCCAAGGGGCCGACGGTCGCCGCGATCCCGCTGGTGCTGCAGAAATTCTCGAGCCCGCTCTACCAGGGCGTCAACATCTATTCGCGCCCGATCACCAAGGAAGGGCTGCGCGTGCTCGAGCCGCTCGGGTTCACCCCGGGCGCCCGCTATGATGGATTGTTCGCGCCGCATCTGCAGATGCTCGATCGCTCGCACGAGATGCCGCCGCCGAAGCCGGTGCCGCCGGATCCGATCTCGGTGCGCGTGGTGCGCTCGATGGACGAGATGGCACGCGTGATGGCGATCCGCAGCGCCGTCTACATGGGCGAGCAGCATTGTCCGTTCGAGGAGGAATTCGACGGCAATGATTTCTCCGCGACGCATCTGATCTGCCATCAGGGCCGCGAGCCGGTCGGCTGCCTGCGGATCCGCTACTTCGCCGATTTCGCCAAGCTGGAGCGGCTGGCCGTGCGCAGCGAAAGCCGCAGCGGCGGCATTGCGGGGCGCATCGTCGATGCCGCGATCGAGCTCTGCCGCAAGAAGGGTTACAACGTCCTCTATGCGCATGCGCAGAAGCGATTGCTCGGCTTCTGGGAGCAGCGCGGCTTCGAGCGCATGTCTGGCTCGCGCGAATTCGTGTTCTCCGATTTCGATTATGTCGAGGTCAAGCTTCAGGCCGAGCGGCATCCGCAGCGCATCACCCTTGGCGAGGATCCTTACGTCCTGATCCGTCCCGAGGGACAGTGGGACGTTCCCGGCATCCTGGAAATGTCCGCCGGCCGCGGCGCGGCCGCGCAGCCGGCCACGATGTGACCGCCATGGCCCCGGTGATCGACCTCAAACCCTATGTTGGCGCTTCCAGCAGCCGTCTGTTGGTCATGGTCGACCTGCAGGAGGAGGCTTATTTCCGCGGGGCGGCGGGTTGCGCTGATGATATCGAGCGTTCGCTGGAAAGCTGCAGGGCCGCGATCCAGCACGCCCGCAATGCCGGGATGCCGATCGCCTTCACGCGGCGGGCTGAAGGCTTGGATCTCGTCGACAGGAAGGCGCAGTCGCCCTGGATCATGGGCTTGGAGCCGAAGCGCGCGGACATGGTGTTCGAGCGCAGGCAGCCTTCCTGCTACGCCAATCCGCTGTTCGAGGACGTCGTCTCGCGGATCGGCAGCTTTGCGATCGGCGGTCTGGCCGCAGAAGAGGTCTGCCTTGCCACCGCCATCGACGCATCACATCGCGGCCATCGCGTCACCTTCCTGACCGATGCAGCCGCGAGCCGGCAGCGGCGCGATGCCGATCCTGGTTCAGTGCATCTTGTCGCGACGAAGGCGATCGAATTGTTCGCCGACGTCGCCACCACCGCCCACTGGCTGGTCGCGACCGCGCAGCGGCCTCTGAGAGGGCATCGCTATGGATGAATTGAGGGCCCGTCGCTTGCGTAACGTGATTCCGGTACTGACCGAACAGCGTAACATTCTGGTTTCCGGCGGGCTGTCCTTTGCGGGCCACCTTGTCGATCTCGCGATCATGCAGCTCCAGCTCTCGCTGCATGAGATTTCCGAAGACGAACTGTCCGAATTCTCAGACGCGGTCAGCCTCAATCTCGCCAGCGGCGACTTCCAGGATTGATCGGGAGGCAGGGATGCCCCGCAGATGGATCGTGCTTGCCGTGCTGTTCGCGGCGCGCGCGGCGACCGGGTTTCAATTCCAGTCGGTCGGATCCACGACCAACGTCCTGATGCACGATCTGGCGCTCAGCTACGTCCAGCTCGGCATGCTGCTCGGCGCTTATCTGTTGCCCGGTATAGTCGTCGCCTTTCCGGCCGGCTTGATCGGCCAGCGGGTGCGCGAGACGACGCTCGGGCTCGGCGGGCTGGCGCTGATGGTGGTGTCGGGCGTTGCTCTGTCCTATTGCGACAGCTTTGCCGCCGCGCTGGTCGCGCGCGTGATCGGTGGCGTCGGCGCCACCATCGTAATCCTGGTCGCCACCAAGATGACGACCGACTGGTTCGCTGGCCGCGAGATCGTGCTGGCGATGTCGCTGTTGCAGATGAGCTGGCCGTTCGGCGCGATGGTCGCGCTGCCGGCCCAGACTTATCTGGCACAATCGCTGGGGTGGCCGGCGGTGATGGCGTCGAGCGCGATGTTGGCCCTGATCGTGCTCGGCGCCTTCGCATTGCTGCCACGGAGTCCCGTTCAGGCCGAGACTGCGGCGGCCGCGCGCACCGGCCTGCCGGTCAAGATCCTGGTCCCGGTCCTGGTCGCGGGCGTCATCTGGGGCGCGATGAATCTCGCCTGCGTGCTGTTCTTCAGCTATGCGCCGCCATTGATGGTGGCGCAGGGATCAAGCCCGACGGGCGCGGCCTCGCTGGTCAGCCTCGCGATCTGGTTCACCATCGTGGCCATTCCCGTCGGCGGCTATCTGGTGGAGCGGTCGGGGCGGCCGGTCGCAGCGATCATTGCTTGCGGGCTTGTGGCGGCCCTGGCGCTGGCGCTGTTCGTCGCAAACATCCATCCAGCGATCGCCTGCCTCGTCTTCGGCGTCGCCGTCGGTCCATTGTCCGGCGCGATCCTGTCACTGCCGACGCGCGTGCTCGAGCCGCGCGACCGCTCGCTTGGCTTCGGCCTGTTCTTCACCTGTTTCTATCTCCTGATGGCGATCGGGCCCTCCGCCGCCGGCCGGCTGCAGGATGCCTGGGGCAACCCAGCGGCCGCGCTGATCGCGGGCGCCGCGCTGCTGGCCGCGATGGCGCCGCTGTCGCTGCTGTTCTCGCTGCTCTCGAAGCGCGGTGAGGTGCTGACGCTCAAGCCCGCGACGGCCTGAGCCTCACCTTAAGCCGTCAGTGGCCGCACGATCGCGCCGACAGCCTTCACGGCATCACCGGGCGCCAGCTCGATCTGCAAACCACGCTGGCCGCCGTTGACGAACACGCTTTCCTCGGTGAGCGCCGCCTGCTCGATCGCGATCGGCACGCGCTTCTTCTGCCCGAACGGGCTGATACCGCCGACATGGTAACCGGTCAGCCGCTCGGCATCGGCCGGCCGCATCATCTTCGCGGTCTTGCCGCCGAAGGCGCTCGCGAGCTTCTTCATGCTGACCTCGCAGTCCGACGGCACCACGGCGCAGACCGGCTTGCCGTCGACCTCCGCCATCAGCGTCTTCAGCATCCGTTTGGGCGCCACCTCCAGCGCCTCGGCGGCCTGCAGGCCGATGCTGTCGGCGTTAGGATCATAGTCATAAGCGTGCACGGTGAATGTCACGCCGAGCTTTGCCAGTGTCTCGGTGGCGCGGGTACTCTTGGACATCTGGCTGGCTGTTCCCTTAAACCTTGTCCATGATCGAGGCCTGCCTTGCGGCGGCCACAAATTTTCGGGGGATATCAAAGGCTTGGAGATTGTCCAATTGGCGCAAAAACTACCCTTCTTGCTTGCTTAAGCGTAGCGCTTCCTTTATCGGGGTTAGCGTCCCGCGTGCGAACGGCTAACGCCGTGATTTCGGCTGGGCAGCTTAAACCATGATCCGGAAAGTTCGGCACCGCTTTTCCGCGTCGATCATGATCGAACCTTGAAGTGTTGCAGGGAACGCTTGCGAAATGGCCAATGTTGTCGTGGTCGGCGCCCAATGGGGCGACGAAGGGAAGGGCAAGATCGTCGACTGGTTGTCGGAGCAGGCCGACATCGTCGTGCGCTTCCAGGGCGGCCACAATGCCGGTCATACCCTTGTCATCAATGGCGAGACCTACAAGCTCGCGCTGCTGCCGTCGGGCGTGCTGCGGCCGTCGAAGCTGGCCGTGATCGGCAATGGCGTCGTGTTCGATCCGCAGGCCTTCCTCGACGAGGTCGAGCGGCTGAAGGCGCAGGGCGTCGCGGTCAGCCCGGACAATCTGCGCATCGCCGAGAACGTCACGCTGATCCTGCCGCTGCACCGCGATCTCGATGCGCTGCGCGAATCATCCAATGCGGTGACCGCGATCGGCACCACTCGCCGCGGCATCGGCCCGGCCTATGAGGACAAGGTCGGCCGCCGCGCCATCCGACTGATGGACCTCGCCGATCTCGACACCTTGCCGCACAAGATCGACCGCCTGCTAGCGCACCACAATGCGCTGCGCCGCGGCCTCAATCTCGAGGAGGTCGATGGCAAGGGCATCCTGCGCGAGCTGACGGCGCTTGCGCCGAAAATCCTGCCCTACGCCGAAACGGTCTGGCGGCTGCTCGACATCAAGCGCCGCGAGGGCAAGCGCATCCTGTTCGAGGGCGCGCAAGGCGCGCTGCTGGACGTCGACCACGGCACCTATCCCTACGTCACCTCCTCCAACACGGTGGCCGCGCAGGCCGCAACCGGCGCCGGCCTCGGCCCCGGCGCAGTCGGTTATGTCCTGGGGATCTGCAAGGCCTACACCACCCGTGTCGGCCAGGGTCCGTTCCCGACCGAGCTGACGAACGAGATCGGCGAGGAAATCGGCCGCCGCGGCAAGGAATTCGGCGTCAACACCGGCCGCAAGCGCCGCACCGGCTGGTTCGATGCGGTGCTGGTGCGGCAGACGGTGCGCACCTGCGGCATCACGGGGCTGGCGCTGACAAAGCTCGATATTCTTGATGGATTCGATACCATACAGGTCTGCACCGGCTATAAGCTCGACGGCAAGGAAATCGACCATCTGCCGGCGGGCGAGGGTGCACAGGCCCGCGTGGTGCCGATCTATGAGACCATCGAGGGTTGGAAGCAGCCGACGGCGAACGCCCGGTCCTGGGCCGACCTGCCGGCACAGGCCATCAAATATGTCCGCCGGGTGGAAGAATTGGTCGGCTGCCCGATCGCGCTTCTTTCCACCAGCCCGGAACGCGAGGATACTATTCTGGTACAAAATCCGTTCGAGGCTTAACGGGATATTACCTATATGCCACCAATTTGACTGGAAATGGCTGATTACTACCCGCTGATTGCCCGCGCCATCGCCGGATTGGACCCCAATGCTCCCGGTGAGAGCCGCCGCGCGCTTTATGAGCGTGCGCGGGCTGCGCTGATCCAGCAGCTCCGCAGCGTGCAGCCGCCGCTTTCCGAGTCCGAGATCACCCGCGAGCGCCTGTCGCTCGAAGAGGCCGTGCGCAAGGTCGAATCGGAGGCCGCCCAGCGCGCCCGCGAGACCACCCGTCCTGCCACCGGTTCCCGCAGCGGCGATGCCTTCCGCCGCGCCACTGCCACCGCCGCCACCACCCGCCCGCCGGAAGGCGCTCCGGCCGCAGCAACCACCCCGCCGCGCCCGCGCACTCCAGCGCCGCCGCGTCCGCCCGGTGGCGAGGATCGTCCGCCGCGCAATCTCCGTGGCGAGGCGCCGCCGGTCACCCCGCGCCCGCCCGCGCCACCAACGCCCGATCCGCAGCAGCGGCCCCCCGGTGCGCGGCGCGGGCCGGATAACAACGGTGCCGCGAACAATGGCGCGCCGCCGGCGCCGCAGCCGCCGGCTCTGCGTGGCTTCCGCGATCTCGCCGCCGACGCCGACGATCTCGGCCGCGCCGCCGCGCAGGCGAACCGCAATGCGCGCAAGACCTACGCCAATGTGCCGTCGCCCTCGCCGGAGTTCGACCGGCTCGAGCCGAACATGGAGAATCGCGGCGCCGATCCGGACGCGCCCTATTCCTATGACGAGTCGAGCGAGGAGGCCGAGCGCTACGGGCCGCAGGGATCGCAGCCGCGGTCGCGGATCGGCAATGGCGGTGATCGCGACGCCAAGAAGGGCGCGCGGCTCGGCTCGGCATTCCCGTTCAAGAGCGCGATTGCGGTCGGCATCATTCTGATTCTGGTCGGCGCCGGCATCCTCTGGGGCAAGCAGGCGGTCACGGTGGTGAGCGGCCTGCTCAAGTCGTCCCCCTCGGTGGAGGCGCCGAAGGATGTCGCGACGCCCGCGACCAAGCCGAAGATCCCGGACCGCGTCGGCCAGCCGTCGTCCAGCGAGCCGGTTGCACCGGTGGCGCAGCGTGTCGTGCTCTATGACGAGGACCCCAGCGATCCCAAGGGCAAGCAATATGTGGGCTCGGTGATCTGGCGCACCGAACCGATCAAGGCTTCGGGCAACGCGGCACCCGACATCGCCGTGCGCGCCGACATCGAGATCCCCGACCGCAAGTTCAAGATGACGATGTCGTTCCGCCGCAACACCGACTCGTCCTTGCCCGCGAGCCACACCGCCGAGCTCACTTTCATCCTGCCGCAGGATTTCCCGAACGGCGGCGTCGGCAATGTGCCGGGCATCCTGATGAAGTCCAACGAGCAGGCCCGCGGCACCCCGCTGGCAGGCCTGGCGGTGAAGGTCACCGACGGCTTCTTCCTGGTCGGCCTCTCCAACGTCGATGCCGACCGCTCGCGCAACCTGCAGCTCCTCAAAGAGCGCTCCTGGTTCGACGTGCCGCTCGTCTACTCCAACCAGCGCCGCGCCATCATCGCGATCGAGAAGGGCGCGCCGGGCGAGCGCGCGTTCAACGACGCGTTTGCGGCGTGGGGGGAGTGAGGGGAGTTCTCTTCGCGTCGGATAATGTCGCCGGTCGTCCAGGTCTCGTCGATGAACACCAGACGAGACCGGAGCGATCCGCTCCCGATATTTGATCCATTGCGGCCGCCGACGTGCAACATCTGGACAGTCCTGCTCGGCGGCACTCAGCGTCTTTTTTTATAACTGAGCTTCTCGGCGTGGACGAAGTCCCACACCGTCCGGTAGTCGACCTTCAGACCTCCGCCGCCTTCAGAGTATCGATGAACGCCCGTAGCGCGGAAGGAACGTGGCGATTGCGGGGGTAATAGAGGGCGAGACCCGGAATCGGAGGGCACCAATCCTCCAGAACGGCGACAAGGTGCCCCGAATCCAGAAGCGTTCGGGCGAAGCTTTCCGGCACATAGGCAATGCCGAGCCCATCCGCTGCTGCTTCGACGATCAGGTCATTGTCGTCCAGGGTCAGAACGCCCGGAACGTCGACCACCACCTCCGCGCCGTGTCTTGAGAATTCCCAGCGATAGCGCTTTCCGCTTGGCAGGCGCTGGCGGATGCACCGGTGGGCGTGCAAATCGTCCGGCGTGATCGGGGGATCTCGACCCTCCAGATAGGCTGGCGAGGCGACTGCAATGAAGCGGGCATCGCCGCCGAACCGGACCGCAACCATGTCCTGCGGCACTGCTTCGGCAAGGCGGACACCGGCATCGAAACCCTGCTCGACGATGTCGACGAGCCGCCCCTCGGAGACAAGATCGATCTCGACCTCCGGATGCTGAGCGAGGAAGTGCGGAATGACATCACGCAGCAAGATTGCAGCTCCGCTCTTGTTGGCGTTGATCCGCAAAGTTCCGCTAGGCGTTCCGCGCACTTCGGCGAGCGAGTCGAGAGCCGTATCGAGGTCTTGTAGCACCGGACCCAGGTGCGCGAGCAGCCGGGCGCCAGCCTCGGTGAGCGAAACACTTCGAGTGGTTCGATTGAGCAGGCGGATGCCGAGATTCCTCTCGAGCGCAATCATTGCGTGGCTCAGGGCCGAACGCGAGACGCCTATCGTCTCGGCAGCTCTACGGAAGCTGCGAAGGTTGGCGACGGAGGCGAAAGCCGCCAGATCGTTCAGGCTTGGGCGCGGCACTGGTGAATTTATTTCACTTACTCATCCAATAATGGACGTCTTATAGCACCAATTGGTCCCCTCTACATCATCGGAGTAATTTCAGAGGGAATATCTCATGAGCAAAACCTGGTTCATCACCGGCGCGTCGTCAGGCCTCGGCCGCGAAATGGCGCAACGCCTTCTTGCCCGTGGCGACCGCGTCGTCGGGACGGTGCGACGGGAAAGCGGCCTGGCCGATCTTCAGCAAGCACACGGCGAGAACCTCAGTACGACGATACTTGATGTGACGGATACCGCCGGGCTCCGGGCGGCCATAGACGACGCATTCGAGCGTATGGGGCGGATCGATGTCGTCGTCAGCAATGCCGGCTACGGGCTGTTTGGAGCGGCCGAGGAACTTACCGACCCGCAGATAAACCATCAGATCGCTACCAATTTGACCGGCTCGATCCAGCTCATCCGCGCGGCAGTGCCGCATCTGCGTCGTCAGGGAGGTGGGCGCATCATCCAGGTTTCGTCGGAAGGCGGGCAGATCGCGTATCCGAATTTCAGCCTCTATCACGCGACCAAGTGGGGCATCGAGGGATTCGTCGAGGCCGTGGCGCAGGAGGTCGCGCCCTTCGGAATTGACTTTATCATCGCCGAACCCGGCCCGACGGCCACGAATTTCGGAGCCGGTCTGGTGCGTCCCGCGCCGATGGACGTCTACGAGGACACTCCCGCCGGCGCCGTGCGCCGGGCGATCGACAGCGGGAGCTTCGCGCTGAAGGGTGATGCGGGACGGACTGCGGCAGCGATGATCGCCGCCGCCGACAGCACTAATCCTCCACTGCGTCTTGCGCTGGGCAGCACCGCTTACGATTCGATTTCGAAGGCTTTGACGCAGCGACTCGTCAGGATCGAAGCGCAGCGCGAGGTCGCGTTCTCGGCCGATCGCGAAGACGTTTGACATCTGATGCGGCGGTTGCCCTCACACCCGCGACGTGAGTGCAAGGTTGGCCGCTAGTTACTTATGACGCAGGCAGGTACAAACATAGGCAGGAAAAATGCCAATTCGTTCAATGTTCTTGGCCATCATACTTGGAGCCTCTGTTGTCGGTTCTCATGCCCAAGCAGCTTCAGCAAACCAGGTGGTGGGTACTTGGCGTATGGTATCGGCGCAGATTGATCCAGAAGGAAGAAACCTTCCTGCTTACGGTCAGCGGCCAAACGGCATGCTGGTCTTCACGCCAGATATGCATTTTATCGAAGTTTTGACGGATGCAGATACGCCACGTTTTGCGTCGAATGTGCGTGGTGGGGGCACGGATGCCGAAAATCGAACCGCGATGTCTCGAAGCATCGGTTTTTTCGGGACTTACACTGTGGATGAGACAGGTGAGTTCAGCGGCAACCGCGTCGAAGGGGCCACTTTTCCAAACTGGGTTGGGGATACCCGCACTCGGAGGGAGCTGACCCTGAAGGTTTCTGGCGATCAGATGACAGAGCATTTCCAACGCCCGGACGGAACGAGGATCGTCATCGAATGGCAGCGGGTAAGGTAAGTAGCTTCTGGCTTGCCCCTCCTTCCCCCACACTTCGCACCATTGCCTCTCGACCTTTGCGCGTCAAACGCGCATTCTTGTGGCTGTTCATCCGGTCTCTCTCTGGAACACTGAAGCTTCGCAACCTCGGCTTCCTCGGTTCGGACCAGATGGACAACCTCCTGAAAGACCACAGCTAGAGCATGATCCGGCAAAGTGGAAACCGGTTTTCCCTCGCGACAAACGCGAAGCGTTTGCGTAGGAAGGTCCTAATCGGATCATGATCTAGTGCAGTGAGTGGGACGCAATGAAACGCTACCTGATCTTCGCCGCTATCGGCCCGTTCATCGGCGGTCTCATTCTGCTGTTCGCGACCTCCTACCAGTCCGGCTATTGGACCGAGACAGGCGCGCACGAGGTCGGAAAGTTCTTCCTGGCGTTCGTCAAGACGCTGCAATACGCGTATCTGTTCGGCATCGTGCCGTCGCTGATGCTGGCGGCGATCGACGACATTCTTATGCATGTGCGGAAGATCAATCCGTTCGCGCGCATGCTGATCGTTGGCGTAATCGGATTCATCGCGGCCGAATTGCTCTACGGCTCGCGCGGCCCGGACTCCGGCGCGGTGCAGTTCATTCTCTACGGGCTCGTCGGCCTGGTGCCGGCAACGCTGTCGTCCTGGCTGGCGCACAAATACGCGGAAGAGCCGCAGCCGGTGACGACTTAACCGCTTTCGCCGTCATTGCGAGCGAAGCGAAGCAATCCATGTTTCCACAAGCGGCGCTATGGATTGCTTCGCTCCGCTCGCAATGACGATGTGGTTGGTTTGGGTGCGACAAACAACCCGACGGGCAAACCCGGCTTTCCCTTTTCGCAGCGACGATAACGGTGCGAGGTTCAACCGAATCGTAGGATGGGTAGAGCGGAAGCGAAACCCATCATGGGTGCCGCTTGCTCATCGCGATGGGTTTCGCTTCGCTCTACCCATCCTACGGGAAGGCTGCGATGCTTTATTGCAGGCCGTACTTATGCAACGCGACGAGCAAGAGGCGAATGATGCAGTCCGAGATCGTTTCGCCTCGCAGGCGCAGTTGCTGCAGCCCCGCCAACGTCGCCTCGTTGACCGGTATGAGCCAATTGCCGTTTGGCAGGCGCCGTCCGGTCGGGGCCCCAGCCGCACTCTCTATCAAGGCGCGGCACTCCTCAGTGATCTCAATATTCGGCATCGCTTTGATCGGAGTCCTCGCGGGATTAAAGCCGCCGGTGTTGGCCTGAGCCAACATCATAGCTCGCGCTGCGCGCGCCCCGGCTACTGCACATCAGAGAATCCATTTCACCGCATGCTCTACTGTTGGATGGGTTCCGGGCTCGTCCTTCGGACGCCCCCGTCTCGGGGACGATGGTGGCGATCCCGGCGCGGTTCATGTTCAGAACGCTAAGCGGAACCGGGCGGACAGCCCGTTTTCCTCGGTGTGAGCGCCGAGCCGACCCGTATAGGAAAAACCCAGCGTGGCGTCCTTGCTGAGGGGGATATCGAGCCCGGTCTGGATGAGCGCGGCATCGCGGGCGATCGGCACGCCTGTCACCGTAAAGGCATCGGAGCTGGTCAAGGCGTGGGTGGTCCACGGCGTGACATCGCCGAACGCATGCTGCCAGCCCAGCGTGCCGTAGAGATTGCCGCTGACCGATCCCAGACTGACGGGGAATGCGCCACGCAGGCCGATCGTGGAGTAGGTGACGTTTTGGGTCTCATCGCCGCCGTGCAGGCCGGCGATGCCGTTCTCGTCATAGCCGTTCGTGTGCAGATTGACCCAGGCAAAGCCGGCAAACGGTTCAAGGGCGGCCCCGCCGGCATGGAAGGTGTAGCCGGCATCGCCAAAGATCTGCGTGGTGCGGGCATTGTAGGAGATCCTGTCGATTTCGGCGAAACCGGGGAAGGCGACGTTGCGGCTGGTATCGATCGCATGCCAGGTGTTGGCCACGCCGAGATGCAAGCCGAGATCGTTGATCCGGGCGCCGGCATACGCGCCGATCGTGGACTGGTCGACGTCGGCCGACGAGGTGCGGCCATCGACGCTGTAGAATGAGCGGCCATAGCCGCCCATCACGCCGATCCGCCAGATGTCGTCGATGAGCTTGTCGGCGCCGACGAAGAAACCGCCCGCGGTGCGGTCGAGGCTTGCGGCGTTATGGCCTCCGCCGCCGAGCCGGGCCCAGCTGCCATAGCCGGAACCCCAGACGGCGAGGCCGTCGCTGAGCTTTCGGACATTGTCGGCGGATGATCCGCCCGGCTCGCCGAAGGCGGCGAGCAGCCGGCCGGTGACGGCGTAGCGGGCAAAGTGGCTGTCCTCGATCAGTCCGCTCTTCAGACTGGCGTGGATCTCGCCATCGAGAACGTTGTAGGCGCCGCGGGCTTCGCCGGCGTCAAGCAACAGCAGCTTGTTGTAGAGTGCAAGCGACGAGCCGGATTGCGCCAGCGTGTCGAGTGCAACCGCGGTGCGGTACTGATTCGCGGTGTGGGCAACCGTCTCGAAAATGGCCGGGTTGCCCGAGCCATCTGCGTTGGAGGGGATCGGGGCAACGGTGAGATAGGCGTTGTCGGCATCGTAGCTGAGGCTGGTCGCAAGGAAGGCGGAGGAGATGGTGGAGTCGGCGAAGGTGCCGCTCACGCCAGTGCCGGCCCTCAGGATCGTGGCGGTCTGGCCTTTTTGGTAGCTGACCAAGGGATCACGTGTGGAGACCACCACGGTGCCGCCTTTAAGGGTGGCTCTGCCCGACACCGTGGTCAGGTCGCTGCCGGACCCGGCGATATCCACCGCATAGATCGCGCCGTTCTCGAAGGTGAGGTTGCCGTTGACAGCCAAGCTGCCGGTCGTGCCGGCCCTGCCGGGGGCGAGAATGCCACCGCTGTTGATCGTCGTGGTGCCCACGGTGCCGGTGCCGGCGAGGGTGGCGCCGGCATTGACGATGGTCAGCGCACTCGAGGCGATGGAGCCATCCACGGCCAGGGTGCCGGCTGCAACCGTCGTGGTCCCCGTGTAGCTGTTGTCGCCGGTCAGGACCACTGTGCCCGCCCCAAGCTTGGTCAGGCTGCCGGTCGACCCCGAAGCGTCGGTGAGCTCGGCGTTCAGGGAGAAGGTATCGGCTGTGGCGACCGCTTCTACGTTGAGGTTGCCCCGCAGGGTGACACCGCCGGTGGCGGCGAGGGTCAGCGAGGTGTTGCCGCCGGTGGCAGCCAGGGCTCCGCCGCCGTCGAGATCAGCATTATCCGCTGCGGTTCCGCCGCGGAACGTGGCGCCGCTTTGCAGCACGATGCTGCCTTCGGTGGTGATGCTGTTGCTGCCGGCGGCGACCAGGGTGGCGGTGCCGCCCAGGATGAAGCTGGAAGAAGAGCCATCCAGCCGGATCGCGCCGGCGGCCACTGTGGCGCTGCTGTTGGTCGCGGTGGCGTTGCTCACCTCGCCGGCGGCATAGAGATAGAGCGTGCCGGCCGCCACGTTGAAGGTGGTCTGGCTGCCCTCGTCGGTAAAGACATTGCTACCGCCAAGCTTCCAGGTGCCGGCGCCGGTCTGGGTGATAGCGAGGGGACCGTTGGTCCTGCCGCCCATGGGATCGCGCATGTCCAGCACGCCTCCGGGCGCCACGCTCACATCGAGCGTGGCGGGCCCATTCAAGTAGATGGACGAGGCTTGTCCGCTGGCCGTATTGCCGGAGAAAATGGAGGTCTGGCCTCCGCTGACCGTCAGATTGATCGTGCCGTAATCGGTGTAGACCGCACCGCCCAGCGTGTCGGTCGTGTTGCCGAAGAAGCTGCTGTCGGCGATTGTCACCGTGCCGCTTGAGTCGAAAATGGCGCCGCCACCATGGGCGGCGAAATTGTTGGAGAAGCTGCTGCCGGTGATCGTCGCGGTGCCGTTGATGAACATGGCGCCGCCATAGGTGGCCGAGTTGCCGGAGAAACTGCTGTCGGTGATCGATACCGTGCGGTTCGCTTCATTGAAGATCGCGCCACCGGCGCCGGCGGAATTATCCGAGAAGCGGCTGTCGACGATGGTTGCCGTGCCGAAGTTGAAGATCGCGCCGCCACCATAGGTCGTGGAGGAGTTGTCGGCGAAGCTGCTGCCGCTGATCGACGCCGTGCCAGTGTTGTAGATCGCTCCGTTCGCGTTGCTGGCGAAGGCGCTGTCGGCGATCGTTGCCGTGCCGGTGTTGTAGATCGCGCCGCCGGCACTGCTGGCGGAATTGTTGAAGAAGCTGCTGCCGCTGATCGACACCGTGCCGGCGTTGAAGATCGCGCCGCCCTGACTGCCGGCGGTATTGCTGGCGAAGCTGCCGGCGACGATCGTCGTCGTGCTGCCTGCCTCGCTGTAGATCGCGCCGCCATAGGAGGTGGCGGAATTGTCGGAGAAGCTGCTGCCAGCGATCGTCGCCGTGCCGTCATTGTAGATCGCGCCGCCGTCGGTGGTAGTGGCCGTGTTGCCAGAGAAACCGCTGCCGGCGATCGTCACCGTGCCGTGATAGTTGTGGACTGCACCGCCGCCATACGTGGCCGAATTGTTGGAGAAGTTGCTGTCGGCGATCGTCGCCGTGCCGGTATTGTAGATCGCGCCGCCCTCATAGGTGGCCGAATTGCCGGAGAAGCTGCTGCCAGCGATCGTCGCCATGCCGTCATTGGCGATCGCGCCGCCCTGAGTGGCGGTATTACTGGAGAAGCTGCTGTCTACGATCGTCGCCGTGCCGGAAAAATTGTAGATCGCGCCGGCGAAGCTGGCGGAGTTATTGGAGAAGCTGCTGTCAGCGATCGTCACCGTATTGGTGTTGAAGATCGCGCCGCCGAAGCTGGACGAATTGCCGGAGAAGGTCACGGACGAGTGGGCTCCGGCATCGCTCAGATTGGCGCTGGCGCTGCCGATAGCGAGAGCGGCACCAGGATCCACATTGATCGCGCCGCCAACCGGTCCGGAGCCGCTCACCGCGTATGACAGCGCGCCCCCGGCGCCTACATAGATCGCTGTCGCGCCAAATACAGTCTGCCAGGCCGAGACCGACGTGGCCGTGCTGACGGTGGTGGTGGCGTTACTGGCGACGGCCTGGTTGTAGGCCGTCAGCGCGGCCTGCATCGCAGCGCCGTTGGCCGTGCTGGGATCGGCAGCGTAGGCCACGATGGCCGCTTGCAGGGCGCTGGACGCGTCGCCGACCGCATCCGCCCACGCCAGCGACGGCGCAATGCTCAGCAGCAGGGCGGCGACCGAAACGCTCCACTTCCACTCAGAGCCGACCCGGTGGCGGTGTCGGAGACGATCTTCCTTGTTGAGGAGACTGACCTGTTCGGAGACCCGGACCATGCCAAGGATCCGATTGAGGGCAGGACGAAAGGCGCGATTCATGTATGCAGCGATTTACCGGTCAGGTGGAATTGTCCAGCAAACACACCGGCAACGTGACGGCTACCCCGTGGTACGGAAAACATGAAGTTTTGGACGGAATGCAAAATTTTCGATAGCAACGGGTGCTATCCGAGCGCACGCATCGGGAGCGATGGGATTCACTACGCGGCTGGATGGTCTATGGTTAATCATTCCGACGATCGCCCGGACCCGCGCGACTCCACTCGGATCTCTCCCGAAACGTCGTCCCCAAAACGCCCCGCGCGCTTCCTCTACGGGGAACGAAGCAGCCTCGATCCCCGTGCGAACAGCGCGGACTATCTCGCGGACGCCAACCTGTTTCGTCGCAGCTATGTCCGAACCATCGGCGAATCGGAGGGGATGCCGCTCGACAGCACCGTGGCATGGTTCGTTGGGAACAACGTCGCTTTCTACAAGCTGACGTCCAATTCCTGCGTGGAGGCAAAGCGAACCGAAGCGGATGCGGCAGCCGACAAGATCGACGGCGTGGTATTCGACTACGTCCTGTCCGGAGAATACAGCGAGGAGACCGCAACCGGTTTCGTCAGCCTAAGAGCCGGAGACCTTGGGATGGTGCAAAGCACGGTCGAGGTGACGGCGCGGTCGCGCCTGGCTCGCATAGCGACAATTTTCCTGCCGCGAACACGCCTCGCTGCTGCACTCGAGACTGATCTCTCCGGCGAGCCCTTCATCCTTCGCTCCCTCAGTTCAGCTCCGCTGGCGCCCTTTGTCGGCGCCCAGATGCGGTTGCTGTTCGAGTCCTACGGGAGGATGGACGCGCAGGACTTCGAGATCGTGCTCGAGGCGACAGCCGAACTCCTCATTCATCTGCTGCGGGGCGAATTGTCGCGGGGCGAGCAGTTTCAGGCACGGCCAAGCAAGGAATTCATGCGGGCGATTGCCTACATCGAGGAGAACTATCATCGCCCCGAGCTAACGCCGGACGATATCTGGCGGGGCATCAACGTATCGCGGACCCAGCTCTACAAGCTGTTCTCGGAGAATAGCCTGACCGTGGCAGGATATCTGCGCGACGTTCGGCTGCGCCGTTTCGTCGATGCCTTGAGGACGACGGACGCGTCCGGAATCGGCCGCCTTGCCTGGACCTGCGGATTGGATATGCAGGCCGCCGACTTCACCCGTTTATTCAAGCGTGTCTATGGAATGACGCCTCGCCAGGCGCGAGCGGCTCTACAAGCTGGGCAGCCGGTTGTAACCAAGGTTTTTCCTGCGCCCTCTGATATCGAAGAGGGCGGAAAGTAACGCAAAGCTCGGACGCAAAGCGCCGCGAGAATGCGGACTCGCATCCCTCACGCTGTTTGACATTTGAATCAGCACTCGCGGCCATGCTGTAGGGTGGGCAAAGCGAAGCGTGCCCACCATCACGAGCACAGCGCTGGATGGTGGGCACGGCGCAAGTGCGCCTTTGCCCACCCTACAACTCTACAACCGGTTGCTCGCGCCACAAACGCTTCCCCGTGGTTATGGGTCTGCTTTCGCGGGGGCGGTAGGATGGGTAGAGCGAAGCGAAACCCATCATTGGTGCCGCTTGCTCCATCGCGATGGGTTTCGCTGCGCTCTACCCATCCTACGGGACGGCTGCGATGCTTTATTGCAAGCCGTACTTATGCAGGGTGACGATCATGAGGCGAATGATGCAGTCCGAGATCGTTTCGCCTTGCCGCCGCGCTTGCTGCAGCCGCTCCCATGTTGCCTCGTTGACCGGTATGACCCAATTGCCGTTTGGCAAGCGCCGTCCCGTCGGGGGCTCAACCGCGCTCTCAATCAGGGCGCGGCACTCCTCAGTGATCTCGATATGCGGCATCGCTGTGATGGAAATCCTCGCGGGATTAAAGCGGCCGGTGTTGGCCTGAGCCGACAAGATCCACCAGTTAAATCGCGGCAATGCTTTTAGCTGGCATCGCGAATGAGACGCTGCTAGCGACGCAATAACGGCGAGTGTGCGGCCCTGCCGCAAGCTGACAGAGCGGTAATGTGACGCAACTTGTGCCGCGCCCTTGCGTTACCATCTGAATGGCCATGCCCGACGACATCTTCACGCCCAACCGCGCCCGCTCGCGAGGCCCGTTCCGCGACACGCGGCCGCGGGGGAAAGTCATCGACCAGGACGGACGCGAGATTCCGGAGGCCGCGCTGCATCCGCAGTTCGAGGCGTTCCGGCTCGACTTCGAGACCGCCAATCCGTTCGGCAATCTCACCCGCGAGCAGCGGCTGGCGCGGCTCGAGGCGATCGCAAAACTGCTCGACGTTGCCTTCATCGTGCCCGGCACCAAGATCCGCTACGGCATCGACGGCCTGATCGGCCTGATTCCGGTGGTCGGCGACATCATCACGACTGCGATCTCGCTGTGGCTGGTGCGCGAAGCGCGTGCGCTGGGCGCGCCCTGGCATATCACCGCGCGGATGCTCGCCAATGTCGCGCTCGACGGCGCGGTCGGCTTGGTGCCGCTCGCGGGCGACGCATTCGACGTCATGTTCCGCGCCAATGTCCGGAACGTGCGCATGCTCAAGCGCTGGCTGGACAAGCAGCCACGGTTATAGGTCCGAAAAAAGAGAAAGCCCCCGGAGCATCCCGAGGGCTTTTCGCTTGGGTAGGGACGGATCGGTTTAAGCGGCGTCGGCGTCGGTATTGGCCTGCACCGGGCGCGGACGACGCGGCAGCGGGAACGCCTCGCTCTCGTAGAGCGAACGGATGCCGTTCTGGTCGAAACGGGCTTCCTCGACCTGCAGGTAGGCGCCGTTCAGCGAATCCGCCGGCAGCTCTTCCATGGCATACTGCACGGCTTCCGCCGCGGTGCCAAAGCGCCGATAGGCGAATCCGGCCCGCTTCTTCTTGCGAATGGCGGCAGGAAACAGCTCGGCGGAGGTGTTAAAGTTGAACGGACGCATAGGACGCATGGTCGACGACCTCTTACTCTTCTTAGCGATAGCGCGATTGGGGGCTGAGGACGGCGGGCCACAACCGGCGGCGCGCCGCACATGTCATTTCGTCCCCTAATATAGGCTTATTTGACAAAATTGCGACCCCTGAACGGTGCCGACAGACCTCATGATGAATCCGCGCATGACAGTACGGAAATCAGGATAAGCTAAATTAAATCAATTAGTTGCGTGAGTTCCGGGCCGCCTGCGTCTACCGGAAGGGGGAGAATCCGAGGTGATCGGCTGGTATCCCGTCCGCGCATTATTCCGCGGCGCGGCGAAGTCGGCGACGGAATGACGACCCGGAAGCATTGCACGCATCGCGACGCGTTGACGCGGCTTGCGCCGCCTCGCTTCCCGCTCGGGTCGATCAGCAACGCTCTCAGCGGCAGCGCATAAGGCGCGACGTGCAGGGCACCAAGACTTGTGCGGGGCGCGCGGCGCTTTAAAACTGACGACAACAATAGAGCGACCGGTCATCGCGACGCCGGTCCGCGAGGAAACGCTGGGAACGCCGAGGATCATGCTCAAGGAAGCCGCAACCTACGACGAGCTCTGCCGCAACTTCCGCTGGGACGTGCCGGCGCGCTTCAACATGGCGACCGCCTGCTGCGACCGCCATGCCGATGGCTCCGGACGGCTCGCGCTTGTCTATGTCGACGAGGACGGCGCCCAGACGCGCACCACCTTCGACGAGGTCGCGGAGATGTCGCGCCGCTTCGCCAATGTGCTGAAGGCCGACGGTCTTGAGCGCGGCGACCGCGTCGCGGTGTTCCTGTCGCAATCGCTGGAATTGCCGATCGCGCATTTTGCCGCCTTCCGCTCCGCGATGATCTCGATCCCGCTGTTCGCGCTGTTTGGCGAGGATGCGCTGGAATTCAGGCTGTCGAATTCGCAGGCGAAGGCGATCGTGACCGACGCGGCCGGCTGGGAGAAGCTCGCCAAGATCCGCGACCGCCTGCCTGAGTTGAAGAACATCTATGTGGTCGGTGACGAAGCGCCCGCAGGCACCAGGCCGTTCTGGCCCTCACTGCGTGCGGCCTCGGCGGAGTTTACCAGCGTCGACACCTCGGCCGATGATCCCGCGCTCATCATCTATACGTCGGGCACCACAGGAAATCCAAAGGGCGCGCTGCACGCGCATCGCGTCGTGCTCGGCCATCTGCCGAATGTCGAGATGTGCCACAACTTCCTGCCGCGGCTCGGCGACCTGATGTGGACGCCGGCGGATTGGGCCTGGATCGGTGGCCTGATCAACGGTCTGTTCGCGTTCTGGTATCACGGCATTCCCATCGTCGGCCATCGCGCGCGCAAGTTCGAGCCGCAGGCGGCGATGCAGATGATGGCTGAATTCGGCATCCGCAACGTGTTCCTGCCGCCGACCGCGCTGAAGCTGATGCGGCAGGCGGGCGTGACAAATTCGGGCGTGAAGCTGCGCAGCATCTTCACCGGCGGAGAGTCGCTCGGCGGCGAATTACTGGGCTGGGTGCGCGACACCTTCGGCATCGACGCCCATGAGGTGTTCGGCCAGACCGAGTGCAACCTCGTGATCGGCAGCAATTCGAATCTGTTTCCGATCCGACCGGGCTCGATGGGCAAAGCGACACCCGGCTTCGACGTGCGTATCGTCAACGACAGAGGCGAGGAGCTGCCGCGGGGGACGCGCGGCATCATCGGCGTGCGGCAGCCGTGTCCTTGCACCATGATCGAATATTGGCGCAACCCGGAAGCGACCGCGAAGAAATATGCCGGCGAGTTCTTACTTACCGGCGATCTAGGCGTGCAGGATGAGGATGGCTATTTCTGGTACGTCAGCCGCGAGGATGACGTCATCACCACCGCCGGCTATCGCGTCGGCCCGTCGGAGATCGAGCATACGCTGATGAAGCATCCGGCGGTGGCGATGTCGGCCGTGGTCGGCATTCCCGATCCGATCAGGACCGAATCCATCAAGGCCTGGATCGTGCTCCGCCCCGGCTATGCCCCGAGCGACACGCTCGCCCGCGAGATCCAGGACTTTGTCAAAGTACAACTCGCCGCCCACGAATATCCGCGCTTCGTCGAGTTCGCGGAGTCGTTGCCGATGACCGCGACCGGCAAGGTGCTGCGCCGCGAGTTGCGCGCGAGGGGGTGACGTCGTAGCCTTACGGCGTCGCAATCCCCAGCTCCTTCAGCGCCGCCAGCATCCGTTCGGGCGGCTGCATCTGGATGACCATGGCTTCACCGGTCTCCAGCAGGCTCTTGAGGCTGGAGAGGATCGCGGGCCAGCCGGCGCGGCCACCAGAAAGGATATCGTCGCTGATCGGCCGGTCGTGCGATTGCAGCAGCGTGAGCTTGACCGCATCGCCGGCTTGCTCGATCTCATAGGTCACGAGCGTCGGTCCGAGCTTTTCCACCAGCGCCGGCCAGTTGACGTTGAAGGTCACTGTCAGCTTCCGCGCCGGCTCGCATTCGATCACCTCGCCGGTGATGTGCGGCGCGCCATCGGGCGTGCGCACCATGAATGCGCCGCCGACGCGGAGATCGACCTCGACCGCGTGGCCGGAAAAATACTTCCGGCTGAACTCGGCATTGGTCAGCGCCTCCCAGACCTTCTCCGGTGTGGACGCGATATAGATCGTGTAGACGATCGCCGGCTTGAATTTCTCGATATTCATGTCCTCTGGATTCCTCCGATATATCTTCATTTCTATTCGAACCCTTCGATCTCAAGCGCACGAGGCGGGATCGCGATCACTGTCCCGGTCTCGAGCAGGGTCTTGAGTCCCGACAGGATCGCCGGCCATCCCTTGGAAATGCCGTCGAGAAGTTTGCTGCCTTTGGCGAATCCTTCATGCGTCACGGTCAGCTTCACGAGGTCGCCGTGGGGCTCAATGGTGAAGGTGACCTTGGTCGGCGGTTCCTTGCGCATCTCCTCATCGAGCTGATGCTTGAAGGTGTAGGCGAGACGCCGCGGCCGCTCGGCTTGGAGGATCTCGCCCACATCCGTCGTGGTGCCGTTCATGACCAGTGCGAACGGGGAACCCGCCTTCCAGTCGGATTTCACTTCCGTGTTGAACCAGTAACGCCTGGTGAACTCGCTATTGGTCAGCGCCTCCCACAATTTCTCGGGCGTGGTCGAGATATAGGTGACGTACACGAATTCCGGCTTACTCATCACGCTTCTCCAATTGCCGCTTCAATTCGCTGAGCGCGACCAGCTTGGCGCGCTCGAATTTTTTGATCCACCGTTCGCCGATCTGATGGATCGGCACCGGGTTGAGATAGTGCAGCTTCTCGCGGCCATGCTTGAACGCGGTGACGAGATTGGCCTGTTCGAGAATCGCAAGGTGCTTGGTGACCGCCTGCCGCGTCATGGCGAGGCCTTCGCACAGTTCGTTTAATGTCTGCCCGTTTCTGGCGTGAAGCCTGTCCAGGAGCGACCGCCGCGATGCGTCCGCCAACGCTTTGAAGACTTCGTCCATGCCATCGACAATAGGCAACTAAATGGTTGCATGTCAAGGGTGTGTTTTGGCGCGGAATTCAGCCGTGTTATCGTAGCGTCAGCCAACGAAGATTGGCTTTGCAACAATGGGAGTGACGCATGAAGGGTGGCGGCAAACTTGCGCTGTGTGTGGCAATTGCTTTTCTCGGGAGCGCGGGCGCTTATGCGGAGCAGCAGAAGGTCGGAGCACCTCCCGAAGCCTCCAACATGAGATTGGTGGGAACCAACGACCTGCAGGCGCGCAGCGCCTATCAGCCCACCATCCATCATCAGGGCGACCGCTGGATCGCCTATATCGGCCATCACGGCGGCACTGATGAGATCCCCGATCCCGTCAATCCGATGAGCGGCAAGCCGGAACCCAACGGCACGTCGATCGTCGATGTCACCGATCCCGCGCATCCGCAATATCTGCGGCACATTCCGGGGCAGGAGGGCAAATATGAATCCGGTGGCGCGCAGATGGTGCGTGTCTGCGACGGCAAGGATCTGCCGAAGGGGGATCGGAGCGCGGTCTATATGCTACGCACCTTCGGCAGCGAGGCGCATGAGATCTGGAATGTCGCCGATCCCGCCAATCCCGCGCTGATCGCGCGGATCGGGGGACTGAAGGATACGCATAAGAGCTGGTGGGAGTGCGACACCGGCATCGCCTTCCTGGTATCGGGCGCGCCGGACTGGCGCACCCGTCGCATGACGCAGGTCTACGATCTCAGCGATCCCGCGCATCCCGTGAAGATCAGGGATTTCGGCCTGCCGGGCCAGGAGCCTGGTTCGACCGGCGCGGTGCCGACCGAACTGCACGGGCCAATCTCAACAGATTCATCCGGCAACCGCGTCTATTTCGGCTATGGCACCAACAAGGGCGGTTTCCTGCAGATCGTCGACCGCGAGAAATTGCTCAACGGACCGAAGCAGCCGATCGCCGAGAATCTCCGCGATCCCGAAATATCGCGCATGCCGCTCTCGGCACTCAACGGTGCGCACACGGCATTCCCGATGCCGGGCATGCCGATCGCGGAATTTTCGCATGACAAGGACGGCAAGACCCGCGACATCGTGATGATCGTCGACGAGGCGATCTTGAACGAATGCGGCGAGGCGCGGCAGATGGTGTGGTTCGCTGACGTCACCACCGAGACCCGGCCAATGATGATCTCGAGTTACACCGTGCCGGAGGCGAGCGGCTCGTTCTGCGAACGCGGCGGGCGGTTCGGTTCGCATTCCTCGAGCGAGAGCATGGCGCCGGTCTACTACAAGAAAATCGCCTTCATCGCGTTCTTCAATGCCGGCGTGCGTGCCCTCGACATCCGCGATCCCTATCACCCCAGGGAAGTCGGCTACTTCATCCCGTCGATCACACCGGCAACCGACAAGCGCTGCGTCACCATCGAGGGCAAGGATCGCTGCAAGGTCGCGATCCAGACCAACAATGTCGAGACCGACGAGCGCGGCTATATCTATGCCGTCGACCGCGCCAATACAGGACTGCATATACTCGAATTGACCGGCGAGGCGCGCGCTGTCGCCGGCCTGCCCTGAACGGGACGAATGCGCACCTGGCTGGTCATCGCGATTGCAGCACTTGTGCTCGGCGTCCTCTCGGGCGTCCCAGCCTACGAGACTTCGACGCCGCGCGAGACATGGCAAGAGATCGCCTGGCCGTTTCCGCGCGACGGCTGGCCCGCCGGTCGCGCATTCCGCTGCAATGCCGTGGCCTGCGGCGGAGATATCGAGGTCTACATCCGGCCAAAGCTCGGCTTCTGCAACTGCACGACCGGCGTCGCCGACGATGATGAGGTCGACCGCGTCGCGGATGTCGACTTGATCAGTACGCAGTTTGTACCGCTGCAGGCAGGAAAAGCAGTGCGTGTCGCCGATATGCCCGGACGCATGAGGACGTACGATCTGAAGATTGGCGATGGCGTGCCGCATGGAGCGATCGGCATCGCGGTCTCGCACCGCTGCGATCTCCTGGTGGCGGCGGCGCAGGGCAGGGGAGATGCAGCGGTCGTGCAGCGCGCGGCACTGCAATTGCTGGCATCGGCAGAGACGGCGAGATGGGTAAAATTCGCGATGAACACGCAGTAAGAATGCGCATGCCCGGGCTTGTTCCGGGCATCCATGTCCTTATTATGCAACGAAAGCCTCGAGCCGAGTCCTCCCATGTCCCTGCAAGCCTATCTCGCCTATGTCGCCGCCTGCATTGCGCTCGCTTTGTTGCCCGGCCCGATCGTCACGCTGGTGATCGCCAACGGCCTGCGGCACGGCACCCGCGCAGCGCTGACCAATGTGCTGGGCGCGCAGGCGGGGCTGGCGATCGTGATCGGCGTCGTTGCGGTCGGTCTCACCTCGCTGATGGCGACGATGGGCTACTGGTTCGACTGGGTGCGCTTTGCCGGCGCGGCCTACCTGGTCTGGCTGGGCATCAAGCTGATCCGCTCGCCGGTTGCGGAGGTGAGCTCGGATGAACCGCCGCCGCCACCGCGCGGCGGTTTCTTCCTGCAGGGATTTCTGGTGCTGCTGTCGAATCCGAAAGTGCTGGTGTTCTTCGGCGCTTTCATTCCGCAATTCGTGGACCTGAACAAGGATCACTTCCCGCAAGTGGCGTTGCTGGGGGTGACCTTCATGGTGACGGCGGCGATGAGCGACATGGTCTACGCGCTGCTCGCCGGCCGCGCGCGAAAATTCTTTTCCAAGCGGCGGACGCGCCTGGTCTCGCGCGTCTCCGGCGGCTTCATGATCGGCGGCGGCATCTGGCTCGCGCTGACACGGGCGCGTTAAGAGCCGGCGTCGCGCTCAGGCGAATAAAGAAAAAAGACCGCTAATCGAGGTGGCCTCAAGTGCAGGTCCGTAATCGAAGCTTCGATAATTACTTCTTGCCGTGTTCCTCCATGTGGGCCTTGGCGGCTTCCTCGGAGTGATGCATGGCGTGAAGGGGGTGAGCTCTTTGCCGTATGTGCATGGTGCGTCGCTTTTTCGTGATGTCCGCCTCATGGTGCTTAGCGGCTTCGCGATCCCCGGAATGTCATATGCCTGTCATGAAACGTCGCCATGTCTCGTGGGAATGCCGACACAGGCCGACTGCCGCGACTGCGTTGTGAGCGACGTCGAGCCTGTCTTCGCCGAGATGCTGATATTGCGCGGCGCATGAGTGCAGAGACCGACAGCGAAGATCGCAACATCCTGCTGAGCGAACGCTTTCCCGGTGGATCGTTCAAGGTGGTCGTAGCCCGTGCGCCGCGCGATTTGCACCGCTACCATTTGCGCTCAGACTTCTAGATTAAGTTCCAGTCTGTGGCAGCATGCGGACACTGTGGCGCGTGCCAGAATGCGAACGTCGCACTGAGCCAGCTCAACGATGGCGCTGCCCAATACACAGTTTGTGCCAATGTCCACGCAGCAATATGCGGAGGCGATGGGTTGGCGCGAGCTCGATACCGAAAGCGCAGAAGGCTGCCAAATCCAGACGCGCACTTATTCGAATTGAGATTGTCAGACATCGTCAGAGACCTATCGCATGACCCTGCAGGCACGAACTTGCGGGTGACGCTCACTGGTTGACTGCACCATTGCTCCGAGACTCGCCACCAAGCGTTGCAGACGCGTTCGGCCTCGACGTACGTGGTTCCACTCGAAACAGATTGCGATCCGAACGCTTGCGTTCCCTCGCACGGCAAGGAGCGCTGGTTACTTCTAATATCGACGCGAAAGGCCACGTGCCGACATCATCGTAGCGTTGTCGCCACCACATTACAGGTGTCGCCGAAGCGTCACATGCGCGTCGTTAGCCAAGCCCGATAATCGTTGCGTCGTTTCCGACCAAACCCGCCTAGATTGCGCAGCGAAAATGGGGCGTCCATATGAACTTGAAGAGTTTTCTCTCCTTGATATTGGCAATGTCGCTCGCTGCATCGCTGACCGGCGTTGCGGCGCCGGCGCACGCCGATAACGACGGCGGCAACCGCGACCACGGCGACAACCGCGACCATGATCATGACGGCGATCAGGACGGGAACCATCATGGTCGCAAGTCGCCGCGGGTGGTGGTGATCTCGCTCGACGGCGCGAAGCCCGATTTCATCCAGAAGTTCATCGACGAGGGCGTGTTGCCGCATGACGGCGGCCTGGCGCGGCTGAGCCGCCGCGGCGCGGTGGCGGAGCAGAACGTGACGGCGTCGCCGTCGCTCACCGCGGTGTCGCACATCGAGATTGCCACCGGCTCGACGGCGGTTCACAACGACATCCCGTCGAACACCTTCCAGGCAATCGTCGGGCCGATCTCATCGAGCATCAGCGGATTTGCGGCACCGATCGGCGGCTATCGCGAGAGCCCGCTCGGGCCTTCGCCGCGGCCGACGGCGTTGCCGTTGTGGGTGCAGTTGCGCCAGCAGGGCAAGAAAGTGGTCACCGCGACCTGGCCGGGCGGCGACGGCGCCGACATCTCCATCAACAACACCGTGGTGCAACCGGCCCAGCCGATCCGCGTCACCGACTTTACCGTGCCGTTCGGGGCGTTCGGCGGTATCGGGGCTCAGGGCTTCTCGCTGTCCCGGGGTGATTTCACGTCCGATCCGGCTGTTGTCACGGCGCTCCAGGCGGCCGGCCGTTTCTCGTTTAGCCCGGTGCTGGTAACCTCAGCGCCGATCGAGACGTTCTCGTGTTCGTCGGCGCCATCGGCGACCTGCACCAATGCGGCGACGCTCGACGTTAAATATTCGATCCGGGTGGCGGCGCTCGACACCACCAATGACCGCAAGGTGAATTACGACACGCTGGTGTTCTTTGACGCGACGCGCGGCATTACGGCAGGACCGTTCCACGCGCCGTCGACCGGACCGGCCTACGTCAAGCTCGGCGGCGAGAATGCGCCATTCTTCTTCGAAGGCAGCGGGGCCAGGGTCGGCGCCGCATACTTGGTCTCGGCGCTGGCGCCCGATCTTTCGGTGGTGCGGTTCGCCCGCTACGGAGCCAACTACATCCCGCGCAACGCGGCGGTGCTGGCCGATGTCGATGACATCAACAACAATGTCGGATTCTGGCGTCCGCAGGCTGACTTCCGGATTCCGGAGCGGCTGAGCCCGGGCTTCACCAACTTCCCCGACCTCGAGATCGAGACGATGTTCGAGGACATGGTGAAGACCTTCGTGCGCTACCAGGCTGATATCGGCGAGCGCGCGATCCGGAACTATCCCGACGCTGATCTCGTGATGGTCTACATCGAGCAGCCCGACGGTTCCGAGCATCAGTTCCTGCTCACCGACCGCCGCCAGGGCACCAACCCGACCGATCCGAACTCGATCGGCGGGGGCCAGGATCCGGCCAAGGTCGCGCGGTATGCTTCATATATCCGTTTCGCCTATCAGACGGCCGACAAGGCGGTGAAGCAGATCGCCGATGCGGCGGTCCGTGACAGCAACGTCATCGTGGCGTCGGACCACGGCTTCGCGCCGTTCCACACCTCGGTCAACCTGACCAACGTCCTGCGCAACGCCGGCATCGACACCACCAAGATCGCGATCCGCACTTCGGGTCCGGCGGCCAACATCTACGTCAACCTGCAGAACCGCGAGTTGGGCGGCACCGTCGATCTGGCGGCCTACAAGGCGCTGGTAACGCAGATCACCGACGCGGTGAAGAACGCGGTCGATTCCAACCCGAAGTTCAACTACTCGCTCAAGGACGGGCGGATCTTCACCGTGGTCGAGACCCGGCCGCTGCAGTGCGAGGAAGGGACCGGGGAATGCACCAGCAAGACCATCGGACAGGATTTCGGCGATGTGTTCGCGCTGATGGCCCCGGGCTACAACTTCGACGGCATCCAGAACCCCGGCGTCGCCCGTCTCGGCGATGCGCCGTTCAATGCGACATCGACCATGCTGTCGATGCCTAACTTCTATGGTGCCCACGGCCACGATCCCGAGCTGCCGGTGATGAGCGCGACCTTCATCGCCGCCGGCCCGCAGATCCGCAAGGACGCCACGATCCGCCGCATGCGCAACACCGACGTGGCGCCGACCGTCATGCAGATCCTGGGTGTCACGCCCCACCGCGTCGACGGCGAGGTGCTGCGCGAAATCTTGCGCTGAAAAGTTAGCGCGCGATCCTCAAACTCGTCCGATGGGCGCTGACTAGCGCCCATCGGAACCGGCCTCGTTGTGTCCTGGCTTCTCTTCGCCAACTTTTTGGCCGCTCGCCTACAATCGCAATCGTTTCCCGGCGGACTGAAACAGCTCTGTAATGCGGCCGGTTCAGGCTTTTACGGCAGAAGATTGGTAGCGGGACAGAAGTCAATGAGAATCACTCTATCGCCCTGACGTGCCAAGGGCCAACCCGACCGATAGATCGGCCTCCCTCGTCCGCGCCGAGCCGTGGACCTGCGGGGCCAGTCGACGATCACTAGAGCTCCAGCGATGTCGAGCGCCCAGTCCGAGGACGCTGCATTGGGCCTTAGGGCTCAATGGTTCGTGAGGCTGTTGAATGCTACGCGTGCCGCCATAGGGTCACCTGCCGCCAGTCTTCTCGTCGCTCTGCCATCCCTGGCATCGACATGGGCCAGCCTGTCTTCACGGCCGTGGGTGCCACTTCTCCGCGACGAACTGGTCAATGAAGGCTCGGAATAGCGCCACCGCTTGATGGCGTCGTTTCCGATCGCAGTTCGGAGAACTCTTGATGCAATGGCGCTTGTCGGTGGACTGGGCACGGTCGGTCTGATGCCGCCGATCATGCGTAGGAAAAGGTCGAAATGAGCAGCCTGTTATCACGCTTGTTCGCGCTGGTGGCAGCCGCCATACTGCCGGCAATCGCGATACAGGCGTACAATGAGATCGACCTGCGTCGCACGCGCGAGGTCGAAGTACAGGACGAAGCGCTCGGCCTCGCCAAGCTCGCCGCCGCTGAGCAGCAGCAGATCGTCCAGGGAGTTCGCCAGGCTTTGATTGCGCTCTCGGAGGTTCCGGCGATAAAGGCCAAGGACGTCCAGGAATGCGATGCCTACCTGTCCCGGATCAAGCAACAATATCCGGAGTTCATCTCCTTTATCGTGGTCGACATGAATGCCAGTGCCTTCTGCTCCTCATTCACGGAGCATAGGGTAGCTCCCGTAGTGCATAAGCTCGCTCCCGCCACTGGACGTGCCTACTTCGCGAACGCCGTGAGGACCGGAAAATTCACAATTGGAGAGTTCGCGTTCGGCCGAAATACCGGTCGCAGCGTCCTCCAGTTTGCGCTGCCATTCTACGAGGACGAAAACCACATGGGTGGCGTCGTCATAGCATCTCTCAGCCTTGATTGGCTCGCAGACTATATCGCGAAAAAGGGCGTTCCGGAGGGAGCCGCGCTCGCCATCACCGACCGCAACGGCATCTGTCTCGCTCGCTATCCTGACAATGCCCTGTTCGTCGGCAAGAAGCTGCCTGCCGGCAAAGATCCGACGCTCTCCAACGGGACTGTAGCTGATATGGTGAACGTTGACGGCGTGCGAAGAACTGTCGCATTCGCCGCTGTGGGGGAAGATCTTCTTGTCAGCTACGGCCTCGGCAAGGCGCAGACTTTCACCAAGATCGAACATCGCACGCAGCGCGACCTGTTGTTCATCCTCATGAGCGCCCTGATCGTCTTGATCCTGACGGCGTGGGGCGCCCAACGGTTCATCCAGCGCCCGTTTGCGCAATTGGTTGACGCTGCGAACCGCTGGCGGCTCGGCGAATTCGGCCGGCGTCTGGACATCGCGGGCAATTCGGAAATCGCACGGGTCGCCAGGGCGTTCAACGCCATGGCCGATGCGCTGAAGCACCGTGAGCACGAATTGTCCGAAGCGAGCGAGCAGTTTCATCAGAGCCAGAAGATGGAGAGCGTCGGCCAGCTCACCGGCGGCGTCGCGCACGACTTCAACAATCTGCTCACGGTGGTCTCCGCGAACCTCGAACTCATCGAGGCCGGTGATGATATCGGCAAGATCCGGCACTCCGCCGCGGCCGCGCGGCGTGCTGTCGATCGAGGGGCAAA
Source organism: Bradyrhizobium sp. Leo114 (assembly GCF_055229415.2). Taxonomy (NCBI): domain Bacteria; kingdom Pseudomonadati; phylum Pseudomonadota; class Alphaproteobacteria; order Hyphomicrobiales; family Nitrobacteraceae; genus Bradyrhizobium; species Bradyrhizobium sp. Leo114. The sequence goes on along the minus strand of NZ_JBUYEN020000002.1, from coordinate 222,414 downwards.
GCTGACCGCGCAGCTTCTTGCCTTCTCGCGCCGGCAGATATTGAATCCAAGACCGGTCAACGCAAACCAGCTTGTTTCCGAGTTCCAGGGCATCATCCGCAAGGCGGTTGGGGAAGCATGCCGGGTCAAGGTGTGGACCAGCGAAGGATTGTGGCTGTGCCATGTCGATCCGGCGCGGCTGGAGACCGCTCTCCTCAATCTGGCCCTGAACGCGCGCGACGCCATGCCCAATGGCGGCGTGCTCGACATCGAGATGAAGAACGTCGTCGTGGGCGAAGGAGCCGCGGCGGGGTGCTTGCCCGGATCGTATGTCAGGCTGTCCGTCAGGGACACCGGTTCTGGAATGCCTCCCGAGGTGCGGAACCGGGTGTTTGAGCCCTTCTTCACAACGAAGGAGGTCGGCAAGGGCACCGGGCTTGGCCTTAGCATGGTCTACGGCTTTGTCCGTCAGTCCGGGGGACACATTGCCATCGAGAGTGCATTGGGAAAGGGGACCACTGTCGCCCTCTACTTGCCCAAAGCCACGCAAACGCCTGACGTCGAAACTGAAGACGCCCAACCCCAAGCGTTTCCGACCGGTTCGGAGCGCGTCCTGGTTGTCGAGGACAACGACGATCTTCTGGACCTCACGTCGGCGATGCTGACCAGGTCGGGCTATCAGGTTCGTTGCGCTCGGAACGGCACGGAAGCGCTTCGGCTGCTCCGGAGCGAGGAATTTGACCTCCTGCTAAGTGACATCGTGATGCCAAACGGGATCAACGGCATTGAGGTTGCCCGCGAAGCGAGGAAATTGAACAAGGGCATCAAGATTCTGCTTGCGTTGGGCTATGCGGGCGACGCGCTGGACCGCCATCAGGCGGTAGGCGAATTTCCGATTATCGACAAACCGTTCCGCATGTCAGAATTGGCGGCGCGCTTGCGGTCAATCCTGCACGAAGCTTGAGCTGCTCTCGCGCCGTTGCTTCCGGATCGGCAACGGGCCGCTACGGGAGCAGAACGGGCGCTTTTGCGCTACCCTGCGGCCTCCCGCGCCGGACAGGGCGGCAACTCCCCAACAACCCGATGCGCGCGCAAGCAAATTGCGGCGGACTTCGTTGACGCCGCCGGGCAGGGACACGACATATCCTCTGCTGTCGATCCAGGTCACCACCGAGGAACAAGCTATGAACCCGCCGCCAAACATTGATCCCCGCACCGCGTATTCCGACGACGACGTTGTGCACTGGCTGACCAACGACACGCGCGATGAGCGCTTCATCGACAATATTTTCGCCGAGATGTGTATGCGCCTTCAGCGCGCGGGCATTCCCGTCAAGCGGGCGTCGCTTCATATCCTGATCCACCATCCTCAATGGCTCGGCGCCCGGATGATGTGGGTCGACGGAATGCGTGAGGCCAAGATTGAGAGAGTCGATTACGATGTCATAGGGCGATCCGAATACATCGGCAGTCCGGCAAACGAAATTCGCGATGGTGCCCTCGAGGTACGCGAAAATCTCGAACGTGATCCTTCGCTCGGCCGTAAGCACGCCATCTATGACGAAATGCGGGCCAAGGGCCTGACCGACTATGTCGCTTGGCCGCTATATCATACGCTCGGCAAACGGCACATCGTGACCTTCGCAACCGACCGGGTCGGAGGTTTCGACGACGCGCATATCGCCAGCCTGCTAAAACTGTTACCGATTCTGGCGCTGGTCAGCGAAATCCGTATCAAGAACCGGCTGGCGCGAACGCTGCTTGAAACCTATGTCGGGTCGCACGCCGGCGAACTGATTTTGGCCGGCGCCACCAGGCGCGGCAGCGGAACCACGGTACGCGCCGCCATCATGATCTGCGATCTGCGTGATTTCACCAGGATCTCCGATAACTGGCCGCGCGATGATGTCATCGATCTTCTGAACGGGTATTTTGACGCGATGTCGGAGCCGATTGCGCGACATGGCGGGGAAATACTGAAATTCATCGGCGACGGTCTGCTCGCCATCTTTCCGCTCAGCCAGCCGTCGGCCTGCGCAAATCTGTTGCACGCCGTCTCCGAAGCCCGTCAGGCGGTGATTGCCCTGAACGAAAAGAATGGCGAAACCGGTCGTGAACCGCTGAATTACGGTATCGGCGTCCATGTCGGCGACGTCATGTACGGCAATATCGGGTCGCGTACCCGCCTCGACTTCACCGTTATCGGTCCCGCGGTTAACATGGCATCGCGTCTCGAAACCCTGACCAAACAATTGGGTCGAAAGGTGCTGCTGTCCCGCGCGTTCGCCGACTTCGTCAAAAGCGATTTCGATCTCGAACGTGTCGGCGAATATCCGGTGCGAGGCTTCAGCGAGCCAATCGAGCTGTTTGCCTATCATGGCTGAATACAGAGCTATCGCCAGGCGCAAGTCGGCCCGCCTGTCCTTGAGTTTAGCGCAGCAAAGGTCATAGCCGTGTCAACCTTGAGAGTGGGAGCAGCGCTTCCCGATCCGCCATTCGAGTTCTTGACGAGCGATGGCCCGGCGGGATTCGACATTGCGCTGGTGCAGCGCATCGCCGGGATGCTCGGCCGCGAATGGCGGCTGGTCCCGTACACGGGCTCCGATTTCAACGGCATCTTCGCCGGTCTGGATGCCGGCAGATACGACTGCGTCGCCTCTGGCACCACCATCACGCCGGGCCGGGAAGCAAAGGCCGATTTCTGCACGCCCTATGCGATTTCAGGCCAATCACTTGTCGTCGATGTCATCCGCAATCCGGATGTACATGGCATCGCCGATCTCAAAGGTCTGGTCGTCGGAGTGCAGCAGGGGAATACCAGCCAGCCAGTTGCTGAGAAACTGGTCGCGGAAAATCGTGCTGCGCGGGTGCGCGTCTATGCTTATCACGAGATCGAGCAAGCGCTCGATGATCTGACAAGCGGAGGCTGCGACGCCTTCATGAAACTCGCACCCGTCACGGCTTGGTTCGTGCGCGGCCGGCCGAGGCTTGGGGTCGTTCAGACCGGCATCACTGTGGAGCACCTTGGCATCTGTGTCCGCAAAGGAGACATCGCGCTGCGCGATGCGATTGGCGGTGCGCAGGCCGCGCTTGCGGCCGACGGCACATTGGCCTCGCTGGTCAAACAGTGGCTTGGAGCCGGGGCGATGCTGCCATCATGAATATCGTCACATGCTCTCCGCTCGGCCGAGGCTCCCGCGTGTGCACGGCATAGGCGTCATGAACGTCGCGATCCACTGGAACTGGTGAGCTAGTTCACAATGCCCGAGATCATTGAGTGTTAGATAGGTTTCATGCGGAGCCTGACTATGCGCGCCATCATCGTATTTGCTATTCTTTTCGTCATCGTGGCTGCAACGCACCACGGTGCTTATCGACCGTATCCAACTGCTCCAATGCCTGCAGTCAATGTTCCTTGACCGGACTAGCCTGGGTTCGTAAAACATGGCTCTTGAAGAGGAGTTGTAATGGCGAAGAAAAAGAAAGCCACGCGCGTGTTATGGTCGAAGGACGACCTGAAGACGCTCAAGACCATGGCGAAAGAGAAGCGTGGTCGAGACAAAATCGCAAAGTCTCTCAAGAGGTCACCCGCAGCGGTGACCGTGAAAGCATCTGCCCTCGGCATTTCACTGAGCACCAAGTAGCTTGACACTCCTGCTTGCGAGGCTCGCGATGGGAATGCTTGGCCGATTCCGTCTCCGCGCGGTTCGGCCCATATCTTTAGATAGAATCTTTAGATAGATGGCTTCATCGCGTCGAGGCAAGGCGTTCGCGTTAGCGCGCATCCGCCTTGCCTCCGCAATGCACGTCGCTTCGGTCGCGACCAGCACGATCTGGATTCCGCATGCGAGACCCGTCACGCGTGACGGTGTTGTCTCGCGCGTCGAGCGGATCGGCCGGCGTCGAACTGATTAATCCAAAAGACGCACTGGTTCGCGCAGCGATGAGTTGCGCGACCATGCAGCGCATGCCGCCAAGCAGGCGGCGCTATGCAATTCGCATGCGGGCGCTTTGCCTGCTCCATTCAAGCGCAAATTGAATATCTCCTGATTTGAAATCCATTTGTGCCAAGAAGGGAAGTTCGGCTGGATTCAACCCATTAGAAAATCACGACTATCCACTGTCAGTTTGACGAAGATCGGCATCGGGTTGTTCAGCAAGGGCTGGGGTGCGACAGAACAGCAAATTGAATTAAACGGAGATTAATATTTAATTTGGGAGAATTAAATATTTTAAGGCGGTGTCATCGCATGAGGTCGTTATACGAAGATTTTGGTCTGGGCCGCATCGCTCTCGGATTGCAGACGTGGCCACGCACTCTCCTGCGAAGAAATGTCCGAGTTTCAGCTTCAGACCAAGACGAGTCGCTGTCGCTGCTCGCCGCGCGGAATTTGCAGGAGGGCCTGGGTCTGAGCGCCTCAGGTGCCGCGGCGTCGGCATCCGCTGCAACATCGGACGCCGGATTTGCAGCGTTGACGACAGAAGTCCGAGCGCCAGCCTCCGCGGCGGCCGAACCAGCGCCGCCAAATCCTGTGGTCATCCTTGGTCACGTGCCTTCGACTGCGACCCCCAACATTTTCGGATCTTCCACACCTCCAGCAGTCGCGCAGGTTTGCGGCTGCGGCTACTTCATTGCTCCAACACAATTGCTCGATCAGAGAGCAGCCAATGCGGCGTCGGCGCAGTTGCACGGCAGCCGCGTGTCTGGCGGAGCAGATTTCGTGTTGACCGGCCGCGCCGGGGCCATGGGCGCCTCGACCAGTGTCTCCATGTCCTTGGAGAACATTGCGCCGCTCGCAAATTGGAATGCACTACTAGGCGGAGGGGCGAGCTGGCGCACGCTGCCGGGAGGCGGCGAGACTGGTATCGGTACGGGGAAAGGTGAAATCGGAATTCTATCAGGCTCGGTGACGACTGCAGAGCTTTCTCCTGCGGGGCGGCAGGCCAACACAAGTACGTCGCCCAACGCACTCGCGGCCGCCGCGACTTCCACGAACCCAATCGTGCTCGAGAACCAGAAGACGGGAAATCCGCAAAGCGAATGGGATATCGAGGGTGCTGGCAGCTCGAATATCGAAGGTTTTGCCACCGATATCAGCGTGAATCGTGGCAACCAGATCGATTTCAAGATCAACACGGATTCATCGAACTATCGGATCGACATCTACCGCCTCGGCTATTACGGCGGCATGGGTGCGCGAAAGGTCCACACCATCCAGCACACCGGTGTGCAGAACCAGCCGGCGCCGCTGCGTGACGACACGACCGGCCTGGTCGATGCCGGCAACTGGTCTGTTTCGGCTTCCTGGGAGGTTCCTGAGGATGCCGTGTCAGGCGTCTACATCGCAAAGCTCGTACGCGAGGACGGTGTTGAAGGCGCCAATCACATCCCGTTCATCGTCAGGGATGACAGCAGCACCAGCGACGTCATCTTTCAGACCTCTGACACGACCTGGCAGGCCTATAACGGCTGGGGCGGTGCGAATTTCTATGGCGGCAACGGCCCTGCCACAGGTCAAGGTGCGGGACGCGCCTACGCGGTGAGCTACAACCGGCCGATTGCCACCCGCGGCAGCGTTGGAAGCTTTGCAGGTCCGCAGGACTATCTGTTCGGCGCTGAATACGCGGCGATCTACTGGCTGGAGCAGAACGGCTACGACGTCTCCTACATGTCGGGTGTTGACACGGACCGTTACGGCAGTCTGCTCCTCAATCACAAGCTCTATCTCGACGTTGGTCATGACGAGTACTGGTCGGGGCAACAGCGCGCCAATGTCGAGGCGGCCCGCGATGCCGGTGTCAATCTGGCGTTCTGGAGCGGCAACGAGATGTATTGGCGCACGCGCTGGGGCAACAGCATCAGCAGCGACGGCACGGCCTATCGCACCTTGATCTCCTACAAGGAGACCTGGTCACCGGACGCATCGATCGATCCAAGCGACGAGTGGACCGGGACGTTCCGTGATCCCCGCCTCAGCCCGCCGGCGCTCGGCGGAGGAAGCCCGGAAAATGCATTGATCGGACAGATGTTCCAGGTCGATGACGTCGGCCAAGGCAGCGGCCTGCAGGCAATCACAATTCCCTACGACGACGCCAATCTGCGCTTCTGGCGCTACACCAGCGTTGCGAATCTTCAGCCGGGGCAGACAGCGACGCTGACCAGGAACTACCTCGGCTATGAGTGGGACGAAGCGGTCGACAATGGATTCGATCCCGCGGGCCTAGTCCGGCTCTCCTCGACGACGGTTCCGGTCAACAGCTACCTCCTTGATTACGGCAACACGACGGGAAGCGCCATCTCGACCCATAACCTGACGCTCTACCGCGCGGCAAGCAAGGCATTGGTCTTCGCCGCCGGAACGGTCTACTGGGCGTGGGGTTTGAGCGACAATCACGACCTGACGCCAACGCCCACTGACTCGCGCGTGCAACAGTCGATGGTCAACTTGCTCGCCGACATGGGTATTCAGCCGGGAACGCTGCAGCCGGATTTGGTCGCCTCCACCGGCTCCACGGATCAGACCGCGCCGACCTCGAGCGTCAACGCGCTGGCAAACATCAGAGCCGGAGACGTGGTCACGATTTTCGGCACGGCATCGGATGTCGGCGGCGGCGTGATCGCCGGCGTGGAAGTATCGACGGACGGGGGCTTGAGCTGGCATCCGGCGATTGGTGACGAGACATGGTCCTATAGCTGGTCTCCGCAGGTCGCCGGGACCTACACCATCATGTCGCGCGCGGTGGACGACAGCATCAATCTCGAAACGCCTTCCGTGGGGCGCACCGTGACCGTCGAGGCTCCGACTTACGTCTCGCTGTTTCCGGGCTCGGCCACCCCCGACACCGTCAACACCACCGATGCAAGCGCCGTCGAACTCGGCGTGAGATTCCAGACGTCGGTTGCCGGCACCGTGAGCGGCATCCGTTTCTACAAGGGCAGCCAGGATACCGGCACCCACACCGGCCAGCTCTGGAGCAGCACCGGCACCTTGCTGGCAACGGCCACATTCACAAACGAAACCGCCAGCGGCTGGCAGAGCGTGACCTTCTCCAACCCGATTTCGCTGACGCCCGGAGCCACCTACGTCGCCTCCTATCATACGGATGTGGGCCATTACTCCGCCAGCGTGAACTATTTCTTGAGCAATGTGACGAGCGGTCCGCTGACCGCTCTCGGCAATGGCAATGGCGTCTATACCTACAGCAGCAATATCGCGTTCCCGACGAGCACGTTCGCGGCGACGAATTTCTGGGTTGACGTCATGTTCAATCCTTCGGTCACCAACAGCGCGCCCATAGCTGCCAATGACGACGGACCGATTGCGACCCGCGATCTGGCCCTGACGATTGCGGCGTCGTCCCTGACCGGGAACGACAGTGATCCCGATGGGGATGCGGTCAGCGTCATCGCCGTGAGTGCAGCAACACACGGCACCGTCGTGCTCAACGCGCAGCCCAATCCGCAGAACAACACCATCACCTTTACACCCGATGCCGGCTACACCGGTCCGGCGAGCTTCACCTACACGATCTCCGATGGGCGCGGCGGTACGGCATCGGCCACCGTCAGCTTCACCGTGGTACCGCCAGGGGCGGCTCCCGTCAGCCTGTTCAGCGCGTCAAGCACACCGGCTCTGACCGACCTCAATGACGGATCCCAGATCCAAGTCGGGATGAAGTTCACGTCCTCGGTCGCCGGGCAGATTACGGCGCTCAGGTTCTATCGCAGCGCGAGCGACACCGGCATCAACACCCTCGATCTCTGGTCGTCAACAGGCACTCGTCTCGCCACCGCCACCTTTACCAACACCTCAGCCAGCGGTTGGCAGACCGTCACGCTGTCATCAGCGGTTTCGATCGCCGCCAACACCACCTATGTTGCTTCCTATCACACCACCGGCGCCTATGTTGCGACCAACAACTACTTCACCGCGGCCGTTACCAACGGTCCTTTGACCGCGCTGTCCAGCCTTGCCGCCGGCGGCAACGGCGTCTACTCCTATGGCGGCACCAGCACCTCCGGCATCTTCCCGACCAGCTCCTGCAACGCCGCCAATTATTGGGTCGATGTCGTGTTCGCGCCGTCCGGCGGCGCCAGCAATCAGCCGCCGGTTGCCAACAACGACAGCGGCTACAACACCACGCAGAACACGGTGCTGACGATTGCGGCGGCGGCGCTGCTTGCCAACGATACCGATCCGGACGGCGGCACACTGGCAATCACGGGCGCGAGCGGCGCCGTCAACGGCACGGTCAGCTTCGACAGCCAGACCAATACGATCACCTTCACCCCGACCGCCGGCTATGCCGGGCCCGCGTCCTTCAGCTACGCCATCGCCGACGGACAGGGCGGCACGGCAACTGCAACGGTCAGTCTGACAGTGAATCCGGTAGCCAACCAGCCGCCGGTTGCCAACAACGACAGCGGCTACAACGCCACGCAGAATACGGCTCTGACCATTGCCGCATCGGCCCTGCTTGCCAATGACACCGATCCGAATGGCGATCCGCTGACCATCACCGGTGTGAGCGGCGCCGTCAACGGCACCGTCAGCTTCAACGCCCAGACCAATGTCATCACCTTCACGCCGAACGCCGGCTACACCGGGCTCGCGTCCTTCAGCTACGCCATCTCCGATGGGCGCGGCGGCACCGCGACTGCAACAGCCAATTTGACAGTGATCCCGCCGACGGTGAGCTTGTTCTCAAGCTCCGACACACCAGCGATTCTCGCCGATTCTGACACGGCCCAGGTCAATCTGGGGGTGCAGTTCACGTCCTCTGCGGCCGGCACCATCAACGGCATCAAATACTACAAAAGCGCCGGTGACACCGGCACCCACACAGGTTCGTTGTGGAGCAGCACCGGCACGCTGCTGGCGACCGCCACGTTCACGAACGAGACCAGCAGTGGATGGCAGACGGTGACCTTCAGCGATCCTGTCTCGATCACCGCCGGAACCACCTATGTGGCAAGCTTTCACAGCAACGGCCGCTACGCGTCGACCAGCAACTACTTCACGTCTTCACGTGTCAATGGCCCGCTCACCGCATCCGGCAGCAATAACGGCGTCTACACCTATGGCGCGGACAACCTGTTCCCGACCAGCACCTTCGGTGCCACCAACTACTGGGTGGACGTGCTGTTCAGTCCGGCGAGCGGCGCCGCCAATCAGGCGCCCGTCGCGGCCAACGACTCCGGCTTCAGCGCCACTCAGAACTCGCCGATCTCGATTGCAGCCTCCGCGTTGCTTGCCAACGACAGCGATCCGGATGGCGATGTCCTGACGATCACGGGCGTCAGCAACGGCGTCAACGGCACCGCAAGCTTCAACGCCCAGACCAACACCATCACCTTCACACCCAACTCCGGCTATACGGGACCGGCGTCGTTCAGTTACGCCGTCTCCGACGGCCAGGGCGGGATAGCGACCGCATCCGCGTCCCTGACCGTCAACCCAGCATCCGCGAGCATCATAAGCCTGTTCGGCTCCAATCCGACACCGAGCGTGGTGTCAGTCAATGATCCGCAGTCGGTGGAGCTCGGGTTCAAATTCCAATCGTCCAGCGCCGGCGACATCACCGGGTTGCGCTTCTACAAGGGCCCATCGAATACCGGCACCCATACCGCGAATATCTGGAGCAGCACCGGCACCCTGCTTGCCACCGCCACCTTCACCAATGAGACGGCCAGCGGCTGGCAGCAGGTCAACTTCGCTGCGCCGGTCACGATCACTGCAGGGACAACGTATGTTGCGTCCTATCACACCTCAGGAAACTACTCCGCCGATCCCGGCATGTTCAGCTCGGCGGTCAGCAACGGGCCGCTGACTGCACCATCATCGGCTTCGATCGGAGGCAATGGCGTGTATGCGTATGGATCGGGCAGCCTGTTCCCGACCAGCACCTACAATGCGACCAGTTACGGCGTCGATGTGTTGTTCCGTCCACAACTCGCGGCATGAGGAAAGAAGTCAATTTATTGTCGCCTCGGCTGCGATCAGTTCTTTTCCATTGGTGGTCCTGATCGTCAGCTTCACCTGTTCGCCGCTGCTGCCGTCAGGGATCGTTGCCGAAATGCGATTTCCATTTTTCGGGTCGGCCTTCACGATGTCGTCGAACAGTGCCGTGTCGCCGCGTTTCAATGTTACGCGGAGCGGGGCGGCCGGTTCGATGCTGAAGAACTGAACAGCGACGCTAGACGCCTTGGCCGAAAGATTGATCAGGATATTCTCATTCGCATGCGTCACGTTGCTCATGCCGACCGTCGGACTGTAGGTTTCCGGAATCGAGACTTCACCCAGCGCGGGAAAGTCAGCGCTATGGAAAAATTGGTCCGACACGCCTGCCCATAATTCGACGTATGGTCGCCACTCATTCGGCTCCTTGCGGGGATCGGTTTCGCCAGTGAACGAGGGAAATCCCCACGTCCACATTTTCAAGCCCGGCGTCAGCCTGTTGTCCGCGATGCGAAAAATTCCTTCTTCGTTGTCATGGTTGATCACGCCCCAGAAATTCCCGCCCTGCATATCGGGTGCCGCGTAGGCGATGCCCATCGTCGGCCAGTTCTTGAAGAAGCGCAGGTTTTCGAAGCGCCGCCTGCCCATCCCCGCGCTCTCGTCGCCATCTGCCAGATTGGCCGACCAGGCGGGCGTGCTATAAGTTCGGATCGGCGCGATGATTTCGGCGCCGGCGGTCGCTTTAGGGTTTTTCGGATCCGATCCCGGAGCGAGCGTCGTGCATGTCCAGTACTCGTACCGGATCGCCTTGTCGTGCCGATTTTTGAGCACCACGCGCGTATCGAGTGCGGTCCGGTCGGCTTTCAGTGTGACATAGTATGTGGCTTCGATCCCGGTTGAACTCCTGAATTTGCCAGGTCGCGCGGAATAGTCGAAATTGTCTTTAAGCGACATCGCGACCGTCACTTCGCCCGTGCTCTCCTTGACCACCTCAAAGGCCCACGGCTTCAGCCACGTTTTGCCGTGCTCGGCATCCGGGAATGTCGGGAAGATGCCGCCATACACCATCAGCCAGTCGTAGTAGAAATTTCCGGCCTTGATCCCGTAGGGTACGCCGACATCCGTGCGATAGAGTTGTTCGTGGCCGGTCGGCTTGTAGATGATGGAAATAATGCGCCCGCCGAATTCGGGCACGAGTGTTACCTTCAGATATCGATTCTCGAGCACGCGCGCCCTGAACGTGCGGTCGACGATCGTGTTCTTGTCGAGCGACCCGCTGAGAAATCCGTCCTCCGCATCGGTCGCATACTTGACGGTACTCCACGTCATCGCCGTCTCTGCGAGAGACACACTATCTGCCACCGGCGAGGCCGCACGCACGACGTGAAACGCACAGAGCGCCGAAAGTGCTGCTATTCCGAAACAAGAAAGAGCACGCAAGGGAATCCCGACCGGCATCTACGTCGCCTTTGAATGAGCCGAAATGGCAGGCTGACTAATGCGCATGCTCGAGCAGCCCTTCGGCTTCCTTGATTTCGGGGAGATCTTGCCACCCCGCGTCGAATTCAGCGAGGACGGGAGCGAGCACCGAGGATACCGCCTCGGGCCGGCCATTTGTATTGTGCAGGCGCGCAAGTCCAAGTGCGCTGCGTAGCTCGAACGTCCTTGCCTGTTGGTGTCGGGCGATTTCCAGGGCTCTGTTGAAGGCATCTTCGGCACTGGAGAGGTTCGCAGCGTCATGGCGCAACAAGAGCTCACCTTGGACGCGATGCAGTTCGGCATCAAGCCAATGCTGGCCGGATTGTTGCGCCCACCCGATCAATTCCCTCACAGTTTCCAACCCGGCCTCGGGTTGGCCCGCCTCTGCATCCGCCACGGCAACATGCATCCCCCAAAACGGCTCACAGAGGTAGCAGTCATTCTCGTGCAGCAACGTCCAGCCTCGGCGCATTTCCGTGAGCCCAACCATTCGCTCGCCCGCCCGCCACTTTGCTAGGCCGTTCAGATAGGTGCCCGCGGCCACATACAACGGCATCGTATGGTCGCGCGCCAGACCCAAGGCCAGGATCGTCTCTGTTTGCTCCAACATGCCCCCGCATAGCCCGTCGAAAACCGCCCGATGAACGAGCGCATTGGCTTGAGCAAGCGCTCGCTTCTCTCCTGAGCCACTTACTGCTTCTGCAGCGAGCCGGCGTGCGCGATCGATCGCTCCGAGCGGCCAAAGCACCAGGGCAAGAAACCTCATGATAACGAACGGCAGATCGAGCGCGGACGCCCTGAATGTCGCGGGATCCGGCTCGGCACCATAGATCGCGAGTGCCTGCTCAAGATGCATTCGCGCGTTCAAGTACTCGCCGGCGAACCAGCAGGTCACCCCGCTGGTCCAGTGTGCGACAATGGCGGCTATCGGCGACTCCGGTCGTCGGTCGGCGACACCAATGATTGCATCCGCCAACTCCCGCATCGGCGCGATCTCGCCGTGAGTGAGGCATGCATTGAACAAGCCCGAATGGATCGGCGCGAGTTCGACCGGATCATTGGTATCAGCCGCGAACTGTCGGGCGCGCGTCCAAGCGGCCACCGTCTCGGGAGCGCTGTGCCCGAGACTGCCTCGCAACGCGCGGCCATATGCGATTTGAAGATGGAGCCTGCTCAGCATCCGATCAGGCTCTTGAGGCAGTTCATCGGCAATGGCAACGGCCTTGCCCAGATGTGCAATCGCCTCGGAATAGGCCGAGCGTTTCAGCGCCTGCTGGCCAGCCTTTCGCCACCACTCAAGGGCTGTCCCGCTCAACCCCGCTTGGGTGAAGTGATATGCCACGACTTCCGGCTCGGTCTCGGCCATGCCCGGAAACTGATCGCGAAGGACATCGCCAATATGCTTATGCAGCAGTTGCCGGCGGCTCTTGAGCAAGCTCTCGTAAGCCGCTTCCTGGACCAGTGCATGCTTGAAGCTGTAGCTCGCGTCGGGTGGCGTCCCGCGGCGCGACAGAAGTTCGGCCTGTTCGAGCTGCGCCAGCGCCGCGCTCAGCGTCAGCTCATCCCGCCCCGCTACACATCGCAGCAGCGTGTATGAGAAGTCGCGGCCAATGGCTGCGCCGATCTGCGCAACCTCTTTGACCGGCGCCAGCCGGTCAAGCCGCGCCATGAGCGAGTCATGCAGCGTCGCGGGAATGGAGAGCGGCGGTAGCGGATTATCGAGGCGATAGCGCCCGGCTTCTTCCACGAGCAGCCCGGACTCCAGCACCATCTTGGTCAGTTCCTCAACGAAGAGCGGGATGCCATCCGTCTTGTTGATGATCTGGGTCATCATTTCGCACGGCACCTGTCGGCCGACAGCCACCTGCTCGACCAGTGCGCGCGTGTCCTGCCGGTCAAACCGCTCGAGCCGCAGCAGGCTGACGTTGGCAAGGCCCGCCCAAGGCGGCTCGAACTCGGGCCGGAATGTCATGAGCACGAGGATCGGCAGTCCCCTGATCCGATCGACCGCGAGGTCGTACAGCTCGAGCGTCGTGGCGTCAGCCCAATGCATATCCTCGCAGACAATCAGCACAGGTTGCTGCCGTGCCAAGCCCTCAAGTTGGTCGAGGAGCGCGGCGAATGTTTGTCGCCGCTGCTGCGCTGGAGTCAGGCCGAGCGGCGGATAGCGCTCGCCGGTTGCGATCGAAAGAAGCGCGGCAATAAGCGGCGTCACACTCGCCACCTGCCGCGTTCCGAGCGCCAGCATTGCCTCAAGCTTGTCGAGCGTTTGCCCGGGCGTGTCCCGTGGCGTGATGCCGGCGGCCCGTTCGAGCTGGGCGATGAAGGGATGAAGCGCACTGTTGGTATGGTAGGGCGAGCACTGATAGCGCACCCGGCGGTGCGACCCCAGCGCGAGGCTTTCGGCCAGCGTTGCCACAAGGCGCGATTTGCCGATTCCGGCCTCGCCGGAAATCAACACCACTTGACCCTGGCCCTGCCACGCCAGTTGCTGGCGCGAGAGCACGAATTCGATTTCTGCCTTGCGGCCGACAAAGCCGATCGAGCGCGCGGTGCGCACCGCCTCGAAGCGGCTCTCCGATGCGGCTGCACCTTCGACCGCCCAGACCGCGATCGGATCGGAGATACCCTTCACCTCGCGGTCGCCGACATTGCGAAAAGTGAATAGATCGCCGAGCAGCCGGCGCGTTGAAGCGGACACCACAACCACTCCCGGCTCCGCCAGGCTCTGGAGCCGGGCAGCGAGATTCGGTGTATCGCCGACCATCGCCTGCTCCTCCGACGCACCTCCGCTGATGAGGTCGCCGACCACCACAAGACCGGTCGAGATCGCGATCCGCACTTCGACCCGTTCTTCGACGCGCGTTTCGAGCTTTCCCATTGCGGCGGTGATGTCGAGGCCGGCTCGCACTGCGCGCTCCGCGTCATCCTCGTGTGCGCGGGGATAGCCGAAATAGGCGAGGATTCCATCGCCAACAAACCTGGCGATCATGCCGTCATATGCGGCGATGACCCTCGCGCAGGCAGCCCGGTAGGCTCTGATCACCTCCCACATGTCCTCGGGATCGAGGCGTGCCGAGAGCGCGGTCGAGCCCACCAGGTCGCAGAACATAACGGTGAGATGGCGTCTCTCGGCGCCATGCTGACGCGCGGACTGGGTGATGAGTTCGGCTTGATCGAGTTCGGCAATCGCACGGAGCATTTTACGGCGATGGCCGAGCAGGACTCCGAGCCTGTCGAAGTCCTCATCCTTCAGATCGGGAAGAATGCCAATATCGATCCCATTCTCGGCAAAACGCTTCGCGTATTGCCCAAGCCCAAGCTTATCAAGCCAGTCTGCAATCTGCTGCATTGGCACCACCCACCGTCTGGTTGGCGGTTAGCCGAGCTGAATTACCATGCTCCGACCACGATCTGCCTGCCGACTGATCCCGTCAAGTTTGATAGGAACGAAATGTGAGATCGCTGACAATAGGACCGAATTTTCTCTTGCCGAGGTAGAAAGAAAAACTGCCAGCGCGCCCCAGATGAGGGAGGAGGCCGGTCAGCGGGCTCAATCATATCTGTTAGTAGGTCTCGGCCCATTGGCTAAAGGTTCATGAGCGCAGGTGTGCTGAATGGGCGAACCTGAATCGGCTATGCGCAGCATCGTCGCGACCTTTCGAGAATTGGAGGGAACCTCCAGCTCAGTCCAATATCGTTGGAATGGACCGTCCCACCTCGGCGCCTGCGATCGACTGGCGCCACCGCCATCAGGTCTTCGCAATGAACTCCTCAAGGTCATCAAAGAACCGCTGCTCAAACCCCAGCATGCGATGGGGGTGATGGCCGCACTGTTTATATTGGACCACTTCAAGATGGGGGTTGGTCGCCAGCAGACTGCCGGCGTGTTCATCCGAAAATGCTCCTCCGAACCGTTCTTCGCCTCGGACGAGCTTTGCCGGGCACAGGAATGGTCGCTCGGTCGATATCGATGACAACGCCTCTTTCAAGCAGTCATCACGGAGACAACGCGGGTCGAGGCGCTGTATCGCGGAAGCATGGCTGAGCAAATGCCGAGCCGATATGTGGTCCTTGACCACACCTCCCAAGCGGTCAGGCCCATTCGAAAGAAACTCGACATAGGTTGTGAACGGCGGACGCTCCTGCTGCCATTTCGTCAGCCGCAACAGCAAGAGTGAGAACAACTTCGAGAATATCGAGTTGCTCCATTCCTCCAGACGCCCCAGGAACCACGGCGGGTCCTCAAGGAACACGGCTCGGATGTTCGGATTGGTTTGGCTGAGCACACCGGCCACGCATGCGCCCAGCGAATGCCCAACGACGATTGCCGGACGACCAATGGCCGCCAGAGCAGTCTCGGCATCGGAAACATAACCCGCAAGGTTGTAGTTCGGCGCGCGATCAGAGTAGCCGTGACCGCGAAAATCGAGCGTCCAAACGCAATATCGATTGGTCAATCGTTGCTTGGTTTCATCCCACGTATCGCGACTTACGCTTGCCCCATGCAGAAACAGGACAGGCACCGCATCTATCGGGCCATCGACTGATGCGGCAAGTCGTACATCGCCGTTCGCCAAGGTAAGGTCGGTCATGCATTATGCTCCGCGATGCGGATCGTGGACGGCAGATTGCCGCAGGAGAGTGCGAGTTCCAAAATTGAGCCTCAAGAGCTGCTGTATCAATCCTGCGCGAACACAAAAATCGCTCAATTGCGTGCCATTTCTGCCACGTCCTTGGAAAAAGGACCGTACCAATTGCTGGCTCCGGAGCTGGTTGTTGCACCCGTAAGAATCATCAGCTTAGCTCTAGTACGCCCCTGCCGGGGCTAGGTTCGTTTCGTAAGGGAATGGACCGAGACATGGGCTATCTTAGGACACGCCATCTTAGGACACGCCATCTTAGGACACATGGACACACAGCCCCCGTGCAACGTCCTTATGCTCTATCCGCGCTTCGTTGCGGACTCGTTCTGGAGCTTTGGCGAATCCTGCAAGTTGATGGGCGTTCGCCGCCCCGCGGCTCCCCTCGGCCTGATTTCCGTCGCCGCGATGTTGCCGGTCCACTGGACGGTGCGCCTGGTCGACTGCAATACGGCATCGCTCACGGACGATGATCTTGCCTGGGCTGACGTCGTCTTCACGGGCGGCATGTTGCCGCAACAGGCTGACACGCTGCGGCTGATCGAGCTTTGTCGCTCACAGGACAAGCCGGTGGTCGTCGGTGGCCCCGACCCGACGTCCAGTCCGCACATCTATGCCACAGCCGACTTTCAGGTGCTCGGCGAGGCCGAGGGTGTTATTGGCGAGTTCATTGCGGCTTGGGAGAGCGGTGCCCGGTCGGGTGTGTTCACAGCGCCCAAGTTCCAGGCCGACGTCACCAAGACGCCGGTGCCGCGCTTCGACCTGCTCAATTTTGAAGACTATCTTTATCTCGGTGTGCAGTATTCGCGCGGCTGCCCCTTCACCTGCGAGTTTTGCGATATCATCGAACTGTACGGACGGGTGCCGCGGAGCAAGACGACCCCGCAGATGCTTGCCGAGCTCGATGCGCTCTACGAGATGGGATATCGCGGCCATCTCGACTTCGTCGACGATAACTTCATCGGCAACAAGAAGTCGCTCAAGCTGTTTCTTCCGGAACTCGCGGCCTGGCAGCGCGCGCACGATTATCCGTTCGAGTTCTCGACGGAAGCCTCGATCAATCTGGCCGATGATCGGGAACTCCTGGAGATGATGGCCGCGGCCAACTTCTTCGGCATTTTTGTCGGCATCGAAAGCCCGGACCCGGCGACGCTGGCCGCGACCAAGAAGAAGCAGAACACAAGGCGCGATATCGCGGAGAGCATTCACAGGATATACCGCGCCGGGATGCTCGTCACCGCGGGCTTCATCGTGGGCTTCGATAGCGAGAAAGTCTCGATCGCGGACGCCATGGTCGACTTCATCGAGGAGGCCGCCATCCCCGTCTGCATGGTTGGCCTGCTCTATGCCTTGCCGAACACGCAGCTTACGCGTCGTCTTGCCCGCGAAGGGCGGCTGCACCCCAATCACGATATGGGGCCAACCATTGGCGGCGATCAGTGCACCGACGGCATCAATTTCGATCCGACGCGCCCGTTGCGCGACATCCTGATGGACTACAGACAGATTCTGGAGAGCGTCTATCATCCTGCCGCATATGCCAGGCGTGTCGACCGGTTGATGACGATGCTCGACCGTTCGAGGCAACGTCAGGAACTGCCCGTCGGTGACGTCCGTGCCAAGGTGCGGGCGCTGGAGACCGTGCATCGCGTGGTCACCGCCATTCCCGAAGCGCACGATCCGTTTTGGCGAACCTTCCTCAACAGCGCCAAGCGAGACTCGTCCTCGGCGCGGATCGCGGTGGCCATGATTGCGGCCTACGCACATCTTGGGCCTTTTTCGCGCCAGGTCATCAGCGCCATCGATCGTCGTCTGGCCATTCTGGATGGGCCACCAAATTCGACGGCTAACATCGCGATGGCTGCGAACAGAGCCTAACGCCAACGGGAAATGGCGTGATATTTTCGAATGACACGTTCTAGTTTTGGTTGTGTCAAGCGAAAAACGCAGGTAGTTTTACCAGAACATTTTGCAGCGGGTTCACCAGACATTGAGGTGCCCCATCTGTTTCAGTTTCGAGCCAACTGCGGAAGCCGCGATTGGATTATAGGTACTGCGTACTATCGTCAGCGATAAATATCTTGCGTGAACCGGTTCACAGATGGATGGGCCAGAGCGCGATACGCTAATCGCGGCTCCTGCCCGGCGTGCGCCAGTGCGATCAGCATATTCGAGAAAGCGTCGAACATCGACGTCCACCGCTTCGTCGCACACATTCGCAATTCTGGATCTATGAGCCTATCCAAGAACGACTAGTCTCTTCACGCAATTCAGAAATTTGATCGGAGAATAAGCCACACGACAAATTAGATGGAGGAACCAATGGTGAAGAGAGCGATAGCGCTCGGCGGTGGCGGTCCGGCAGCAGGGCTGCACATTGGGGTTCTGGAAGCTCTTGCCGACGCAGATATAACCTTTGATGTGTGGGCATTGTCCTGCATCGGCGCTTGGGTTGGGATCGTCTATAATCAGTTTGATCGAGTTGCGAATAAAGATAGGGCGGAAAAGACTTATCAATTCTTCAAGAATGGCGTGTTTCGGGACGATGAAAGCTATAGGCGCTTTCCCATAAACACCGTGTTCGGCCCGGATTGGGAGAGCATTGGCAAGGCGGTGACCAACTTCGTCACAGATCCCAATACCTACAAGGATTTATGGAGCCCATCCAGCATCATGAATGCCTACAGGGAGTCCATGTCGCTCTGGTTCGATCGACAGCCTGGCACGGACGGCGGGAAGAAGCTCGCGAACCTGGACAGTGGAGACATCAACGGATGGATTCTCAATCAGGTGCTGGCACCTAATCCTGTCGTTCGTTATCTCACGTCCATGATGTATCTGTCCCATGTCACTGGCCTTTCCAGGATCAACTATCCGCACAGCCAGTTCATGAAGAGCATCAATTTCGAGGCGCTGAAAAAGCCTGGAACGCCATGCATATTTCACAACGCCTGGAATCTTGACGCGCATAAGCTCGCGTTGTTTTCCAACCGTCCAATGACCCAGAAAGCCGACGAGAAGGAGTACAAGGGGCCTATCAGCGCATCCAGCCTATGTGCGTGTTCGGCCCTTCCGTTCGTCGAAGAAACCGTACGGATCGACGGAGTTACATACTGCGAAGGAGCGCTCGTCGATACGGTCAACTTCGAGAGCTTGCTCGAGGAGCACGATAAGCCAGACGATCCACTGCACGAAATATGGGTGAGCAGGATCGTCGATGCCAAGCAAGTCCGCAAACCGCAAAACCTTCACGATGCCCTGGCAAATCTCTGTCAATTGTTCGCAGCGACCGTTGGCGAAGATGACGTCAGGCTGTTCAAATACCACGTGCGGTACGACCCACCAAAATCCGGGAACAAGAAGTGGGAAGGCACCCTCGTCGAGATTCGGGTGCCGGGGCACATCAGCTTCAAATGGAATCACAGCAACCTGGATATGGGGCGAAAGTTGGGGAAGGTTGCTACGGAACAAGCAATCAAAGCATACAACAAACACCAAGGACTTCCGGCGCATGCCGGGCCACATTTCATAAATGAGGATCCGAAGAAGAACGACCCGCAGGGGTGGGGGGAGGTGCTGGATACGTATCATGATTGTCAAAAGCGAGCGGCTTAACGCCACGGTAAAGCAGCTTCACGGCCGACTTTCAGAGCCAGGCCACGATATCTGCAGTTCGAGCAGAATTACCGCAGTCGGTCGAGCAATGCCTTTGCTTGCCTGAGATCCTGCGTATCAAGGCCCTCGGTGAACCAGGCGTAGATGGGCGCGAGCAGCTCGAGCGCTTTCTCGCGCCTGCCCTGATCGATCCACAAGGCGGCAAGGTCTACGGCAACTCGAAGTTCGAGGGCCTTGGCGTGCTGGCTCCTTGCAATTGTCAGCGCGTGATCGAGCATTGATTGCGCCTCGGTGCCTGCTTCCGGCACGCCATGGAAGAGCAACACGCGCGCTTTCAGTCGACACAGTTCGGCCTCAAATATCCGTTCGCTGTTACGGCTGGTTGTCGCGAGACCCTGTTCGATAAGCTCCAGCGCAGCTTCGCGTTGATGGCTCGACAACAAGGCCGGACACAGCAGCACGTATAGTGCTGTGATGCCGAGCTGATAGCCCGCGCTGCGATGTTCCTTCATCGCAGTCTGGATTTCCGCGAGCGCGGCGGACGAAGGATCAAGAAAAGTGGCGCTTATCCCGCGGACGGCGCGCGCCAATCCTCGCCATTGCCGGAATCCATGTTCCTCCGACAAGGCGAGACAGCGTTCGGCATAGCGCTGTGCAGTCAGGAACTCGCCCCGAAGAGCGTGGAGAATGGACGCATAATAACATCCATAGGCCTGCGAATGGGGATGATTGATGGCGTCGGCACGCTGAATGGCTGCATTCAGGCGTGCGAGTGCCGTATCGGCGCGGCCCAGCAGCCAGAGTGCCCATGACATCAGAGCAAGGTCGGCCACGCCCGCATCCTGGCCGGCGGCACGTGCCGCCAATCTGTCCTGCTCGCTGCTCGTCTCGAAGGCTTCAAAGGCCCGTTCGATTACATCGTGAGCGCCCGTGAGATGTCCCATGAACAGACGAATCATCCCTTGCCCGCGCATCGCGTTGAGCAATGTCGGTCGATCGCCGCGCGCCTCCGCGAGATCGAGCAGCGCCGAGATCATTTCCTCGGCGGCCGGCAACTCACCACGCATGACGCTCGCGGTGGTCAACCAAAACATGATTTGTAGTTCCTCGGGGGGATCTCCGAGGCGCTGGCACAACTCGCGCGCACGGGCGAAGGTCGCCACCGCGTGTGGCGAAGTCGGCCCTTCGGTGGCGATCAGGCATGGTCCCAGCGCGAATTGGAAATCAAGCTCCCGCCTGTCCTTCGGTGCGCCGTCGGCGGAATGGGCCAAGACCTCGATGCCTTTGCGCAAGTGCGCGATGGCTTCGAGGTTGGCGGAGCGCATGGCCGCCTTCTTGCCTGCCTGGAGCCAGTATTCTCCTGCCTTTTCGAACAGTCCCGCCTCCGTAAGGTGGAGTGCGAGCGTCTCGGGTTGAGTCTCCACGATTTCCGGGAACCGTTGCTCGAAGACGTCTGCGATGGTGGCATGTAGTGCCGCGCGTCGGCTCTTCAGAAGTCCCGCTTCGGCAGCGTCCCGCACCAGCGCATGCTTGAAGCTGTAGACCGCGCGAGGTATCTCGCCTCGGCAGAATATCAACTCCGCCCGAACCAACTGGGCAAGCGCCTCCTCGAGCCTCTGTCTTGGCAACCCGGTAACGGCCCTCAGCAGTTCGTAAGAGAATTCGCGCCCCAGAACTGCTCCGATCTGAGCCACGTCCTTCACCGGGGCCAATCGATCGAGTCTGGCCATCAGCGATGCGTTCAATGTCGTTGGAATCGCCATCGAGGGTAGCGGACGGCTGAGCATGTAATGGTCGTCCCGCTCCTGCAACAGCCCGGTTTCGAGCACGGCCTTGGTCAGTTCCTCGACGAACAGGGGCACGCCATCGGTCCGGGAGAGGATTTGGTCCATGACCTCCTCCGGGAGCGTCTTGCCGGCCGTGATGCGCTCGACCAATACCGCCCCGTTGCGTCGGTTCAGCCGTGTGAGCGAGACCGTCGTCACATGCGCATGACCAGGCCAGGGCGGCGTGAACTCCGGTCTGGCGGTGATCAGCAGCAGCACGCGAAGCCGCGGCATCCTTTCCAGTGTAACCGCAAGCAACTCGAGCGAAGTCGGGTCCGCCCAATGGGCATCCTCAAAGAGGACAAACACTGGCTGCCGCGCCGCCAATGCGTCGAGCTGAGCCAGGAGCGCCGCCAGCGTCATCTCCTTGCGCTTCTGCGGGCTCAGCTCGGGCAGGCGGTAGCGGCCGCTGAGCGGCAGCGACAGCAGGTTGGCCAGAGCCGGCACCACACGGTCTGCGTCTGCGCCAGACCGCAAGAGCAGAGCTTCAAGCTTGGCAAACTTCTCCGTCGGCGTCTCGCCTCGCTCGAACCGGGCAGCACGTTCGAGGTTGGTGATGAATGGATACAGCGCACTGTTGGCGTGGTGCGCCGAGCAGAAATGGCGCACGGTAATGTGTGGTTCGGTCCGGAGCCGCTCTTGAAGCGCCAGCGCGATGTGCGACTTACCGATACCCGGCTCTCCAGTTAGAACCACCACGCAGCCTTCGCCTGACGCGGCGTGCTGCCAGCGCCGCAACAGCAGCTCAATCTCCTCGTCACGCCCGATGAGTGGCGTCAATCGAGTCTTGCGCTGCGCCTCGAAGCGGCTTTGCACTCGGCTTATCCCGAGCACCTGCCAGGCAGGTACTGGCTCCGCCCATCCCTTGAGCGCGATCGAGCCGAGATCGCGATATTCGAAATATCCGGCGGTGAGCTGGTGCGTACTCTCGGAAATCAGCACCGTACCGGGTTCGGCGAACTGCTGCAGGCGAGCAGCCAGGTTCGGTGTCTCACCAATGACCGCCTGCTCTTTGGCGGCACCTTCGCCGGTCAGATCGCCCACCACGACCATGCCGGTGGCGATGCCAATGCGGACTTGCAGCTTGGTGCCGATGTCTGTCTGCAGGTTGGCCACGGCATCGACCAGCGCCAGCCCCGCGCGTGTCGCCTGCTCGGCATCGTCCTCGTGCGCCTGGGGATAGCCGAAATAGGCCAGCACGCCATCCCCCATGTACCGCGCGATGACGCCCTCATTCCGGGTGATCACCTCCGCGATGCAGTCGTGATAGGCGCTGATGACCGAGCGCAAGTCCTCCGGATCCAGTCGGGCCGAAAGTGCCGACGAATCCACCAGATCGCAAAACATGACCGTGAGTTGACGCCGCTCGGCGCTGTCCCGCGGCGCCGGTTTGACGCCCGTTCGGGCCGTTACAGGGACTTCATTCTTGAGTTCTGCAATCGCGCGCAGGATTTTGCGCCGGTGGCCCAGCAGGACGCCGAGATCCTTGAGGTCCTGCTCCGTGAGATCGCTGACGACCGAGAGGTCGATCGCGTTCTCGGCGAAACGCTGGGCGTACTCTCCCAAGCCGATCGATGCTAGCCACTCTGCAATACCCGTCATGGCATACCTATGGCCTCTGCTATGAGAATAGCACATCGGAGAGGGCTGCGAAGGCACATCTGTCGACGGAAGCCCCGATCACCGGACTTCTCGGCCAGTTTAACGCAGTGGCCTGGGCGAATGGTGGACCTGCAAAGCGATGTCTGTGAGGGCAACAGGCGAGATTGAGGTCGCCGCCGCTCCGCAACTACTTCAGGAGGCGCGGCGGCAGCACAGTGTCGCGGTGGTAGAGCGTGCCGATATGCCAGGGACACGCGATCGCGTCATAGTCCGGCGTGAAGCCGTGTCCGGACCATGGCGACTGGCGGCGCAGCTATCCGCACGGATCACCTTCGCCGAGGCGGCAAGCCTCGATGCCAGATTGTCCCATTGTCGAACTGAATGAGCATGCCATCCGGAGAATAGACCGCGCCTTCGTTGAAGGCATCAATCCAGATCCGGCTCGCCGGCGAAAACAAGTCTGGCCATGCGCGTGCAGGCACGCCTGACTCGGTCAGAAGATTCAAGTCATATCCGTTCTGCGTGACATGGGCAGGCAGACTTCCCCGACACTTGTCGACGCACGTATAGATGCCGGTCAGATTAATCGATTGAGCCGATGCGCTGGGAGCCGCGAGCGCGACCAGCACGCCGATGACCAACGATAGACGTTTCACAGAACTCTCCCTTCGAATGGTCGGGCGGACGTGGAAGGGGCGCCGTCCTGTTGGGAAATTGCGCGAAGGGCCCTGCACGCGCTATGCACTTTCGGCAGGTTGATTAGGTATGCGCGGTTGACCTGCGCAGCAGCGATCTCGGCCGGCCTTCAACTCACGTCACATGACTGGCCGAATCTGCATAGTCAGAGGGACCGGGTTAGGCTGCATTTCAAAAGGCGCGGCGTCTGCTGGGAGGCACGAGCCCGCGGTGGGGAGCGTCGTGTCGAAGGCGGCCATGAATTCCACTCCGCCGTCGTGCTCGTGTTCTTCACACCTATCGCATTCGGCGCAACAAAAACTCGTAAAATTTCGGATTGTCGGCTCGCGAAACATTGATCCTTATCGCTTTGGCCAGAGAGCTATTTTTATCCAGGCAGAATAAACTTCCAGGCGCGATAAAGATGCTCTCCTTTGCTCCTTCACGCGCAAGCTTCATGTCGTCCACGCCTTCTGGAAGCAAGAGATAAAGATAATATCCCGTCTTGGTCCCAGAATAGATCTGGTGGCCTGCTCGCAATAGATCGGCTTCGACCCGGCTCAAAGCAGCTTCGGTCCGCTGCCCCAGTCGCTTCAAGTGTCTGTCGTAGTGGCCATCCGCGAGCAATCGATGGAGCAGGCGTTCGACATGCCCCGAGCTGTTTACAGTGGTGAGCATCTTGAGTTCTGCAAGCGTCGCGATGCGGTCGCTGCGGGCGGCGATGAAGCCGGATCGCAGGCTGGCCGACAGAGTCTTCGAAAATGTTCCAATCGATATGACGTTGTTCAGCTGGTCCAGCGTGGCCAATCTGTTGTTGGCAGTCGTCGGAAGGTCGACGAACGGATCGTCTTCGACGATAACGAGGTTGGATCGCGTCGCCGTCTTGAGGATGGCGTGCGCAACAGGAAGAGTGATTGAACCTCCGGTTGGATTATGACCGAGCGACTGCGTGAAGAACAGCTTCGGGCGCTCCGTTTGTATCTTGGCTGCGAGGTCGTCGACGTCGGGGCCATCAGGCATGCGTCGAACGCCCACGATCCGGGCCTGCGCGAGGGTGAGCTTTGCGAACAGGGGATAGTAGCCCGGTTCGTCGACCAGAACGGTGTCGCCAGGAGACAACATCGCTCGGATGATCAGATCGAGCGCATGGTTGGCTCCGAACGTGAGCAGCAGGCTGTCCTCCTTGATCGCAATCTGTTGCGCGCGTAGCCGCAAGGCGATCTGTTGCCTGAGCGGCAAGAAGCCAAGTGCGGACCCGTACGCGTCGGCGTCGGCCGGCAGCATCCGTCCATTGCTGCTTAGGTATCTCTTGATCTCCGAGTGCTCTGTCCACGATGCAGGTGGTCTTCCATCTCCAACGCGTATTTCGAAGTTCTGCGAGAGTTGCGCGTTCAGCAGCGAGGCGATGTCGACTGCTTCCGTGACGTGCCTTGGCCTTCCCTCAGCACCTCCACGAAATGTAATGACGAAACCAGATCCCGCCTTTGCAGTAACCAGGTTGTCCAGCACCAGTCGGTCATACGCTTCGACAATGGTGTTTTTGGAAACGCCAAATTCTGCGGCGGCTTTTCTGATCGAAGGCAGACGGCTGCCTTCCGGTAAAGCACCGGAAAGTATCTGCACGCGCAATCGATTGGCTAACCCGCTGGCGAGCGTCGCTCCGCGTTCGCGGTCATAATGTGCAGGCGCCACGCAATGCCTCCTGGCGGGTACGGTGCCGGACAATTCTTTAAAAGTGTACCTCGGCTTTTACAGTAACAAGATGAGCTCTAACGGTTCAATGGCAAGCTCGCGCAGCAGGAGCCGCCTCCAATCCAGATAACCGGATGCGCATATGGCCGCGCCAGCTACGTGGACCCTCGGTTTTCTGGGAAGGGTACAGTTACGGACAATATTTTGAAATTGTCCCTTTTGATCGCAGTGCGATGGTGCCTAACGTCGCGGCAATCGAAAAACTCTCGACGGGAGGCGCGGCGATGGCCGGAGTGGAAGAACAGCCCAGAAATATCAACTCCCGTTTGGAAAACCTGCGCAACCTTGCGCCCGCCGAGAGGATGGGGCGCGTTGCCAAAGCGACATCGCTGGGTGACGCAGAGAGAGCCGCCTTCAACGCCGGCGCACTGCCGATCGCGCTCGCCAATGGCATGATCGAGAACGTCATCGGTACGTTCGAATTGCCGATCGGCATCGCCACCAATTTCACCGTGAACGGTCGTGACTATCTCGTTCCGATGGCGATCGAAGAGCCTTCGGTGGTCGCAGCGGCGTCGTATATGGCGCGGATAGTCCGCAAATGCGGTGGCTTCCAGACGTCGAGTTCTGCGCCAATGATGCGGGCGCAGGTGCAGGTGCTGGGTGTGACCGATGTGTACGGCGCTCGCGCAAGGGTGTTGAAGGAGCGCACAGCGATCATCGCTGCAGCCAATAGCAGAGACAAGGTTCTGATTTCGCTTGGGGGCGGATGTCGCGACATTGAAGTTCATGTCTTTGAGCACACCCCAGTGGGGCCGATGCTCGCCGTACATCTCATCGTCGATGTTCGCGACGCGATGGGAGCCAACACGGTCAATACGATGGCGGAGACGGTTGCTCCGATCATCGAAAAGATCACGGGCGGCACGGTCCGTCTCCGTATTCTCTCGAACTACGCGGATCTGCGCATCGCCCGAGCCATGGTGTCCGTGACATCAGATGCGCTGCAGACCGACGAGTACAGCGGCGAACGTGTTGCTCAAGGCATCGTCGAGGCTTGTGCGTTCGCGATCGTCGATCCCTACCGGGCAGCAACACACAACAAAGGCATCATGAACGGCATCGATCCGGTTGTTGTGGCCACCGGCAATGACTGGCGGGCGATCGAGGCCGGTGCCCATGTCTGGGCAGCCCGGTCCGGCCGCTATACGTCGCTTTCCAACTGGGAGCTTGACGGCAATGGCAATCTCGTCGGCACGCTCGAAATGCCGATGGCGCTCGGCCTGGTGGGCGGCGCCACCAAGACCCATCCTGCCGCTCGGGCCGCGTTAAAGATACTGGGCGTTCAGAGTGCTCAGGAGCTGGCGGAGGTCACCGTCGCCGTCGGGCTGGCTCAGAACATGGGGGCCCTTCGAGCGCTCGCGACTGAAGGAATCCAGAAGGGGCACATGGCGCTTCACGCCAGAAACATCGCGATCGTTGCCGGAGCTGCCGGCGATGAGATCGAGAAGGTCGCCGCCGCGCTTGCAGCCGATCACGATGTTCGTGTCGACCGCGCCAAGGACGTTCTCGAGAAGCTGCGTTCGTAAAACGTTGAGACCATGCACGCCACTTTGTGCAGGCATTATGCCGCCTCGACGAGCGCGCATGAAAATGTACCTTCGGTGCTCAGGCTCTTGAACGAAAATCACTCGCTATGTCGGCGGGAATTCGTAAGGGATGGGAGGATAACGTGAACAAGGAAGAAAAGATTGGTAGAGCCGAGGAGCGCAGCGGCCCTCTCAAGAACGTAATGGTCCTCGATATAACGCGTGTCGTTGCTGGTCCATTCTGCTCGATGTTGTTCGCAGACCTGGGTGCCACCGTGATCAAGGTAGAGCACCCCGGCGAGCCGGACTATGCGCGGACATTCCCACCGTTCGTTGGCGCGGACGATGAGCAGCTCAGCGCCTTCTTCACGCAATTCAACCGCAACAAGCTGGGAATCACGCTCAATCTCAAATCCGATGACGGCAAGGCATTGCTGAAGAAGCTGGTCCGCAAGGCCGACATCCTTGTCGAGAACTTCCGTCCTGGCACGATGGACAAGCTTGGCCTCGGTTATGACGTCCTGCGGGAGGTCAATCCCAAGCTCATTTACACCGCTATCAGCGGTTTCGGCCGCACAGGCCCCAACTCGTCCAAGCCTGCTTATGACAACACAGGTCAAGCGGCAGGGGGACTGTGGTCCATGAACGGCTACGCCGACATGCCCCCGGTCCGCGTCGGCACGATCATCGGAGATCTCGCCGCCTCGCTCTATGCCGCCATTGGAACGTTGGCGGCGCTGCGCGAGGCCGAGACAACCGGCGTCGGCCAGGTTGTCGATGTCTCTCAGCAGGATTCCGTCCTGACATTGACCGAGAATGCAGTGGTCCGATACACGGCCCAGAAAGAAGTCGCCTCGCCACTGGGCAACGATCATCCATTTGTCCGACCCTATGGCCAATTTGCCTGTAAGGACGGCTACGTCTTCTTCGGTGGCTATACCGACAAGTTCTGGGCGATCACCTGTACCCTGTTCGGCGAACCGGAGCAGGCCACCGATCCGGAAATCGATACGATGGAGAAGCGGTTCGATCGGGTCGTGGCAGAAACCAAAGTCAAGCCGCTGCTGGAGCGTTGGTTCAGTCGCTACACCAAGGCCGAGCTCGAGGCAATGGCGGGCGACAAGATCCCGCTCAGCGCGATCAAGACCATCGCCGAAGTTGTCGAAGATCCGCATATCGCGGCTCGCAACATGATCGTCAACGTCCCGATCGCGGGGAAGCTGATCGGGATGTTCGGTCTCCCGATAAAGCTGTCCGGGACGAAACAGACATCATTCGAGAAAGCGCCGCTGCCTGGCGAACACAACGCGGACGTTCTCTCCCGGTTGGCGGATGTAACGCCTGCCGAGCTGGAGCGTCTCAGGGCGTCGGGAGCGGTCTGATGTCGATCGATTTTATCAAGGACGGAAGCGTTGCGACGGTCCGAATCAACCGGCCCGACAAGCTGAACGCGCTGACCCTGGCCATGTATGATGATCTCGGGCGCGCATTCTTCGAAATCAAAGCTGATGACGAGGTTCGGTCAGTCGTGCTGACGGGGGCAGGCGACCGGGCATTTTGCGTCGGCGCCGATCTCACGGAGTCCATTCCGGCACTTGCCGCCGACAAATTTGACATCTCGGCCTGGGATCCGGCCCACATCAAATTTCCCGGCTTCTACAAACCGGTCGTCAGCGCTGTTCGTGGCCTCTGCATGGGCGGCGGCTTCGAGATCATGCTGGCGACGGACATTCGCGTCGCCGCGCGTGGTGCGGTCTTTCAGTTACCCGAGCCGAAGCACGGCTTCGTGCCGGCCGGCGGCACGCTCGTGCGTCTGGTCAGGCAGATTGGCTACGCGCATGCCATGGAGATCATGCTGACTGCCGAGCGCTTTTCCGCAGACGACATGCTCGCCAAAGGCGTCGTTAACCGCGTCGTCGATGCGGATCAGGTCGAACCGCTCGCCTACGAGCTTGCTGCGAAAATCGCCGCGCTGAGCCCGACCGCGATCCAGACGATCAAGGAAGCCGCACTGACGCTTCAGGATGTTCCGTTTGCGGAAGCATTTCGCCTTGAGGCTGCGCTCGGTCAGCGCACTTTCACGAGCGAGGAGGCCAAGCGGGGTCTGGCCGCGTTCGCGAAGAGAGGAACCGAGAGGTGATGATGCAACCGGTCGTCTCGGAAGACCGTGGGGCAGCAACAAGAAGATTTCATGAGATAGGCGCATTGAGCCAATCGATATCTTGAAAGGTCGAGGAAATGAGACAATCCGAATTCGGTTTGCGTTGCTTTGCGACAGCGGTTGCCGGCCTATTGCTTTCCACAGCCTGCGCCGCTGCGCAAAACGAAAAGGTTTCGGATGGCGTTGTCCGCATCGGGCTCATTGAGGATATGTCGGGCGTCTACGCCGATATTACTGGCAAGGGAGCGGTCACTGCCGCGCAGATGGCGGTTGAGGATTTCGGCGGCAAGGTGCTTGGCCTGCCTGTCGAAATCGTGTCCGCAGATCATCAGAACAAGCCCGACATCGGCGCCACCATAGCGCGCAAATGGTTCGACACGGATAAGGTAGATGCAATCCTCGACGTTGCATCCTCGTCGCCTGCCTTGGCCGTCCTTGAGATCGCTAAAGAGAAGAAAAGGATCATTGCGCTCAGCTCGCCGGGGTCAACCAGAATCACCAATGAAGTCTGCGGACCCTACGTGGTTCATTGGGCCTATGACACGTTCGCGATCGCCAACAGTACGGGAAAGGCGCTCGTCAGTCAGGGATTCGATACTTGGTATTTCGTGACGGCCGACTATGCGTTTGGCCAGGGCCTCGCAAAGGATACGGGCGACATCGTCACGAATCTGGGTGGGCGTGTTGTGGGGAGCACAAAACATCCGGTTGGAACAGCCGATTTCGCGTCTGTCTTGCTCGCGGCGCAGGGGACGAAAGCGAAGGTCGTCGCGCTTGCCAACGCGGGCGGCGACACCATCAATTCGATCAAGCAGGCGGCGGAGTTTGGCTTGACTGCAGGCGGCCAGAAGCTCGCGGCACTGGCTGGTTTCATCAATGACGTTCACGGGCTCGGATTGAAGGAAGCGCAGGGGCTGACGATTACCGAGGCGTCGTACTGGGACATGAACGACGACACGCGGAAGTGGGCGCAGCGCTTTTACGTGACGATGAACGCCATGCCAAATATGCTTCAAACCGGCACGTATTCATCGGTCCTGCACTATCTGAAAGCCGTTCAGGCCGCGGGCACGGATCGAACCGACGACGTGATGCAAAAAATGCGCGAGTTGCCGGTCAACGACGTCTTCTACAAGAATGGAAAAATTCGAGAAGATGGCCGAATGGTTCATGACATGTATCTGTTCGAGGTAAAGAAGCCTCAAGAGTCCAAGGGGCCGTGGGACTACTATAAATTGCTTGCCACAATACCTGCCGATCAGGCATTTCAACCATTGGCTCAGTCGAGATGTCCGTTGATCAAGAAGTAGGGGTGGGCGCCGCTGGAAGATGACCGTTCCTGCTGCGGTCCAAACCCACACATTGCTTTCGGAATAAGGCCGACAGCAGTGCGCCTCTCATCGGCGTCGAAGGCTCGGTGCCGTTCGCCGGAAACGGGTCGTTCGATTATCTCGGCGATGTCGCCTTGCTGTTCGGCAGGCAGGAGCAGGTCGTGACGGCGACGGGGGGGCCATCGCCAGCGATGCGGCGCTCATCGAGGCGGGCCTCGGCGCTCGGCGCCAACACCTCGCCCTCGATCTTCTATGCCGGCCAGCTTGCCGAGACCGACACCAACAACATGCTCAAGGGACGCTTCACGCTGAGGGTCTGAGAGACCGATCTGGACCCGCGTGCGACATCGCAAGTACCCACGCACTGCTTGATACAATCAGGTAGAATAAGGCTCGTCTGCCGAGTCGGGGCCTTGTGTCGAGATCATGAGGAGGTCAGTCCATGAAGATCGAACGCACTACATTCGGCACCATCACGATTGACGGAGAGACTTATGAACACGACGTGATCATTCGTCTGTCCGGCGAAGTGGCAAGGCGGAAGAAGAAGCTGTCGAAGAAGTACTACGGCACCTCGCATGTCCTCTCGAAGGACGAAGCGAAGTTCGTCTTCGAGAAGGGATGTGAGCAGCTCATTCTGGGCTCGGGCCAGTTCGGCAATGTGCATCTATCGCCGGAAGCTGAGGCGTATTTTGCGAGAAAGGGCTGCACGGTCCTGCTGCAGCCGACGCCCAAGGCGATTGACACGTTCAACAGCTCGCATGCGAAGAAGATCGGCCTTTTTCACGTGACCTGTTGAATCGGGCCAGGCCGCCGACCGCGCTGGGGATGAGCATAAGTCCGAGAGCGCATCGATTCACCCTCGTACGTGCCGACCGGCGGCGGAAACGACCATCGCCTGGGTCGGCAGGTCCTGACCAATGTCCGCACTGACGTGAGCAGAGCCGGCCCCGAGAGTCGGCTTGCGGTCAAAGCGCGACTTGGCGTGGAGGACGGCTCCTGGCGCAAAGTGGACATTTGGTCGGACCCGCGACTCTGAGAAGGGCCAACAGGCGACAGTGTACGCGTAGTTTGATATGAAAGACGCCACCAACTGAGGCGGCCTAGGAGGATCGATTTGTCATGCCGCGGGTTCGATGCGCTACTCATGGGGACCAACCGCAAACCTTGGTCTGCCAGCATATCGTTCAAGGGTTGGTAGACCGACGGCGCGTCGGCTTCTTTTGGAGCGTAGACGATCCCAACAATCCAAGGGGAGACGCCTGGTGCTCCGATTGCAACGATAGAGTGAAGCTAACAGGCGAATGGGTTGGACTTGCGCTTGAACACCTTCAGCCAAAGGTTTTGTGTGGTGAATGTTATGACTTTGCCAAGGCATTTAACTTGGGCGCAAGTTTTAACTAGAAAAAAAGCATTCGGCTAAACACGTTGGCGAGTCCGCTACGGGTCAAAATGCGACCTGGCGGCGAGAACAGCTTTTGGCGCAAAGCGGACAGCAGCGCCAAGTCCCGAAGCGGCAACGGGCCACGTCTGGACATTGGGGGCTTCGCTCACGCCCCTTCCGCATCCCCGCCATAAACGAGGCAGAGCATACGGGTCGAGAGGGGCGGATGGATGCCGCAATGGAGATGAGCCAACACAAGGGAGAAGCCAATGACCAGATCAAATGCGATGATTATTCGCAAAGCCTACGAGGACTTCGCACAGGGAAACGTCCCTGCGGTCTTTGCAGCCTTCGATCCGGGCATTACTTGGCATGTTCCCGGCCATAGTCCGCTGTCAGGCGACTACACCGGGCACGATCAGGTCGGGAGCTTCTTTCAACGCACGATGGAGCTTTCCGGGAACGTGTTTGGCATTGACGTGCACAACGTATTGGCCGATGGCGATGTCGTGGTTGCGTTGGCCACCGTGAATGCACAAAGAAGCGGGGTATCCGAGTCATTTCCAGAGGTGCATGTCTGGAAAATGAGGGATGGGAAGGCGGTCGAGTTTCGTGAGTATCAAGGTGACGAGCAGCGAGAGGATCGCTTCTGGTCCTGAGACTCATATTTCGGTCTGCCTTTTGGTCATGAAGTCAGCGACGCGAAATTCCGCGGCGACCCCGCGCATGTCTGCTTTATCCGCCAAGCAGGCACCGTTGGTTTGGATGCGCGCTAGATCAGCTTCTCCGCACTTAACCTCGCTTCGATCTCGGCAAGGATCCGGGCCAGCCTGTCCGCCCATGCCTTCTGTCCGGCCTGATCGGTGATCAGGTCCTGGCGGATCTCTAGTCCCGTGTTCATCAGGCCGCGCCGCTCGCCATGGACCGGGATCGTGTAGTCGGTCTCGTCGCTGACCGCATAGGGCTCGTTGTTGCCGACCACGAGGTCGCCTTCGCTGCGCAGACGCTTCAGCAGCAGCGGCGGCAGTACGGTATCGCGGTGATAGAGCGTGCCGATGTGCCAAGGACGCGCGATGCCGGCATAAACCGGCGTGAAGCTGTGCATGGACAGCAGCACCGTCGGCTTGCCCGCGTGCAGCCGCTGGTCGATGATCTCGCCGATCCGCCGGTGATAGGGATCGAAGATCGCCTGCCGCCGCGCCTGCGCGGCTTCGCGCGTCAAACCCTCATTGCCGGGGATCGTGGTGGCTTCGCTGATCAGCGGAATCGAGGCTGCGACATGCGGGGGGCGGTTGCAGTCGATCACGAGCCGCGAATAGCGCTGCGCGATCAGATGCGCGTCGAGCTGCGTCGCAAGCTGCTCGGCGACTTCGGCGATCCCGATATCCCAGGCGATGTGCCGTGTCAGCTCGTCTTCGGAGAGGCCGAGATTGCCGAGCACGCGCGGGATCAGCCGCCCATAATGGTCGCAGGTGAAGAGGAACGGCGAGCCGCCTTCGGCATTATGTTCGTGGACCGGCGGGATGTTTTCGTCCGTGAGCAGGAACGTCGCGCCGGTCGTGGTGTCCAAGATTTTGTCCTCAACTTTGCCTATCGAAGTGGCACGCCGATCTTAAAAATGAGCAGCGCCCACTATAGATTAGACCGCCGAAAGTCACGATGATTGCCGCACGATGCCGCTACTCAAGATTCGTCACAAGACCGTATATCGCTACACCCATCCGGTGGCGTTCGGCGAGCACCGCATCATGCTGAGCCCGCGCGACAGCCATGACCTGCGCGTGGTCGAGAGCGATCTCAGAATCGAGCCGCAGCCGATGTCGCTGCGTTGGATCCACGATGTGTTCGGCAACAGTGTGGCGATCGCGGCTTTCGATGAGCGGGCGGACACGCTGTCCTTCACCTCGACCGCCACCGTCGACCATAATCCGGCCGAGGAGTTCGCGCTGACGCCGGACGACCCCGCTTATTTCTATCCATTCCTCTATGACGAGGAGGAATTTCCGGATTTGCTGCAATATATCAGGCCGCAATATGCCGATCCGGACGGCGAGCTTTCGGCCTGGGCGCGGCAGTTCCTCGATGCCGAAGCGCCGACGCCGACGTTCAAGATCCTCAGCGGCATGACCCATGGCATCCGTGAAAGTTTTAATTATCGCAAGCGCCATGAGCAGGGCACGCAGCATCCGCTTGATACGCTGCAGACGGCTTCCGGCTCCTGCCGCGACTATGCGCTTTTCATGATCGAGGCGCTGCGGCGCCTTGGCATCGCCGCGCGTTTCGTGTCCGGCTATCTGTCGACGCCTTCGGACAGCTTCCATGTCGGCGGCGGCTCGACGCATGCCTGGGTGCAGGTCTATCTGCCGAGCGCAGGCTGGATCGAGTTCGATCCGACCAACGGCATCGTCGGCACGCGCGATTTGATCCGCGTCGCCGTCGCCCGCGATCCGCGCCAGGCGATCCCGCTGCACGGCGTCTATCTCGGCGCGGCGGACGCCTTCGTGAACATGGAAGTTGCGATCGCGGTCGAGCCGGTCGGCGAGGAGGAGAGGGAGAGCGAGCTGGCATGATCGAGATCAAGGTCGGCTTCGAGATTGCCTATGCGGCCGCGCAGCCGACGCCGATGGTGATGATGCTCTCGATCCATCCCTCGCGCTTCCAGGACATCATCGGCACCGAGACAATCATAGCCGAGCCCAATGTCCCGATCGGCTTCTATCGCGACAGTTTCGGCAATGTCTGCGGCCGCCTGGTGGCGCCGGCCGGCGGCGTGACCTTGCGCGGCCACGCCTTGGTGCGCGATTCCGGCCTGCCTGACGTCGTCAACCCGAGCGCGCAGCAGATTGCGATCGAGCAATTGCCGGACGAGATGCTGCTCTATCTGATGCCGAGCCGCTACTGCGAGACCGACAAGCTCACCGACATCGCCTGGTCGCTGTTCGGCAACACGCCGCCCGGCTGGGCGCGGGTGCAGGCGATCGTCGAGTTCGTGCACCACCACGTCACCTTTGGCTATCAGCATGCTCATCACATGAAGTCGGCGCATGATGTCTACGAGCAGCGCACCGGCGTCTGCCGCGACTTCGCCCATCTCGCGCTCACCTTCTGCCGCTGCATGGGCATCCCCGCGCGCTACTGCACCGGCTATATGGGCGACATCGGCGTGCCGCCGGACCCCGCGCCGATGGATTTCTCCGGCTGGTTCCAGGCCTATCTCTCGGGGGAGTGGTACACCTTCGATGCCCGCCACAACGTGCCGCGCATCGGCCGCATTTTGATGGGCACCGGCCGCGACGCCGCCGACGTCGCGCTGACCACGAGCTTCGGCTGCATGACGCTGACCAAGTTCATCGTGATCAGCGAAGAGGTGGCGGCTTGATCCGGCTGCGGGCGGCAGGATAACAAGCGGCCATGATCTCCGACCGTCTCTTCGTCTACGGCACCTTGATGCGCGGTTTCGACCATCCGATGGCGCGGCTGCTTTCGGGCAATGCCGATTTCATCAGTGAGGCGCGCTGCCAGGGCCGGCTCTACCGGGTGGCGCATTATCCCGCGCTCGAGCTCTCCGACGATCCGGCCGACATCGTGCACGGCGAATTGTTTCGCCTGCGTGTCCCGGACGAACTGTTACGCGAGTTCGACATGTATGAAGCCTGCGGCGAGGGTTTTCCGCAGCCGACCGAATATGTCCGCCAGATGTTGCCCCTCACCTTGGCCGACGGCACCACAGCCGAGGCGTGGACCTATGTCTACAACTGGCCGGTCGCGCACCTGCCGCGCATCGCCTCGGGCCGGTTCTTGCAGGCGTAAGCTGCTTCACTCCTCGCGCACGAGGCGGATGTCGACCTCGCGCTCGACATAGCTCCATTCTTCGGTCGCGCGCAGCATCGCCACCATTTCGTCGAACAGCGCGGTGTGCTCGGGGGCGAATTCGAACCAGGTGAGGAAATCGAAGGGCTCGCCGAGGTCGCGGCTGTGGAAGAGCTGCCGCGCGATCGCGGGCAGATATTTCAGCGTGCCGGCGATGTGGTGCGACTTGTCCTCGAAGATCTCGCGCCGCTCTTCCGGCGTCAGATTCCACCATGCGACAGTCTTCCGGATCGGGATCAGCGCCGCGCAGCTTGCCTCGCGCCGGCCAAGCCCGGCTTGCTGCGCGTCGAGCTGTTCCTTCTCCGCGCGGTTCGTATAGTGCAGATAGCTGATGACGCCGGCGAGCCGCCAGGCCGTGGTCGACGGCAACAGCGGCAGCGCGATCGCCTCGCTCGCGATGATCGACAGCGCCGGCACGCGCGGCAATGTCTCGCCCTTCACCTTGGAGATCGAGGTGACGCGCCAGCCGCCGCTCTGTCCGCCTCTAAATGTCGTAAACATGCCACTATCCAACAGCGGAACCGGGCGGGGTGCAAGATGCCATTACCACCGAGGGCTCCAACGGAGCCCTGAGCGGCCTGTGAATACCGGGCGAATCGCCACAATCCTGATACTTTGAGCCCGCGCTCACTATATCGGTGACCCCTCACGCTGGCCCCAAATCCGCCCCATGCGCTTCACCCCACAATTCCTCGACGAGCTGCGCGCCCGGCTTCCGGTCTCGGAAGTCGTGGGCAAGCGTGTGCGGCTGAAGAAGGCGGGCAAGGAGTGGAAGGGGCTGTCGCCGTTCCAGCAGGAGAAGACGCCCTCGTTCACGGTCAACGACCAGAAGGGCTTTTATCACGACTTTTCCTCGGGCAAGCATGGCAACATCTTCGACTTCGTGATGGAGACCGAGGGCGTCTCCTTCCCCGAGGCGGTCGAGCGGCTGGCCTCGATGGCCGGCATGCCGCTGCCGGCGGCAACGCCCGATGCCGCCCGCCACGAGCAGCGCCGCAAGACGCTGTATGACGTGATGGAACTCGCGGCAAAATTCTTCGCCGATACGCTGGCCTCGCGGAACGGGGCAAAGGCGCGCGGCTATCTCGCCGACCGCGCGATCTCGCCGGCGACGCAATTGCAGTTCCGCCTGGGCTATGCGCCGCCCGACCGCTTCGGGCTGAAGGAATTCCTGGGCTCCCAGGGCATTTCGACCGAGGACATGGTCGAGGCGGGGCTTTTGGTCGCCGGCGACGGCATCCCCGTGCCTTACGACCGCTTCCGCGACCGCGTGATGTTTCCGATCACCGACCTCCGCGGTCGCGTGATCGCCTTCGGCGGCCGGGCGCTGGAGAAGGACGTCCCCGCCAAGTACCTGAATTCGCCGGAAACCCCGCTCTTCCACAAGGGCGACAACCTCTACAATCTCGCCACTGCCCGCCAGGCCGCCCATGACGGCGCTGCCCTGATCGTGGTCGAAGGCTATGTCGACGTCATCGCCATGGTCACCTCGGGTTTTGCCGGCGCGGTGGCGCCGCTCGGCACTGCGCTCACCGAGAACCAGCTCGCGCTGCTCTGGAAGATGGCGGACGAGCCGATCCTCTGCTTCGACGGCGACCGGGCCGGCCAGAAGGCCGCCTACCGCGCCGCGGATCTGGCACTGCCGCATCTGAAGCCGGGAAAAAGCCTGCGTTTCGCGCTGCTGCCGGAAGGCCAGGACCCCGACGACCTCGCCCGCTCGGGCGGGCGCGGCGCGATCGAGGAGGTGATCTCGGCCGCCCGCGGCCTTGCCGAGGTGCTCTGGTCGCGCGAGATCGAGGGCGGCAATTTTGCAACGCCCGAGCGCCGCGCCGCCCTTGAGGCCCGGATCGGCGAGCTCACCAATGCCGTCCGCGACGAGGTGGTCCGCCGCTACTACCGGCAGGATTTTGCCGAGCGCCTGCAGCGCAATTTTGCTCCCGCGGCCGCACGTAGCGGCTATGGCCGCGGCCCGTTCCGCTCAGCCAAAGGCGGCGAATCATCCCGCCGTTTTGCGCCCCGCGCCCCGGGTGGCAGCCGATTCGGCCCGCCAGCAGGCCCGGCCCAGGGGCTGCTCCCCGGCCCCTACCAGGCGGCGAGCCCGCAGCTCGCGAGTAGCCCGATCATGCACGGCCAGCGCAGCGCGCTGTCCCGCCGCGAGGCCCTGATCCTGCAGACCCTGATCAACCATCCCTGGCTATTGCACGACCATCTGGAGGAGGTCGCGGCCCTCGAGCTCGCCCACCCGGAGGCGCACAAGCTCCGCGCCGGCATCATCGCCGCCTTCGCCAACGATCACCACCATTCTCCCGACGAGGAGGAGCAGGCCGAAAAAATGCGGGCCGATCTCGAGGCGGGCGGATTTTCACAAATCCTTCAAAGGGTTGAGCGGGCGATCACGACCCAGGCGGTGTGGGGCGTCAAGGTCGGCGCGGCACGCGAGGATGTTCTTTCCACCTGGCGGCAACTCGTTGCCTTGCATCAGAAAACACATGCATTACTTAGGGAAAGGAAGGACGCCGAGCAGGCTTTGGCCGAGGATTCCAGCGAGGCGAACTTGGCGTGGCTGCGGGACATCCAGGCACGAATGGCAGAAGCCGAAGGCACCGAGGCCCTGATCGAGGGATTTGGTGAGCTGTCGGGCCGGTTCCAGCGCAGCGTATGATGAAAGAATCATGCGGACGGTTCGGGCCGGACCCGCAAAAAGACTCGCCAAACCCATGGTTTGGCTGCAAAAACAGGGTTAAGCGAAACTTAATAGGCACACCCTTATTTGGTGTGCAGACCGTCAGGGCGGACTAAAGCGGAATTATGGGGTGGCGACATGTTGCGCCGCCCTTTCCGTATCATGAGCATGGTCGGGGGAGGACGTAACGGTTTTCCTGATCCTGCTCAAGCGAAGAGATTGAGTGCGAATGCTTCTTACCAAAAGGAAGCTGTCGCGCTTGTGACGTCAGTGGATCATGAGAGGCGCGCGTCGCAACGCCGGCCTCACGTGAAGCGCGTTTCGGGAGCTTGATGAATGGCCACCAAGGCAAAGACGCTGCAGGTTAAGGACAAGGAAAAAGACGACAAGGCAGCGGATGCCCCCGAGAAGGAACAGGCGGATGCGCCGTCGCCATTGCTTGACCTCTCGGATGCTGCCGTCAAGAAGATGATCAAGCAGGCCAAGAAGCGCGGCTTCGTGACCTTCGATCAGCTCAACGAAGTGCTTCCCTCCGACACCACCTCGCCGGAGCAGATCGAGGACATCATGTCGATGCTCTCGGACATGGGCATCAACGTCACCGAGGCCGACGACGTCGACGGCGAGGAAGAGGACAAGGACACCGACGACGAGACCGATAACGAGCTTGTCGAGGTCACGCAGAAGGCCGTCACCGAGGTCAAGAAATCCGAGCCGGGCGAGCGCACGGACGATCCCGTGCGCATGTATCTGCGCGAGATGGGCACTGTCGAGCTGCTCTCGCGCGAGGGCGAAATCGCCATCGCCAAGCGCATCGAGGCCGGCCGCGAGGCGATGATCGCAGGGCTCTGCGAAAGCCCACTGACCTTCCAGGCCATCATCATCTGGCGCGACGAACTCAACGAAGGCAAGATCTTCCTTCGCGACATCATCGATCTCGAAGCAACCTATGCCGGCCCTGACGCCAAGGGCGCCATGAACACGGCGATGATCGCGGGGCCGGTCGCTGACGGCGCGTCCGCCGCCGAGGGCGAAGGCGAGACCGGGCAGGCCGCGCCGGCCCATGTCGCACCGCCTGCCGCACCGCCGTCGCCGACCCCGTTCCGATCAGCGCCCGCCGGCGGCGAGCCTGAGGGCGAGGAGAAGGATCCGGGCGAGGCCGCCGCCGAAGCCGACATGGACGACGACGAGTTCGAGAACCAGATGTCGCTGGCGGCGATCGAGGCCGAGCTGAAGCCGAGGGTGGTCGAGACCTTCGACAAGATCGCGTCCGAATACAAGAAGCTGCGGCGCCTGCAGGAGCAGGACATCGCCAACCAGCTCCAGAGCGAGTCGCTCTCGCCCTCGCAGGAGCGCAAGTACAAGAAGCTGAAGGACGAGATCATCGTCGAAGTGAAGTCGCTGCGCCTGAACCAGGCCCGCATCGATTCGCTGGTCGAGCAGCTCTACGACATCAACAAGCGGCTGGTCTCGTTCGAGAGCCGGATGATGCGGCTTGCCGACAGCCACGGCGTCGCGCGCGAGGATTTCCTGCGCAATTACCAGGGCTCCGAGCTCGATCCGCGCTGGCTCAACCGTGTCTCGAAACTCTCTGCAAAAGGCTGGAAGAACTTCGTCCACCACGAGAAGGACCGCATCAAGGATCTGCGCCACGACATCCAGCAGCTCGCAGCGCTCACCGGCCTCGAGATCGGCGAGTTCCGCAAGATCGTGCACGGTGTGCAGAAGGGCGAGCGCGAGGCACGCCAGGCCAAGAAGGAGATGGTGGAAGCCAACCTTCGCCTCGTGATCTCGATCGCGAAGAAATACACCAACCGCGGCCTGCAGTTCCTCGACCTGATCCAGGAAGGCAACATCGGCCTGATGAAGGCGGTCGACAAGTTCGAGTATCGCCGCGGCTACAAGTTCTCGACCTACGCCACCTGGTGGATCCGGCAGGCGATCACCCGCAGCATTGCGGATCAAGCCCGCACCATCCGCATCCCCGTGCACATGATCGAGACCATCAACAAGATCGTGCGCACCTCGCGCCAGATGCTCAACGAGATCGGCCGCGAACCGACGCCTGAAGAGCTCGCCGAGAAGCTCGGCATGCCGCTTGAGAAGGTGCGCAAGGTCCTGAAGATCGCGAAAGAGCCGTTGTCGCTCGAGACGCCCGTCGGCGACGAAGAGGATTCACACCTCGGCGATTTCATCGAGGACAAGAACGCGATCCTGCCTATCGACGCCGCGATCCAGTCGAACCTGCGCGAGACCACCACGCGCGTGCTCGCCTCGCTCACCCCGCGCGAAGAACGCGTGCTCCGCATGCGCTTCGGCATCGGCATGAACACCGACCACACCCTGGAAGAAGTCGGCCAGCAGTTCTCGGTCACACGCGAACGCATCCGCCAGATCGAGGCCAAGGCGCTGCGCAAGCTCAAGCATCCGTCACGCAGCCGGAAGCTGCGGAGCTTCCTGGATAACTGACGCACCAACACAGGTCGTCATGCCCGGGCTTGATCCGGGCATCCACGAAAACGGCGGGCGAAAGCCCGCCGTTTTTATTGAATAATCGCGCGCAGGTGCCTCCGTGTTCTGCCACTGCGTCCTTCGAACTTATGGTCTTATGATGAAACGCTTCACTTTCGCTGGCAAAACGGCTGCGCGGGCTTTCATCTTTGGAAACAGGTCTTCCAATTCAGAGCCATGCGGTACTGCGCTCTCCATAACTATGTGTCGGGTTGCGAAACAGAATAGAGATATGTCCCATCTCGAAACCTCTGAAATGTTTCGCAAAGAAAGAATACCTTGCATGGTCATAGAAGAGATCAGGCACGTTAGCATCAAGACAAATACTTTAAGATTCTCATCATTGTCGTGCGTAAGTGAGAAACCAGTACTGTTATCGATCCATGTCCTGGCGATGTGGCGTGACCCCGAGTGGACAAAAGAACTTAGGTATTCGTACAGAACTTCGAATAGCTCCCTATCTTCCGAAAACCTCGAGGTTGAAATGTATTCGTAGAAACTGCGCGTTCGAGGGATTTGCTTCCCCGACCTTCGGTTGACTAGGATGTGTCTCTTTGTCTTTCCGTCTTTTACCAGCACTTCATATACTCCGGAACTCAGTCCGAAGTCAGAGTCTAGGAGGTATTGGGCGTTTCGTTTGCTGCGTGTTGCGTAGACCAACTTGCAATAGATCTCGTACAAAGACCTGACTAAAACGAGCGCCTCTTCGCTGGTCGTATATTTTTGTGAGCGAAAGATCGCCCTCACAATTCTGTATGTGCGGACTAATAGGTACGCGCAAACGAACCGTTGAACGTCCACAGTGTGGCGTCCCGAGTTGACGTTCCGCTCAATGAAATTTCCAAAAATATAGAGGGCATTTCTTAGAGGATCGTCTTTCTCTCCCCCCATCTCATCATAGTCTGACAGCTTATAAACGTTATCTTGGCCTTCTTGAGCGAGCGTATCGTATTCCGGTCCTGCTCGTTGGATTTCCTCTTTTTCATCCTTTGTCAGGCGCTTGTACCCTTCTTTTGATACCATAAAGCCTGTTTTGTCGAAGATGTAGATCAAACGTTGAGGTGTGTTCGCTCGCAGCATGGTCGCAATCATGAGCGCACGAAACTCTGCGTCTGAATAGCAGTAGCTCCAATAGAAAAGGCGATCGCCGTCTCTAGGCGGTCTACGCATCGCTTCGAAGAAACTTTGCTCTACCTGCTCAGTAAGCTCCGACAGATTTGGACTGTCAGGCGTTCTTGATCTTCGTTTCGTTGAACGGTTCATATCCCCAGCTCTCTATTTCGGGTGAGGCCAGCCGCGCGTTCGTTCCAAAGGTCAATTTGTAGACCTTCATCTGTTAATATCACCGACGTCATGCCAATCGGCGACGTCCTCCTATTCCAGCAACTGAAGGTCAACTTACTGACCATGCCGTCCCAATATATCGTCTGGTACAACATGCGCTGCCCCGTTTGCTGCAATGGCGTCGACTGGCAGCGCAACAAGCTCCTCGCCGCGGTGCGCGTCGGCACCATCTGCTTCAAGGACATCAACGAACAACCGGATGCGCTCGCGTCCTACGGCGCAACCGTTGACGACGTGCGCCGCCGCCTGCATGCGACCGACGAAGCCGGCCGCCTGATCCTCGGTGCCGACGTCGCGATCTGGTGGCTGACACCCGGCGAGGGGAAGCTCGCGACGCTGCTCGGCAATCGCGTCATGCTGCCGGTGACGCGGCTTGCGTACGACTGGTTCACGGATATGCTGTTCGCCTGGAACAAGCGGAAGGGGCGCTGGTGAATGCCGACGATTGCCTACTTTTACGGAATAGCGATCCGAATGTTCTTCGTTGATCATCCCCCGCCGCATTTTCTAGCTTCGTATAGCGGGCATGAGGCGAATGTCTCTATCGAGACCGGCGAGGTTATCGAAGGGCGCTTGCCTGGCAATGCGGCGCGGCTCGTCAAGCAATGGACGCTGGTACATCGGGGTGAATTAGAGGATAATTGGCGGCGAGCGCGCGCCAATCAGCCGCTCGTCAAGATTGTGGGTCTCGACGATGATTAAGGTCGCAAAGATCAGGTACCTCGGAAGCTACCGCTTGCGTGTGTCGTTCAGCGACGGCATGGCGGGGGAGTATGATTTTACGCCCATCGTTCAGCGTGGTGGGCCGATGGTCGAGCCGTTGCGCGATCCGGCATTCTTCGGACGGGTCTTCCTGGAGGATGGCGCGCCGACCTGGCCGAACGGTTACGATGCCGCACCAGGCTGGCTACGGCGTGAGATCGAGGCCGGCGGGACGTTGGTACGCGACGTCGCCGCCTGATTTGCCTTCGCCGTCGAGCGCGAAACCGGACGTATGATTGGCCAGCCATCCACGAAATGGCGGACGAAGGCCCGCCGGTTTTGTCTCCCCGAATACGCTATACGAAGGACGCCGGGTGGCGGCTTATTTCTTCTTTGCCCCAACCCGCTCGATGGTCTTGATCGCCAGCGGTGGGCGGCCGGCTTTTTCGGCGATCTCGCGGTCCTGCTCGATGATGAAGCCACGTGCCGGCTCGTCGCCATCGAGGCCGCCAAGCAGCTCGGCGGGTACGCGGCGGTTGGAGCGCTGCGAGCCGTCTTCGTAAACGACATTGAAAAAGGCGAACTCGCCTTTGGGATTGGTGCCGGGTTTCTTGGCCATGGGCGGCTTGTCGTCGATCACGGTGCGCCTGTCAAAGAAATAACGCGCGTTGGTGTGATTGGCTGCCCTGCGCGAAAAACGCGCTCCCTTCATGCCGTCGCCTTCGAGGCAACTGCGAGCTGGAGCTTTTATGCCAATATGAGTATTCCGGCTGCGGGCGATCGGTGCGGCGGCATAGTCGTCAGCGCGTTGCAGCCTCGCACCGCGCCTGATTCACTCGTTCGAACGGGGTGGACTAGGATCCACAATGGTTTTCGACGCACCGCCAGGCGCAGGCTGCATCGGCGGCGGGGTGCCACCTTGCGGGCTTTCAGCGGGCGCGCCACCCGATTCAGTGTCAAGCGGTCCGGTCCGCCCCTGCGGCTGTTGCTGTCCCTTGTTATCGGGCAAAACCGTGCGGCCTGTACTCCAGGGGGAGTCGCCTGGTTTTTTCTCGTCACTCTGAGGCTGGGC
Source organism: Bradyrhizobium sp. Leo114 (assembly GCF_055229415.2). Classification (NCBI taxonomy): domain Bacteria; kingdom Pseudomonadati; phylum Pseudomonadota; class Alphaproteobacteria; order Hyphomicrobiales; family Nitrobacteraceae; genus Bradyrhizobium; species Bradyrhizobium sp. Leo114. The sequence continues at coordinate 178,297 of NZ_JBUYEN020000002.1, read as the reverse complement.
TGCGGCGATTGAACCCCAGATGCCGACGCACAGCACCGTAAGAAGAATGCGCATGGACGCTCCTTCGCCAGCTTTCGGCTGGGCTCTTGGGATGGGTGCCCGAAGGCGGAGGATTCGACGCCCAACGAACCCATTGGTTCCAGTCGTCCTGGATCGCGCTTCAGCGGTAACCACGTTCCAAGATTCCTCACGAAATCCCGCCGCGGTTACCAACTGTCAGGGATTACGGCCTTTGCTCCTGGTCACATCAGCACGGTGACGAGAGATGGTTATGCCTGTCGGACGATACATCGCCTGGGTTGGCGCATCGCTTCTTGCGTTGCTGTACATCGCTGACTGGTGCTCGCCACAATCCTTAACAGTGGAGGCGGGTGAGCCGGTTGAGCGGCCGGCCATCCGGATCGCGTCGGTTGAGCGGCCGCCCGAGCTTGTCGTCATGGACACCAGCCTGCCCACCATTGTGCCGCCGCCGACGCTGGCCGAATCGGTGCCGCCAAGCGAACCGCCTCCGGTGCGTGCGCTCGCCGCAGCGCCGCCGCCTCCGCCGGCGGTCGAGGTCGAGAAAAAGACCAAGAAGGTCGTCAAACGGCAGGCGCCGAAGGTCGCGGCGGTGCAGCCGCCACTACCGCTGGCTCCCGCGGCCAGCCCGGCGCCGCCGCCCGCTCAGGGGATCAAGCTGTCGTTCGCGGATATCATTTCCGGGCAACTGGTGAAGGATCTTTTCAACCTGCATTGAGGTGCAGGCTTATCCTGCGAGCCTCGTAGCCCGGGTGGAGCGAAGCGCAACCCGGGGCGGCTGCGTCAACACTTATCGGCGGTCCCCGGGTTACGCTGGCGCTGCACCCGGGCTACGCGCTCTAGCTGCCGGACGCCGCCTTGCCCTGCGTTGGAGCCATCGCAGCGACGCTCTGTGCCACGAGTTGGCCGCGGCCGCGCCGCGGGCCGCTGTCGGTCTGCTGCTGGCCCATCGCCATGATCGCCGTGCCCATCGCGCTCGAGCCCAGCGTGACGATGAAGCCGAACAAGAGCAGCCCGAGCGCAACGCCGGGCGTATCGTCAGCCAGGATCAGGTCACGCAGGTGGCCGGGATTGAGCAGCAGCAGGCCGCCGACGAGCAGCACCGCAACCGAGACACCTGCGGCGAGGTTGATCGCGAGCAGCCGAAACAGCGGCGCTCCGAAAACAAGGGATTCGCGCGGCGAGGGCGTCTCTTCCTGCAAATCGTTCATGATGAAATCCTATCGCATTTTCCAAGCGACAGGGACGGCGGCTCAGCCGACAAACCGGCGAATTGAAAAGCCGGAGCCCGGTGCTCACCCATAACCGGCACGGCCCCAGCTTCGTTCCTAAATCCGCAGGCCGCTTCGCCATTTGCGCCGGTCTTTTGACGGGTCTGACTTTCACGGGCATGATCATCGCTCCCGCCCGCCGTTCTCTCTTGAAGGAAATCCGATATGCCGAGGCTTGTTCTGGCCGTCCTACTGCTTGCGCTGTTTGCTTCCGGCCCGGCCAGGGCTGCCCGCTGCGGCGGGGACTTCCACGCGTTCATCGGCAGCTTTTCGCAGGAAGCGGCCGCGGCCGGCATCTCGCAAAGCGTGATCTCGCAGGCGCTCGACGGCGTGCAGCAGGATGCGGGCGTGCTTGCCTTCGACCGGCGCCAGCGCGGCACGTTCCGCAAGAGCTTCGAGCAATATGTCGCGACCCGCGTCGGGCCCGGGCGGATCAACACGGGACGCGCAATGCTGCAGCGTCATGCGGCGCTGCTATCGAGTATCGAACAGAAGTACGGCGTGCCGCGCCAGATACTGGTCGCGATCTGGGGCTTGGAGACCGATTTCGGCAAGGGCGACATGGGCAAGCTGCCGGTCTTCCGCGTGCTCGCCACCCTCGCGCATGATTGCCGCCGCACCGAATTGTTTCAGGGCGAACTGCTTTCGGCGCTGCAGATCGTGCAGCGCGGCGATCTCCGCCTGAACGACATGATCGGCGCCTATGCCGGTGAGATCGGCCAGACGCAATTCCTGCCGTCGTCCTACATCAAATACGGCGTCGATTTCGACGGCAACGGCCACGTCAATCTGCGCCATAGCGTGCCCGACGTGCTCGCCTCCACCGCGAACCTCCTGCACACCAACGGCTTCAAGATGGGCGCGTCCTACGAGGAAGGCAGCGCCAATTTCGAAGCGATGCGCGAATGGAACAGGGCTGTCGTGTACCGCAAAACCATCGCCTATTTCGCCGATCAACTCATGGGCCGATGACATGCCCGGTGCCGTCATTCCGGGGCGCGCCTCTTGGCGCGAACCCGGAATCCATCGAGCCGCAGCACAGGTGGAGAAATGGATTCCGGGCTCGCCGCTTTGCGGCGCCCCGGAATGACGGAGGGATGCATTGCGCAATCCTCTCCTCCGTCATGGCCGGGCTTGACCCGGCCATCCACGTACAGTCCGCGCGATTTTCCTTAATCCAATCAACGTGATTTGGCCCGTCCACCCCAGCAGCGAAAAACATTCCGCTTTCGCCGTCGGGCAAATCAGTGATTTAACTCCGCGCGTCTCACGGCAGATGAGGGGCGGGTCGCGATCGTCACGAACGTTGCGGTGAGATGCGGTGGACGCGGGTGCTGTGAACGACGAGCGCAGCTATCCGTGGACGGCGAAGTCGTGTGGTCCTGGCGCCCCGACGCTGGCGCTAAGCTCGCGAGCAGCAAGAGCTGCCGCGGGTGACGGTGGCAAAAGAGCCCGGTCACCGGGGAGAGCACGAAGTAAGCCGTAAACCATCGCGCAGGGAAAGCCGGAGTGTTTTCGGTTGAACCTGTGGTCCTACCCCCGTGCTTTTTGTTGCACGGGACCCATGGGTGCAACCGGCACCCGGCTTTCCCTGCGCCCTCTGTTCAATGAGAGGGCGGAAAGTGAAGCAAAGCTCGGACGCAAAGCGCCGCGAGAATGCGGACTCATATCCTCACGCTATTTGAAATTTGAATCAGAACCCACCCCACGTCGTCCCGGACTTGATCCGGGACCCATAACCACAGGCCGTTGTCGTGTGCTCCGCTGCAACCGCTCGCTCGCGCCACAACACTTCCCTGTGGTTATGGGTCCGCCTTCGCGGGGACGACACTGATGCGAGGCGTGAGAGAATCGTAGGATGGGTAGAGCGAAGCGAAACCCATCATTCGTGCCGCTCGCTCCATCGCGATGGGTTTCGCTGCGCCCTACCCATCCTACAGGAGCTCCTACGTCGCCGCCCTCACTTCGGCGCGTAGGCCACACGAAAATATCGGTCATCGCCGGCACCTTGCGGCAAGCTGCATACCGCTGCAGGGCAGCTCGCAGCCGCCGCCTCGGTGCGATATTGCGGCAGATGACCGTCGAGCGAATAGACGACGCAAAGCGCGAGGCTGGCCCAGACGGCCGCGCTGAAATAAAGCGACATCCAGGCGATCTCGTCTTTCCAATGCTCGAAATCGCGCGTCACGACCCAGCGCGTGCTCACGTCGTGGAGCCCCTCGAGAAAACCGAGAAGCTTGCTGCCATCGGCAAGACCGGCCTGCCATCGGCTCAAATACATCGGGACGTCGACCGTAATGAGAAAGGCCAGATAACCGGCAATTCCCACGATCGCGACGATGAGGGCGATACGAACCGGACCGTTGAATTCAGGCAGCAGCCGGCAAAGACCAACCCCCACAACGAAGAAGGCGATCGCCCATATCGAGTTCTCGATGGCGTTGCCCAGATAGTTGGTGGACACCACCGCATACCACGAGAAGCACTCGGCAATGAGGATCAGGGGGACGATCAATTGCGCGGCGTTCAACGTGGTGTCCGCGCCGGTCATCCCGCCCAATTGATTGAGGATGATCGCCCACTGCACGGCAAAGCAGATCTCGGCCACGGTCGCGACCGATCGGCCAACGAAGACGCTCGATAGCCAGGTGTCGACCAGGCAGATACGCTGAACATCCGCGCGCGGCAGCAGCGACCTGAAGGCGCAGCCAAAGACATAGGCCGCGGAAAGCAGGAACATGGACTGGGTGCCGGAGCTGTTGACCGGGCCGCCCGAGGGAACTTGGTGAAACTCGCCGTACAGCAAGAACCAAAGCGCGATGTTGGCGCCGCTGATGAGGGCCAACAGACCCCACCACCGAACCACCGGATTTGGCCGCGCCCGCCACTCCATACTCATGGGGCCGTGCTCCCGCGTAGTCGAACTGACATTCGACGGTAGCAATTCTGTCACAAATCGCAACCTGATTGCGACGGTCTGACGGAGGCTTGACGCTTCTGTGACGCGGTCGACTGGGCGGCGCAACGCGCGCGGCCAGCCGGACTTAATGTGACGGAGACGCTACCTGCTCGCTCGCAGGGCGGGCGCAGGAAAAGCCGGCGACCAGTTGAGCGCAAGCCGCTGGCCGATCACGATCTCATCGGTCGACATTTTTGAAGCGACTGCGTTGCGGAACCGCGCATAGGTGTCCCGCTCGCGGCCGGTGGTTCGGGCCGCCGCGAGGTTGAGCCACTTATAGGCGAGGATGAAATCCTGCGGAACGCCGTGGCCCTTGTCGTACATCAAGCCGAGCATGGCCTGCGCGAATGGGTTGCCCTGGACGGCCGCGCGGCAATAGAGATCGGCGGCGGCGTCATAGGCCTGCGGCGCGCCAAAGCCATGCTCGTACATGAAGCCGAGCAGGCCGAGTGCGGTTGCATTCTCGCGTTCGGCCAGCGGTGCAAGCTCCCGGAACGCGCTGACGTAGTCGCCGCGATGGAACGCCGCGGTCCCGCGCGAAAGACTGCTGGCCGCGACCGGCGCGGCGGCTGCCGAAAGCGCAACGGCCAAGAGCGCTAGGAGAAATCGATGCCCGGCGCGGATGCTCAGCATTCTCTGTCCTGCTCAATGGAAGCTGGTCGTGATTGCGGCGTTGGTCGGGGTCGTGGCAATGCTGCCGCGTAATTTCGATCGGAGTTCTTCCGCCACGACGTGAGCGTCGGAGCCGTCGCGGATGATCTGCGGGCGGATGAAGATGATGAGTTCGGTGCGCTGGGTCGAGTTGTTCTGGTGTCCGAAGGCATCGCCGAGGCCCGGAAGCTGGTCGAGCACCGGGATGGCGCTGCGGGTGCCGTTCTGCTGCTCGCTGATCAGGCCGGCCAGCAGCACGGTCTGGCCGTTGGCGACCGAGATCTGGCTCTTGACCCGCCGCTCCGATACCGTCGGTGTCAGGCTGTTCGCACTGGCCGCGGGCACGTTGCTGATCTCCTGCTCGACGTCGAGCCGGACATTGCCATTGACGCTGATGCGCGGCGAGACGCGGAGGATGATGCCGGTGTTGCGATAGTCGATCGTGTTGACGACGGTGTTGTTCGTCGTCAACACCGTCGCGCTTCCGGTCGACACCGGGACGACGTCGCCGACCTGCAGCGTCGCCACCTGGTTGTTGATCACCACCAGCGACGGGTTGGAGAGCACCTTGACGCTGGTCACCGCATGCAATGCATCGAGGATCAGGCTGGGCTGGGTTTCAGATCCGATCAGGAAGTTGAAGCCAGGGAAGGCCCGATTGATGAAAGCGTTGGTGACCGATCCGGCGACGGTGGCCGCCCCGGTCGTCGGGTCGGTAATTGTCGTCGGCGCTGCGGTGGCCTGGGTGTTGAGAATGGAGCCCGTGTTCGGCTTCAACCCGACATTCCTGCTGGTCAGGTAAGCCTGCACGCCATAGGACAACGTATTGTTCAGCGTGACCTCAGCAATCGTCGCATCGATCGCAACCTGGAGCTGCGGCTGGTCGATCTGCACCAGCGTGGATTCGATGATCCGGTAGTTCGCCTGGTCGGCGTAGATCAGCAGCGTGTTGTTGACGGTGTCGGGTGTGATCCGCACGTCCTGCATCATCGGCTGGCCGTTTCCGGAACCGCGGCCGCTGTCGAGCGGAGCACTGCCGCCGTTCTGGTTGGGACTGGCCGGTTGCGCGCCAAGCCCGCCGTTGCCGCCGAGGCCCGCCGCGCCGTTCATGCTCAGATTGCCGCGCGAGGCAAAGCCGCCATTTGTGTTTGATCCCACATTGCCGTTGAGCGAGAGGCGATCCCCGGCGCTTGAAGTTGCCGCTATCCCGGACCCCGGCGCGATCTGGCTGTCGGCACTCTCAGTCAGGCTCGACGACGATCCGCCGAGGAACATATCCGTCAACACCCGGGCGATCTGGCGGGCATCGCCGAACTTGACGCGATAAACGTGGACGGTGGTTCGCGCGGTATCGTTTCGATCAAGCCGCTTGATCCAGGTCGCCGCGGTGCGAAGCATGTCCGGCTTCTTGGTCACCACCAACACTGCGTTGAGGCGGGCAATCGGCAGGAACTTGATGATGTTCTGACTAAGGCCGTTCTCGCCGGAATCGACGATCTTCTCCATCTCGGCGATGATTGGAGCGGGCGAGCCGCTCGAGATCGGGAATATGCCGACGGATTGGCCGCGCATCCAGTCGACGTCGAAGCTCAGCACCGTATCGACCGCGGTGCGGCGTTCGGCTCCGGTTCCCTGAATCAGGATGAGATTTCGTGTCGTATCCGCGCGCACGGCGCCGGCTTTGGTGGCGAAGCTGTCCATCAGCTTGAGCAGCGTTTGCGCCGACACATATTGTAAAGGCACGACCGAGACGCCGAAACCGGGTTCGGGATTGCCGCTTGCCGTATCAACCCGGCCACCGCCGACCGCATCGCCAAGTGGCGTGAGTCGGTAACCGGTCGTATCGCGAAGCAGCACGACGCCGCTCAATCTCAAAGCATTTTCCAGCACGAACACGATGTCCGACTTCGGCACCGGACGGACCGACACCAGGCTCACCGTGCCCTGCACTCGCGGATCGATGGTGTAGCCGACACGCAGTATGTCGCCGAGGACGACCTTGGCGACCGTTGCAACCGGTGTGTTCTCAAAGTTCAGATCGAAGCCGTTGCCGTTCGCTGTCGGCTGCAGCCGCTCGTCCGACACCGCCGTGACTTCGGATCCTTCATACATGGCCGCGCGAACGCTGCCACCTTGAGCGCCACCAGCACCCGACGCGTTCACCGGTTGCGATTGCCGCGGCAACAGATCGAGCGAACGTACCTTGTCGGAGATATCGACTTGAGCCGAATCCACGCCTCCGACCGTTGCGGAATTGCAGGACGCCAGCAGCCCCAGCGACAACAAAGCAAAGGCGGCTGCAACGCCGCCACGAATCCGTTGGTAGCGGCCCAGCTTGCCTACGCGCACCATTAGTCCTTGCCGTTTCCGACTGGAGGATGTTCGACGATCCGTCCCTGTCCCCTCGGATTATTAGCGAGCCAACATGACAGAAATAAATTGGTTGCGTGATTGTTGCCCTGGCGACCATTCTGCGATGGACGCCGAAGCATGAAAATGAGGCAGCAATTCAGATCAGGGAGGGGTAGTCTCAAAGTTTTCTTTAGCGATGAGCAGGCGCCGCATTCGTATGCCTGTCACACTTCGGATCGATAACAACACGCCTGACGTCTGCGCTGCTTCAAATCATGTGACGGAATAAAGACGACATGGCCAGCGATCCGTCCTCGCAGTTCGTCGACTACCTCCGTCAGAACAAGCATTTGACGCCGGTTGATGGCGAGGCTGATCCGGCGGGACAGAGCGGCTCCGATCGCCGTCACCACAAGATCTGGGAAATCACCAATCTCTCGCCCGCCGAGTTTGCCGATGAGGCTGCTCGTTTTTTCGAGCTCGGCCGCATGACTTTGCAGGAGATGATGTCGGCGGCGCCGCTGGTGGCGTCGTTCTCGCAGCGCTTCCTGCGCGAGACCATGGTCTATCCGTGCACCACCTCCGATGGAACAATGACGCTCGCGGTCGTCGATCCGACCGATCAGGCGACGCAACGCGCGGCGCAGATCGTGCTCGGCACCGCCGTCACGGTCAAGATCGCAACCTCGGAGGACGTTGCCGTCGTCCTCGATCAGCGACTGAATGTCGATGATACTGACGCGGCCGGACCGGCGGCAGCGCTGCCGCGCGAGGACGACATCGAGAGCCTGCGCGATCTTGCGAGCGGCGCGCCGGTGGTCCGCGCCGTCAATGATCTGCTTGAAAAAGCCGTCGAACTTCGCGCCAGTGACATCCACATCGAGCCGTTCGCTTCCAGCCTCGTGGTCCGCCTGCGCATCGACGGCCTGCTGCGGCCGGTGGCGGCATTGTCAGGCGTGCTGCCGCAAGCCGTCATCTCCCGCATCAAGATCATCGCCAATCTCAATATCGCCGAGCGCAGGTTGCCCCAGGATGGTGCGGCGCGATTGCGGGCAGGGCGTTCCGATATCGATATCCGCGTCGCGATCATGCCGACGCAGCACGGCGAGTCGGCCGTCATTCGCATCCTACCAAAGGATCGCGGATTGCTGGTCGTGGAAAAACTGGGCTTCTCCGCATCCGACGAAAGCAAGTTGCGGCAGCTCCTTGCGCTGCCGCACGGCATGATCGTCATCACCGGTCCGACCGGCAGCGGCAAGACGACGACGCTTGCCACAATCCTCTCAATCCTCAACGAGCCGACGCGCAAGATCCTGACGATCGAAGATCCGGTCGAGTACGAAATTCCCGGCGTCAATCAATCCCAGATCAAGCCTGCGATCGGTCTGACCTTTGCCACCGCATTGCGCTCGTTTGTGCGCCAGGATCCGGACGTGATCATGGTGGGCGAAATCAGAGATGCCGAGACCGCGCATGTTGCGGTCCATGCGGCTCTCACCGGCCATCTGGTGCTGACGACGCTGCATACCGAGACGGCGGCCGCGGCGGTGCCACGCCTGCTCGACCTCGGCGTCGAGGGCTATCTCCTGCGTTCGGTCCTGCGCGGCGTGATCGCGCAGCGTCTGGTCCGGCAGCTATGCGAACGCTGCAAATCAGGACGGACGCTTGGCCCTGCCGATTTCGCCGAGGATCCGCGGCTTGTCGCATTCGGGTTTCGCGCCGGTGAAACGATCCAGGAACCGTGCGGATGCGAACGCTGCGGCGGCAACGGCTATCGCGGCCGGCTCGGTGTGTTCGAGCTGCTAGAAATCTCCAACGAGTTGCGCGAACTGATCGGGGAGAAGACCGACGGGCTGAAGATCGATGCGATGGCGATCCGTGCGGGGATGACGACAATGCTCGACGACGGCATCGCCAAATGCCGCGCCGGGCTGACGTCGCCTGCCGAAATTCTCCGCGTCACGACCATGCGGTGACCACGTGCCGAATTTCCGCTACCGCGCCCTGACGCAGAACGGCGAGATCGTGAACGGCACGATCAGCGCGCCGACGGCCGCCGAGGTCGCGCGCCGGATCGAATATCTGCGGCTCTTGCCGATCGAAACCATTGAGGACAAACGAGCTTCTCCCGGTGCGGGAGGTCTCGGCCTGTTCGGCCGGCCGAGCGCCGCCGAGATCACCACGTTCACGCGCGACCTTGCACTGCTGCTCAAGGCCGGCGCCCGCCTCGACGACGCCCTTGAACTGCTGTCCGGCGATGCCGATGTCGGGCGGATGCGCCCGGTGGTGGCGAAGATCCGGGCGGCTCTCCTCGCCGGCGAGAGTTTCGCCGATGCGGTGGCAGATCATCCGAGCTTGTTTCCGCCGATGTATGGCGCCTTGGTGCGCGTCGGCGAAGTCTCGGGCACGCTCGATTCCGTGCTGGAAATGCTGGGCGCTGAGCGCGCGCGTTCCGAACAGATGCGGCGGAAACTCACCGACGCGATGCAGTATCCCGCCTTTGTATTGGTCGCGGCTTCGGGCGTGATGCTGTTCTTTCTTCTGTTCGTGCTGCCGCAATTCTCGACCGTGCTCGGGGATTTCGGTGCGAAGTCCGATACGGCGCTCGCCACCTTCATCCAGTTGTCGGATTTCCTGCGTGCCAATGCGACGGCAGCCATGTTGATCGCGACTGCGACCATTGCTGTCGTCTGGTGGTTGTTGCGCCAGGCGAGCGTGCGCGCTGCAATGATGAACGGGCTATCGCAGCTACCCCTCATCGGCAACATCTTTCAGTTCTATCGCGCCAGCCTGTTCTGCCGCAATCTCGGTGTCCTGCTCGGCAGCGGCGTCAATCTCACGGCCACCTTGCGTATCCTGGTTGACATCATGGCGGTGACAGGAAACGAAGCGAGCTGGACCGCTGCAGCCGACGGCGTCCGGCATGGCGGGAAGTTGTCGGAAGCCCTTGCCGTCGCCAACAGCCTGCCGCCGATGGCGGTACGCATGCTTCGGCTCGGTGAAGAAACCGGGCAGTTGCCGGTCCTGTCGGGGCGGGTCGCAGAATTCTACGAAGCAAAATTGCAGCGCAGCCTTGACCGCATTGTCGGCATCGTCGGGCCGCTTGCGATCATCACGATCAGCACAGTCGTCGGCGGACTGATCGTGTCGGTCATGACGGCGCTGCTGTCGGTCACGCAACTTGTCGGTTAAGAGCAAGGGTCACATCATGATTTCGCGCAAGAGTATCGCCGAACTGCTCGTCACTCGCTTCATTCATCGAGCCGCCCGCGAGAGAAAACAGTACGCCTATCGCGGTCAGGAGGGCTTCACGCTGGTCGAGATGCTGGTCGTGATTGCCATCATCGGCCTGATCATGGGCCTGATCGGCCCGCGTGTGCTCAATTATCTCAGCGAGTCCAAGGTCAAGGCCGCACGCATCCAGCTGCAAAGCTTCTCGAGTGCACTCGACCTGTTCTATCTCGATGCCGGCCGGTTTCCTTCATCTGCCGAAGGTCTCGCCGCGCTGGTGCAGCGGACGCCGGGGCTCGCCGCCTGGAACGGGCCGTATCTGAAGGGCGGCAATGTCCCGAAGGATCCCTGGAATCACCCTTACGTCTATCGGTCGCCCGGCGAGCACGGTCCCTATGACATCGTCTCCTATGGCGCCGATGGCCAGGAGGGTGGCAGCGGCAATTCCGCCGACATTTCTCTCGAAAAGACGACAGCCTCCCGAGATGAATGACGTCACGCAGCGCGGTTTCACCCTGCTGGAGATGGTGTGTGTGCTCGCCATCATCGCATTGCTTGCTGCCGTGTTGCTGCCGTTCATTCCGCGTCAGACATCGCGGTCGCGGCTGCAGGCCTATGCGTTGCAGACCGCGACGCTCCTGAAAGCGGACCGTAACGCCGCCATCAACCGCAACACCAGCATCGCGACGCTGGTCGACGCGCCAAGCCGCGTGATCCATTCCGGTTCGTCGCGATCGACGATCCGTATTCCCGAGGACGTACGGTTCGATGCGCTGTTGCCGCAAACCTGCCAGCGGCAAGCCGCGCTGTCGACCATTCGCTTCTTCGCCAATGGCAGCTCATGTGGCGGATCCATCGCGCTGACACGGTTCGACGCCGGCTATGAGATCCGCGTCAACTGGCTCACCGGAAGAGTCGAGGTTGTTTCCCGTGACACCGCCACCAACTGATCGCCCCGACGCGGGCTTCACGATCATCGAGGTGCTGGTCGCGCTGGCGGTGGTGGCCGTCTCCATCATCGCGATCGGTACCGTCATGGCCGGCAATATGCGCGGCGTGCGGGCATTGGAGCAGCACGTGGCGCTGATGCAGGCGGCGCGCACCTTGATGACGGTGGGTGTTCCGCCGCGCGCGGAATTGCAGCAGGGCACCTCGACAGGCCAGGCCGAGGGCTATCGCTGGACCATCGACGTCAGTCCGCTTGGTGACGATTGGAATGTGCCGGGTGCTAATGTGCCATGGACGGCCGAACTGGTGAGGATACGCGTCAGGTCGCCCACTGGCGCGCTATCCGATGTTCGAACCGTACGCTTGATGCCGAGGCCATCAGAATGAGCCCGGCATCGGCAACGCGGCGCGCCCATGAGCGCGGATTTACGTTGATAGAGACCATCGTCGCGCTGGCGCTGATGGGGCTATTGCTGTCGGCGCTCGCGAGCATCACCGCGCAATGGTTGCCGAACTGGAACAAGGGATTTGGCCGGATCCAGCGCAGCGAACTGGCTGGGATCGCGCTCGAGCGGATTGCCGCGGACCTGGCCGCAGCCGAATTTATTTCCGCCAACCGCGACTCGCGTCGGCCGCTGTTCGACGGATCGGAATTGTCTGTCACGTTCGTGCGGACGGCGGTAGGGCCGAACGCGGGGCCAGGGCTCGACGTGGTGCGTCTCGGTGAAACCAAAGATCGCGGCGAATTCGTCACGGTCCGCTCGCGGACGCGCTTCACGCCGTTGCCCGTTGGGCTGTCGCTGTCGGAACAAACGCATCTCGGCGACCCGGTGGTGCTGCTGCAAGCGCCCTTTCGACTGTCATTCGCCTATGCCGGTCCCGACCATGTCTGGAAAAGCACGTGGCGAAACGCGGACCGGCTGCCGGCAATGATCAAGCTGACGGTGCGTGATGCTGCGAGCCAGCGCGTGCTGTCGGTCTCGACGATCGCGCCAGTCCATGTGCAATTGCCGAGTGACTGCACGAAGCCGGACGGCAAATGCAACGATAACAACGCGCAAGGCGCGACTGAACCGGGGGGACGCGATGACAGCGATCGGCGCACGTAAACCCTCAGGCGAACGCGGCTTCGTCATCGTTGCCGTGCTTTGGATCCTGGCGGCGCTGTCATCGCTCGCGATGGTCTTCGCCGCCTATTTATCGGCATCCACGCGGGCGATCGCCGTTAACGAGACAGCGCTGCAGACCGAAGCCTTGGTATCCGCGAGTCTCGAACTGACGGCCTACCAACTGGCGCTGGCGGACGAACGTACCAAGCCTCCCCACGGAGCCTTCCAATTCCGCATGGATGATGCGAGCGTCCAGGTCGCTTTCATTTCCGAGGCCGCCCGCATCGATCTGAACTTCGCTCCCAAGGAAATGTTGGCCGGCCTGTTTGCCACGCTGGGCGCCCGCAAGGACGCGGCCCTTGAATATGCGGATCGGGTCGTCGGCTGGCGAACCCGTCCCGTTCCCGGTAGCGCGAACGAGGAGGAGGCGCGTTACAATTCTGCCGGCTACTCGCCGCGGCAGGCTCCGTTTGTCCATGTCAATGAATTGGCGCTGGTCGTCGGCCTCCCGGCCGCGCTGGTGGAGCGTGCACTGCCTTTCGTGACTGTGTTTAACGGATCTCCCGATGTCGATCCGGCGATCGCGGCGCCGGAGGTCATCCAGGCGATGCCTGACAAACCTGCGAACAAGCCCAATTCGTTCGGAGATAGTTCGGCCTCGCTGAACCGGCCCCTGCCGGCGTCGCCGTCCGATTCGGGGAAGAACGATGCTTCGACCGCGACGAGTCCTTGTTATCGCGTCGAGACCACGATCCGTTTCCGCAATGGCCGCCGCAGCACTTCGGAGGTCGTGATCGCCATGGGCGACAAGGTCGACCCCTATCGCGTGTTGTCCTGGCAGGATGACATTGCACCGCGAAACGCCGCTTCACGTCGCGGGAGCACATGATGGCGATGATCGCGCAGGGCAGGGAGTGGTTCGAGCAATGGATCGCGGCGGTCGCGGGTGCGGTTGACGGCATGACGGACAGGCTGGTGCGTCAGCGCCGCATCCAGCTTGACGAGAATGCTGACGGCGCCTTCACCGCCAGCATGACCGCATCGAAAGACAATCTGGCTCCGACGGTTCTCTCCTTCCGGATCCAGCACGGCGCGCCGGAGCCGACGTTGCCGGCGCAGTGGAGTGCGGCCTTCAAGGGCAGCCGTGTCGAGGTGCAGTTGCCGACCGATCATGTCATGACTCGTCTGCTCGACTTCCCAACGCGGGCGGCTGATTTTCTCGATGGCATGATTTGCTCTCAGGTCGACCGCCTGACGCCGTGGGCGGCAGGCGAAGCGGTGTTCGGCTGGAGTTCGCCGGTCCCGGTTGCTGACGATCGGATCGAAGTAGCCTTCAGTGCGACCTCGGCGTCGAAAGTCGATCCGTTGGTGCAGTTGGTGGACAGGTTGGGCGCTGCTTCCGTTGCCATCCATGCGCCGGCCGCCGGCGGCAGCGGCACGCCGGTCCGGGTGAAGCTGCTCGACAAGCGGCTGTGCAGCATGGCGGGACCGAACGTGCCGCGCCTGTTGCGCGTCGCCCTGATCTCCACGGGCGTCGCCGCCGCTGCCTCATTGTTCCTCAGCATCTATCTCGGCGGTTCGCTGCAATCTGAACAGGACGATATCCAGCGGCAGATTTCGCAACGCCGCGCGGCATTGCGGGTTGACGCCAATGGCGTGGCGTCCGGCATCGGTCTCTTGGCAAAGCGCAAGCAGACCACGCCATCGAGCGTGATGGTGGTGGAAGCGCTTTCGCGCGTGCTGCCCGACACGACCTATGTGACCGAGCTGCGCATCGAAGGCGGCAAGGTGCAGGTCGTCGGCATGACCCAGGACGCCCCCGCGCTCATCCGCCTGATGGAACAGTCGCCGCAATTCACCCGCGCCACATTCTTCGCACCGACCACCCGCGCGGCGAACGAGTCGGGCGAGCGCTTTCACGTCGAGGCCAATATATCAGCGTATTTTGGATCCGGCTCATGAACGCATCAGCCCGGTCATTGAAGGCAATCAGCACCTCGCCGTTCGTGGCGGCCGCGACCTATATCGGGCTGCTGATCCTGCTGCTGTTCGTGGCCATATCGTCGCTATCCGATCTTATCGGTCAGCGCAACGAACTCGCCTCGTTGTCGGCGATGCTGGCGCAGTTGGAGGGCCGCACGCCCAGAGCAGGCGGGGCGCCCGGTGAGACGATGCCAGCTGGATCGGCCTATCTCGAAGGCGCCACCGTCACGGTTGCCGGCGCGACGCTGTTGCAGCGCGTGGCGGGTTCGGTGACCAAATTCGGCGGCAATGTATTGTCGACCCAGCTCGATGTTCCCAATACACCTGCGAAGGCCGGCTTCATCAGCATGGTCGCGAGTTTTGAAATCGAGCAACAACAGTTGCAACAGGTGCTTTACGATCTTGAGGCCGGCATGCCGTTTTTGTTCATCGACCAGCTCGTCGTGCAGACCATCCTCGATGGGGCGAACACGAACACGGGCGAACGCCTGGGCAAGCTGCGCGTGCTGCTGGGTGTCTCCGGACAGTGGCGAGGGGCCAAGTAATGCGTTTGCCAGTCATCGTCATGTGCTGGGCGCTGTCAGTCCAATCCGTCGCCGCCGCGGCGCCTGACGCTGCTGGCGATGCATTGGATGCCGGACTATTGGATGACATGCGGCTCGGCGGGCCTGTCCTGACATCGCCACCGCCTTCCGAACCGGTCACGACAATGCGCGCGGTTCCACCACTGCCGGCACCGGTCCGGCCACTCAGTGCCAATCCGTTGTGGGGCATTCCGCTGACGCAACTATCCAACACACGCGAGCGTCCGGTGTTCTCGCCGTCACGCCGGCCGCCGCCCGTCGCTGTCGCCGAGCCTGTCGTCACCAAGCCGCCTCCGCCGCCGCGGAAGAAGGAAGTCGAACCTCCGCAACTGTCGCTTGTTGGCACCATTGCCGGAGACGACGAAGGCTTCGGCATCTTCCTGGATCAATCGAGCAATGCTGCGCTGCGGCTGAAAGTCGGCGAAGATTTTCAGGGCTGGAAGCTGAGTGCGATTCGCGGGCGGGAAGTCACCATGAAAAAGGACGAACAGGGCGCTGTGCTCACACTGCCGCCACCAGGCGGCGAGGGAGGAGGTGAGGTCCATCTCGTCCCGGTGAGCACGATCAAAGCACCACTGGTGACGCGGCGCTAGCTGAGCCATCGCTGGAAAGCCGGCGTGAGCAGCAGGCCGAGGGCCAGAAACGGGCCGAATGGCATCGATGTCTGGCGCTTCATCTGGCGTCCGGCGAGTTGCAGACCGCCCGCTGTCGCGAGCGCGGTCAAGGTGGCAATCAACAGCAACGTTGGAATGCCGGTGACGCCGATCCAGGTCGCGGCGGCTGCGAGAAACTTTACATCGCCAAGCCCGAGCCCCTCGGTTTGTCGTAGCAGGAAATAGAGGCGTCGCAGCAACAAGAAGATGACAGCAACCGCGGCGGCTTCACCGAGCGTCTCTAAGCCTTCTGTCAGGTTCCCAAAGACCATCGATTGCGCAACGCCAAGCATCGCAATCGTAAAATTCAACCCATCCGGAATGATACCGTGACGAAAGTCGATCAGCGCCAATGCGCAGCACACCACGCTAAGAGCGATATAGAATCCGAGGAACTGCACAGATTCATTGGCGATTGGCATGAGCGCTACGATGAATGACGAAATGTGTGAGTGCTTACCAGAATTTCGTTCACGATCAGCAGCTCAATTTTCAAGCAACCGCACAAGTACGGAGCGGCCTTTCGGGAATGTGATCGTCGAAAAAACTCTTCACAGCAGAAAACCGCAACGTGCAATCAGTCTGTCACAAAACCGCATAGGAAGCTGACAATATTTCCCGTCGCTGCGAGCGATAGCTGATGCGTGAATGACGGTGAATGAGATGCGAGTGGCGACATGCCTTGCCTTGCTGGTGACGTTGATCGGTGTGCGTTCCGCAGACGCCGGTGTCCTTGATGAAGGCGCCGATCGCTATCGGCCTTACATGATTGAAGGCATTGGCAGCGCGCTGGCGGGCGCGCGAGCGCTGCGCGAAAAGGCTGCAGCGGGGGATCTCGCGGGCGCGAAGAAAGCCTGGATATCGGCTCGCGCCGGCTGGGAGCGCTCCGAAGTCTTCACGACCGGCTTCGTACCCGAGCTTGACGCGAAGATTGACGCCTGGCCGAACGCCGACAGCGGGTTCCATGCCATCGAAGCGAAATTGTTCGGCGCCGGCCAGACCGACGTCGACAAGGATGCTGCCGTTTTGGTCGAAGATCTGAATAATCTGCACGTCAAGCTCAAGGATATGCAGCTCACGCCGCAGGGATTGCTGGATGGTACGGCGCGCCTCGCCTACGAAGTCGGGGAAAGCAAGGCCGATGGTGGCGAATCCCGCATCAGCGGCACCTCGCTCGATGATATGCGCAACAACATCGCCGGCATCGATTTCGCCTACCACACCATTTTCTCCGCCGCCCTCAACACGGCGGACGGCAAGCTCGATGAAATGGTGACGAATCGGATCGAGCTGCTTGAAGCGATTGTCGCGGCGCCCGACCTGCCGCATGTCGATATCCCGCGGTTGCGCCGCGCCAGCGAGGAACTGGTGGTGGCGCTGCAGACTGCTTCGGCAAAGCTTGGACTGCAACGGCCGACGCTGGAGGCCCAGGCGCGATGAACTCGCCTTGGTTGCGGCTGACGGCGCTTGCGTCCGGTCTGCTTGTCGTCGCGTCGCTTGGACGCGCGCTGGCTTTTCCCGTCGACGGCAATCAGACTGTCCTGCCGGCAAAAACCGAGCTGAACGAGGATGCGCTCGACAAGCCGCGCGAGGTGTTCCAATCGGAACGCGCCGGCGCGAAATCGTATATGGTGAATCTCGGCGACCTCGCGTTCAATTCGCCGTCGATCCTGGGCGAGGTGGCACGGCAAGCCGGCGTGAGCTGCGGCACCTGTCATGTCAACGGCGTCGGTAACGCCAAATTCTTCATGCCGAAGATGTCGACGCGGCCCGGAAACTTCGACGTCACCGGCCCCTTTTTCAATCCGAAGGCGAACAATCTCGTGCTCGATCCGGTGAGGATCCCGAGCCTGCGCGGTGCGCGCTATCTCGCGCCGTACGGCAGCGACGGGCGATCGGCTTCGCTGCGCGACTTCATCCGCAACGTCATCGTGAATGAGTTCGCCGGGCCCGAACCGTCGCCTGCGATCATCGACGCCATCGTCGCCTATGTTCAGGACATCGACTTCCTGCCCAATCCGAGCCTCGGTCCCGGTGGCCGGCTGGTTGGCGATGTCAGCGAGTCCGAACGTCGCGGCGAAGCCTTGTTCTCCAAACCATTTCCGCATGATCCCGGCTTGAGCTGCGCCGGTTGTCATGTCCCGTCGGCTGCCTTTGTCGACCACCAACAACATGACGTTGGCTCCGGCGGTCTGTTCAAGACGCCGACCCTGCGCAACGCGGATTTCAACGCACCCTATTTTCACGACGGCCGCTTCGACAGCTTTGATCAGGTCGTCGATCATTTCGACCGCGCATTCGATCTTGGCCTGTCGGCGCAGGACAAGCGCGACCTCGTGGCCTATCTCACGGCGGTTGGTGATGGCGTGCAACCCTATGAGCGCGATGGCGCGGGTGCGACGCTTAAGGAAATCAATGACTTCAACATGGTACTCGCGACCGCAATTCCTTCGGGCGACAAGGCCATCGTTGCGCTTGCCGTCGACACCATCGGCCAGGAGCTGCGTGAGCTCACTGAGCGATATCCCGATCGAAAGAACACCAGCGTGTCGGGCGGCGAGCAGCAGCGGGTTTCGGCGCGCAACAGTCTCAAGGAACTCGTCCTCATGCTGCGGCGAATCGACATCGCCGTAAGCGAAGGGCGCAATGCCGACGCCGCGACTGAGTTCAGGAACTATCGCTATCTCATGGCCGCGGCTGTCCCTGCGCTGCTGGCAGGCGCCGAGCCATGGTCGCTGTTCAATCAGGATGTGCATGATCAGCACTACGCGGCGCTGCGCCAGGTGATGCAGTCGAAACATCTGTCTCACTAGGTCGCTGCTGCGTTGCGCGAATTTGTCTCCGCAGAAATTCTCGCGCGATAGCATCGCGCATCACTTCCAAAACTCCTGAGCCTTTGTCGCGCGATGCGAATGCATCGGTCGCGATGCATGCATCGCGGCATTGGACGCTACGCAGAAAATTTTTGAGCGAGTCAAAATTTCTCGCGCGCTTTCACAGCAACGATAAGCGTGCGTCATGTTGCCGCATTAGACGATGTCTCGCCAACCACAACCTTTGGAGTCGATAATGACTTTCAATCATAAGAAGAACTGGCGAACCACCACGGCACTTTGCGTCATCTCAACAGTCGCTGTCGCAACAGCCGCTTATGCAGCACATTATCCCGGCGGACGAAGTGATTGGGACAAGCGCTCGCATCACAATCATTTCGGCCATGACAATCAGGGCAACGATCACGAAGGGAACGGTGACCACGGTGACAACGGTCACGACAACAACGGCCACCATGGCGACCACGGTGACAAGGACAATGATCCGGCAGACAAAGTGAAGACCGCATCGCCGATCAAGCACGTCATCATCCTGATCGGCGAAAACCGCGGGCTCGATCACACGTTCGGAGTGTACAAGCCGAAGGGCAGGGGACAGACGATCTCCAACCTGCTGTCGAAGGGCATCGTCAACGAGGACGGCTCGCCCGGACCGAACTTTGCGCAAGCCCAGCAATACTCGGTCGCCGCGCAGTCCTCTTTCTATATTGGTGCGCCAACGATCGCGAAGTCGCCCTACAGCGCGACCAACACGATGCCGCAGCCGAACACGGCCGGAACGCCCACCGCGCAGAGCGACACCGGTGCTCCGTTCAAAACGATCGCCGAAGCCAGCGTCGAGAAGGACATGGATTCGAGCGATCTGGATATCCTCACGACCGGCTTCAGCGGCCTGCCGACTGGCGCTCTTGATACCCGCGTTCCCGGCGCTGGTCACTTGACCGGACCGTTCGCGCTGCAGGGTGAGCAGATCAGCGACGACGACTACACCGGTGACACCACGCATCGGTTCTATCAGGACTGGCAGCAGGAGGATTGCAGCGCGGCCAGCGTGACCAAAGCCAACAACTCCGGTTGCCTCAATGATCTGTTTCCGTTCGTGATGGCGACCTACTCGGCGTCCAACAAGAGCATGGCCAACTCGATGGGCTTCTATAATGCCCAGCAAGGGCAGGCCCCGATCCTAAAGATGCTGGCTGATCGCTTCACGCTCGGTGACAACTTCCATCAGTCGTTCCACGGCGGCACCGGCGCCAATCACTTCATGCTCGGGACCGGCGACGCAGGCTTCTGGAGCGACGGCAAGGGCAACCCGACCACGCCTCCGGCAAACCAGATCGCAAACCCGAATCCGATGTCCGGAACGGTGAACCGCTATACGGTGGACGGCAACTTCAGCGATTGCTCTGATGTGGCGCATCCCGGCGTCAAGCCGATCGTGACCTATCTGAACAATCTGCCGTATGCGGCCGAGCCGAACTGCAAGCCCAACCATTACTACATGCTCAACAATACCGATCCGGGCTATCTGCCGAACGGTGCGCTGGCAGGCGGAAGCAGCATGCCGCCGTCGTCCGTGCGGACCATCGGAGATGCACTGATGGAGAAGAATATCTCCTGGGCCTTCTACGGTGGTGCGTATAATGACGCTGTGGCGCTTTCGAACGCCGCGGTTGCCGCCAATCCGAACAATCCGGATCTCAATGCGGCGGCGCTCGCCGATCCGGCTCACGCGCTCGGTGTGGCCTACTGCCAGATCTGCAATCCGTTCCAGTATGCGACCTCGATCATGGCCAACCCGACCGTGCGTCAGGCTCACATCAAGGACACTGCCGATCTGATCACGGCGATCCAGGACAACAAGTTGCCTTCGGTGTCGTTCGGCAAGCCGGACGGTCTGCTAGACGGCCACCCGCAAAGCTCGAAGGTCGATCTGTTCGAGGCCTATGTGCTGAATGTATTGAACGCGCTGGACAACAATCCGGAGCTCAAGGCGGAGACCGCGGTGTTCATCACCTGGGACGAAGCCGGCGGCTACTGGGACTCGGGCTACATCCAGTCGATCGATTTCTTCGGTGATGGACCGCGTATGCCGATCCTCATCCTGTCGCCCTATTCGACCGGCGGCAAGATCTACCACAACTACGGTGACCACGTTTCGCTGCTGAAGTTCATCGAACGTAACTGGAGTCTGCAGCCGCTGACGAACCGCAGCCGCGACAACCTGCCGAACCCGACATATTCGCGGAACAACGAGTATGTGCCGACCAACAGCCCCGCGCTTGCTGACATGTTCGATGCGTTCGATTTCAGCAAGCCGGTTGCACTGTCCTATACCGAGTAGCTGAGCAGCGTTCCAAGAACGACTGGTCTGAAGATGGTGCCGATCGAGCCAACGGTTCGGTCGGCGCCACCGCATTTTTGTGCCGCCGAGGTTTTGCCGATGGATCGAGATCGGATGCTGGGGAGCAAGAGGCTGCGAGCATGCCTGCTTGCCTTGGTCGGTTCGGCGCTTGCCGGCACCTCGGCCGCAGCGCAGCAGTTTTCCGCGGACCTTGTCGCGAGGCAAGGTGAGAAGGTCGTGCGTGTGGGAAGCCTGCGCGTGTCCGAAAGCAAGGTGAGGATCGAGACAACCGATTTCGCCGATGGCTTCTTTCTGGTCGATGGGGCGAAGCCTGCGGCCGCTTTCGTGCGCCCGCGCGCGAAGGTGTTCATGGACGCAAGGCAGTCAAGTCCGCTGACGCAAATGTTTGTCCCGGTCGATCCCGATGAACCCTGCCGGCAATGGTGGGCGATGGCATCGCTGGCGGCGCCGGTGGAGCCTGATAAGTGGCATTGCGAGCGCGACGGGGAGGGAACAGTCGGAGATCGCAAGGCGGACGTCTATCGGATCGTTGCGGCTCCCGGCGGCGGCTTTGTCGGGTGGATCGACCGTGAGCGCAAGTTTCCGGTGCAGATCAAGACTGGGGACGGAACGATGATCGCCATCGAGAACATCCGCGACGAGCTGCAGCCGGCGCAAACGTTCGAAATTCCCTCTGGCGCGCGCAAATTCGATCCGCGGGCGTTGATCGATCGTATCAGGCAGAGCGATGTATGGGTCGCTCCGCCCGCCTCGGAGTGAGCGGTCACCGCGCTTGCTTGGCTGTCGTTTGCAGCATCCGTCCAAGCGCCGCATAGTGCGACTGGTGGACATTGGCATTGAACAGCGACCACGGTTCGGCCTTTTTCAACGCGACGGGAACGTCGAAAGTGGCGAGCATCGAGAACGTCTCGTATTCGGCCATGGCCTCGTCGAGATGGCCGGCTGCGACCGCAAGATCAATCCGGCGCAGACTGAGAACCAGGTCTTTGACGGCGGTGCGCGCCGCAAGCCGCTCCTCCTGGCCTCCGACCGAAGCATACCTGATATCCGGAATATGCTCGGTCAATTCACGCAATTCAGCGCCTACGCCCGTGACGGCCAGCGACACCACGGCTGTATCCGCGGCGGGGATGGCGAGCTTCAGGACGCTCGCGAGCTCACGCACATCCTTCATCCGGATCGCCACGCCGTCCTTGTCGAACGGGCGGTCGCCGTCGCCGACCGCAGTCAGATAGGCGACGAGATCCTGCGTGTCCTGCGACGAGAGACCGAGCTCGAAGATGCGGTCGAAATGTCCGACCACTTCTTCATAGGTGTCGTAGCGGCCATCGTGGAAGTAGGGCGCGTTGAAATTGGCGTTGAGCAAGGTCGGTGTTTTCACCAGACCGCCTGAGCCCACGTCATGGCGGGCCTGGTCGGTGAAGACACCCGTTGGAACATGACAGGTGGCGCAGTTCACTTGGGGCTGGTGCGGAAACGGCTTGAAGAACAGTTGCTCGCCGTGGCGCTCGGCGGCACTTGCCTGTGCGCTTAGCATGCCGCCGGGCGAAAGCCTGGGGTTGGGGAGAAAATCGATGTCGGTGATGTAGGCGACAAGGCCGTCCAGGACGGCATCGCTCGGTCGCGGCCCCTGAAACTCGTTGACGATGACGTTATATATAAAGTCGCGCAGCGAGGTGATGCGGCCGTCGTGCCCGTATGGCGCCAGGAAGCGCGCGCCGCGCAGGCTGGGGATCCGAACCGGATCGAGAATGCTGTTGAATGCCTTCGGATTGAACATCAGGCTGGTGGTGTCGAAGGTGCCGGGGCGCGAGGAGGCACCGGGAACGAACAGCTTCGGATTCGATGTCCCGTTGACGTGACAGGTGCCGCAGCTCATTTCCGCCTGCCGCGCCTTGCCGCCCAGGATGGAAGGCGAGTTGAATGCGAGATCGCCAAGATTGACCAGGTAGGACTTGTGCCCGCCCACGGCTTCCGAGTGGAACAGTTCGCGCGGCTTCGCCAGCGCTTCCTCGGAAAATTCCGTCCCGGTCGGCAAGACCGTCTGATCGCCGCCCAAAGGAAACGCCTCTGTCCGCAAGGGAATGAGCGCTGCAACAAGCGCGATCAGCACGATCAAAGCGCACGAAGTGGTGCGATGCGCGGCAGCCGCGCCGTTTCGGCGCGAGCGGCACGCAAGAATGTCCCTGGTCATCACGACAAAGCCCCTGCAGCAATTTAGTTGGGCGGTCTGTGAACAGCAGATGTCGCACGGATGACAGTGTCCCTGCTGGCGAGACCGCAGCTGGACTGGATAGACAGAACTTGTCGTCGGTTTGATGACGATCAGATGGCAGAGCACACCTCGATATCCGTCTAAGCATGGCGCTGACGTCTCAGCGTGTGCGCGACTCCTTGCATTGTCGGAAAACAGTCATCGGATCGAAATGTGCGGCAGATAGCCTCACCTTGTTTCATTCCATCTTTGCTCTCAGGGGAGAAAACCATGCGGCTTTGGGGAGCCATTCCCGCGCTCACATTGGCTGTTGGTGCGATCGCTGTCGCGCCGGTGGCCAAGGCAGAGAATCTCGTCGACAAGATCGTCGACCAGTTCAAGCACGACAAAGGCGACGACTTCAAACATCATGACCATGGTCATGATCACGGTCACCATGACCATGACAGTCTGCTGAAGGCATACAAGCACGTCGTGATCATCTATCAGGAGAATCACAGCTTCGATAACCTCTACGGCCACTGGGGCGACGTCGGTCGTGACAACATCAACGGCGTTTCCGACGCCGATCAGCCGCACACGCTGCAGGTCCGCCAGGACAGCAAGACGGTCTACACCTGCCTGTTGCAGAATGACGTCAACCTGGCCTCTCCCTCGCCGTTGCCGACGAGCTGCACCGACAATGGAAGCTCGGTCGCCATCCTCAGCGCCTTCAAGAACAAGCCGTTCGAAATCAACGACTTCATTCCGACGTCGGCAACCACCTGCCCGAAACCGATCGGCGCTTTCGCGTCTCACGGCTTCCTCAACGGCACCGGTCTGCCCGGCGGCTGCACGGAGGACATCGTGCATCGCTTCTACAGCGAGCAGTATCAGATCAATGGTGGCCGGCAGAACCGCTACATGACCGGCAGCGATGCTGCGGGTCTCGTGATGGGCTATTACGACACCAAGAAGCTGCCGATCTACCGCTATCTGCACGATCGCGGCGCGCCGAATTACGTCATCGCCGACAGCTTCTTCCAGGGCGCCTTCGGCGGTTCGTTCCTTAACCACCAGTTCCTGGTCGCGGCCGCCGCTCCGCAATTCGTCGGCGCATCCAACGACGGCAGCGCCACCGACCTGCACTCCATCGTCGACGCCAACGGCATGCCGACCAGCACGCCGCTTTACGCCGCGCTTTCCACGGTGAAGGATGCGCAACTGACGGCCAAGTGCAGCCAGGCTGGTTTGCCGGCCGGGCTCGCCTGCGGCGACTATGCCGTCAACACCACCCAGCCGTTCTATCAGCCCTATTCGCCCGGCACGGCGGATGCCCGGCGCCTGCCACCGCTCAACACCCCCAACATCGGCGACAAGCTGTCAGCCAAGCACGTCGACTGGGCCTGGTATTCGGGCGGCTGGTCGAACGCCAATGGTGACGTCGGCGCTTCGGGCTGGACCAACGGAAACGGCACCACCTGCACCGACCCGAACCATCTGCCCACGGCGGTCTTCCCCAATTGCGCCGACGTGGACTTCCAGTTCCACCACCAGGCGTTCAACTATTTCGCCAACTACGCGCCCGGCACGAAGGCCCGCAAGGATCATCTGAAGGATGAGGCGGAGTTCATCCAGGCGGCAAAGAACGGCAGGCTGAAGGACGTCAGCTTCATCAAGCCGATCGGTGAAGAGAACGAGCATCCTGGCTATGCCAGCGAGGCCGAAGGCAGCCAGCATCTGGTTGACCTGGTCAAGGCGATCACCGAGGGGCCGGACGGCAAGGACACCCTCATCATCATCACCTATGACGAGTTCGGTGGTCAGTGGGATCACGTCCCGCCGCCGCCCCACAATCGTCGCGGCGATGACGCGAAGGCTGCGGACCAGTGGGGACCTGGCACCCGTATCCCCGCGCTCTTGATCTCCAAGCGCTTCGAGAAGTCTGGCGTCGCCCACGAGGATTACGACACCACCTCGATCCTCAAGCTGCTCGAGAAGCGCTTTGACCTCGATCCCGTCGTGACCCGGCCGGTGCGCAACCTCGCAGTGGCGCTCAAGGCCGGCGATTCCGATCGCCACTGAGGACAGTCTGGAAGACGAGCTGGCCCGCATCCACGCCGGATGCGGGCCAGTTGTTTCAAGTTTTGCCGGCGGATTCTGTCACGCCTCGCCATCCCGTAGGATAGGTAGAGCGCAGCGAAACCCATCCTACGATTAGAACCGCGCGTCGGTGTCGTCCCGGGCTTGACCCCGGACGACGAGGGGAAGAGATCACGTTATCAAACGTAAAATAGCTCTCCGCCGTCATCGTCCGGCTCGAGCGAGCATCAGCTCGCTCAGCCTGCGGGTCATCGCGGCAATATCGAGCGGCTTCTCCCATAGCTGGATGTCTTCATATTCCGGGCCGATCGCGTTCCTGTCATAGCCGGTCGTGAAGACGAATGGGATGCCGCGGGACCGCAACGCATGTGCGACCGGGAATATCGACGCATTTCTGAGATTGACGTCGAGCACTGCGCCGTCGACCGCCCGAACTCCAGTCAGGATGGCCAGCGCATCCTCGACATCGCCGAACGGCCCCTCGATCTCGGCGCCGAGCGCCCGGCACGCCCGCGCGATATCGTCGGCGAGGAAATATTCGTCTTCGACGACGAGGATGCTGCGTCCGGTCAGGACGCCGCGTTCGCGAAGAAGGACAGGTGCTGCCATCATACCTCGAGCCTCCTTCGCCGCCCGAATCCTATTGAAGTTAGGAACATGAGGCGAAGCCGCGCCTTGTCGTAAACACTCCAGAGTACGACGGGTTCCATGGTCAACCGCGACATTATCGTCATCGGGGGCTCTGCCGGCGCGACGGCGCCGCTGAAGGACATTTTGAGCAAGCTGCCGGCCAACCTGCCCGCCGCGCTGTTCATTGTGCTGCACATCCCGGCCCAGGGGATTGGAGTCCTCTCGACCGTGGCAAGCGCGGCCGCCAAGCTGCCCGTTCGCCAAGCGGAAAACGGCATGCTCATCGAGCATGGCAATATCTATCTCGCACCGCCGGACCATCATCTGCTGGTGTTCAGGGATCATATGATGTTGGGCCGCGGCCCGCGTGAGAATATGGTGCGCCCGGCGATCGATCCCTTGTTTCGATCCGCGGCGCTGCACTATGGATCCCGGGTGATCGGCGTTGTTCTCAGCGGATTTCTGTCCGATGGAGCGGCCGGCCTGAACGCGATCAAGCGCTGTGGCGGCTTCGCGCTGGTACAGGACCCCAAAGACGCGATTTCCGACGAGATGCCCCTGCGCGCGCTCGAGGCGACGACCGTCGACCTCTGCGTGCCCGGCGCACGGATCGGTGACGTGCTGTCCGACCTGGTTCGGGAGGCGCCGGGTGCCGCGCGACCGATCCCGCCGGAGATCCGGCTGGAAGTCGAGATCGCCGCAGGCGAGCGCATCGGCAGCGATAGCCTGCTCCCGATTGCTGATCCGGCGTCGCTGACTTGCCCGAGCTGCGGCGGCGTACTTTCCGAGCTCAAGGACAGTCATCCGCTGCGTTTCCGCTGCCAAGTCGGCCATGCCTTCACCGTCGACGTGCTGGCCAAGGAGCAGGAAGGCCGGGTTGACGAAGCCTTGCGGGTGGCGCTGCGGATCATCGAGGAGCGCGCCGAACTGGTTCACCGCATGGCGCTTGATGGCCGCCAGAGCGGCCGGGCCGCGGTAGCCCAAATGTACGAGGCGCGGGCGGCGGAATATCGCGAATATGCCGACATGATCCGGCGCGTCGTGCTAAAGTCGCTGGACCCGCGGCCTTCCAAAGCTTAGGCGGTGCCAATGGTCATATCGCTTGCCGAGCGTGCCGAAGAGCTCAGGGCGGAGCGGCGTGTTCTGCTCAAGGCCGACGGCGATATCGAGGAAGGCTTGAAACGGCTCCAGAACCAGCAGGATCTGCTGCTCGATCTGCAGGCTGCCGGTCACGATACGACGCAGGCCGAACGCCTGGTCGTTCTGCTCGAGCAGACCCTGCTGCAATGGGAGCACCATCGCACGCTGATCGAGCAGCGCATCGCGTATCTTGAGAATGAGATCTATCCGCTGTCGATCAAGGGGACGTGAGGCGTCCAGGCTTCGTGATCAGGCGCCAAGCCCGAGCGTACGTCGCACTGCTGCAGCGCGCTCTGCCTCCGGCGACAGCTCGCTGTC
Source organism: Bradyrhizobium sp. Leo114 (assembly GCF_055229415.2). Taxonomy (NCBI): domain Bacteria; kingdom Pseudomonadati; phylum Pseudomonadota; class Alphaproteobacteria; order Hyphomicrobiales; family Nitrobacteraceae; genus Bradyrhizobium; species Bradyrhizobium sp. Leo114. The sequence goes on along the minus strand of NZ_JBUYEN020000002.1, from coordinate 150,954 downwards.
AGCCGCCGTCCATCAGGGCGGTGAGTTCTTCAAGGCATTTTGTGGGTTCCGGGGCCGTCTTCGGCGGTATGCGCGTTCTCCCGACACTTTATGCGCAAGGACCTCGTGGCGCCGGGCGACCAGATCGCACTCTCGCGCGTTATTTCGCCGTAATCTCTGTTGGGATAGTGTCCAATTCTGCTATGGGCGTGGTTTGGCAAGCTGAATCAGGCCCTGACAGAACAACGAGAGCCGCCGCCCCATGAGTGAACCCGGATCGGAACCAGCGGATGGCCGGCGTCGGGCCAAGGCGCCGTTGATCATCGGCGTCGGCGCGTCCGCCAGCGCGATGAATAGTATCGAGCGTTTCTTCTCAAAACTGACGCTGAATTCCGACCAGACCATCGTGTTGGTGTTGCAGCACCGTGAGGCGTTCGACGAACGGCGGCTGCGAGAGATGCTGGAGCGTTCGGAAGGCACCAAGCTTTCCGAAATCGAGGACGGCGCCGCGATCGAAGGCAGCACGATCTATCTCTGCCCCGCCAACAGGATCGTCAGCATCCATGGCCATCGACTTGCGATCCGTGCGGCCGAGCAGGCGCCGGGCGAACGCGCTACGGTCGACAGCTTCCTGGTATCGCTCGCGGAAGACCGGGCCGAGGAGGCGATCGGCGTCGTTCTCGCCGGAACCGGCGGCGACGGGACGCTGGGTGTGGCGACCCTGAAGGACCACGGCGGGCTGGCCATCGCCGAACGTGTCGCCAGCGATCATGCCGACCCACACGCCGACAGCAACAATGCGGCCGCAATCGCCGATTTCGTGCTGCCGCCTGACGACATTCCCGAGCACATCCAGGTTTATGCCCGCCATCTGCGGCGGCTGGAGGAGAGGCAGGGATTTGACGAAATCCTCGCCGCCGCCGCCAGTTCGCTGTCGCGTATCGCCGACATCCTGCGCAACAAGACCGGTAATGATTTTCACGGCTATAAGCAGAACACCTTCCTCCGCCGGGTGCAGCGGCGCATGCAGGTGGTGCAGATCGACGAGATCGCCGCCTATGTCGATCACCTAAGGCAGGACAAGGATGAGGCGCAGCACCTGTTCAATGACCTCCTGATCGGGGTCACCGAATTCTTCCGCGACAAGCGCGAATTCGAGGTGCTGGAAACCCAGGTGATCCCGAAAATTTTCGAGAACAAGGCTGCGGGCCAGCAGGTCCGCGTCTGGGTGCTGGGTTGTGCCACCGGGGAAGAGGCCTATTCGATAGGCATCCTGCTTCGCGAGTACATGGCCAAGCTCGACTCGCCGCCGCAGGTGCAGATCTTTGCCACCGATATCGATGGGCGCGCGCTTGCCGCGGCCCGGGTCGGTCGCTATCGGACCACTATCGACGGCGACATGTCGCCGGAGCGGTTGGCGCGCTGGTTCGTCCGCGAGGGCGACACCTATTGCGTGGTGAAGGACCTGCGCGAGATGTGCATCTTCTCGCAGCATAACGTCATCAAGGACGCGCCGTTCTCGAAGCTCGATCTGGTGTCCTGCCGCAACCTCCTGATCTACCTGAACGCCGAACTGCAGAATCGGGTCATTCCCCTGTTCCACTTCGCCTTGCTGCCGGACCGCTTCCTGTTCCTCGGCAACTCCGAGAACGTAACGCGGCATCCAAAACTGTTCGCGCCGGTGGATCGTCGGGCACGCATCTTCAAGAAGCTCGAGACCGGCACCCGCCTGCCGCCGGAATTCCCGATCACGACGGCGGCCGGGCGCGCGACCGTCGAAGTCCCTCCGGTGCGATCCCTCGGTCCCGATGTCGGGCTGGAGCGCCGTGCCCAGCGCATCGCCGAACGCTACGCGCCCGCCTATGTCATCACCGACGAGAATTTTCAGATCCTGCATTTCTCCGGCCGCATCGGCCGCTATATCGAGCCGACCGCGGGCGCGGCGACGCTCGACCTGCTCAGTCTCGTGCACCGCGATCTCCGGCTGGAATTACGGACCGCGCTCGGCCGGGCAGCCGAAACCAAGGAGACGGCGCATGCCGAGCAGGTGCAACTCGGCGTGAACGGCCATCGTATACTGGTCGATATCACCGTCGAGCCGATTCAGGAGGGCGCTGCCGGCCACCGCAATTTCGTCGTGCTGTTCAAGGATGGGCCGCTGCGCGTCGTCGATAGCAAGGAGAATAATCCCAATGCGCTGGTCAGGACCGAGCACGTCGAGCGGCTTGAGAACGAATTGCGGGCGACGCGCGAGCGTCTGCAGGCCACCATTGAAGAGCTCGAAAGCACCAACGAGGAACTGAAATCCTCCAACGAGGAATATCAATCGCTGAACGAGGAATTGCAGTCGGCGAACGAAGAGCTGGAGACCTCGCGCGAGGAGCTGCAGTCGGTCAACGAGGAGTTGACGACCGTCAATGGCGAGCTGGCGCACCGCGTGCAGGACCTGACGCGTGCCACCAGCGACCTGAAGAACTTCCTCGAGAGCACGCAGATCGCGACCGTGTTCCTGGACAATGACCTCAAGGTGATGAATTTCACGCCGGCGATCACCCAGGTGCTGCACCTGGTCGACACCGACGTCGGCCGGCCGATCGCACATATCAAGGCGCGGATTCCGATCGAGGAGCTCTATGACGAGGTTCGCCGCGTACTGCGCACGCTCGCCAGCGCCGAGCGCGAACTCAGCGCGCCCGACAGCGGCACGCGCTACATCGTCCGCGTCCTGCCGTACCGGAGCATCGACAATTTCATTGCCGGCGTCGTCATCACCTTCATCGACGTCACCGCGATCACGCGCGCGGAGGAACGGCAGCGGCTGCTGCTCGCCGAGCTTCAGCACCGCGTCCGCAACACGCTCGGCGTCGTCCGCTCGATTGCGCGCCGCTCGGCTGAAACCAGCTCGAGCGTCGACGAATATGCTGCGCATCTCGACGGCCGCCTGAACGCATTCGCGCGCACCCAGGCGCTGGTGACGCGCGACCCCGAAGCCGGCGTCGATCTTGAATACCTCGTCATCGAGGAGCTGCTCGGCTACAATGCCCATGAGGGCGAGCAATTGCGCGTCTCCGGCCCGCAAGTACGTTTCCAGGCAAAGCCGGCGGAGACTTTCGCGCTCGCCCTCCACGAACTTGCGACCAACGCGCTCAAATACGGCGCGCTGAGCCGGCCTTCCGGGCGCATCGAGGTCACTTGGCGGATCGACGACGCGGTCGATCCGCCGCGACTGGTTTTCGACTGGCGCGAGCGGGGCGGACCGCCCGTCACGCCGCCGCCGCGCAAGGGTTTTGGCACCGAACTGCTGGAGCGGACGCTGGCGTTCGAGTTCAAGGGGCAGACCATGATCATGTACAATGCTGGTGGCCTTCACTGTACCATTACCATTCCGTTGAGCCGGCGGACCATCCATACGCCCGCGGTGGACGGCTAAATGCATCCCCCAGCCATTGAGGGAAACCCGGCGCAGCCGGTGATCCGGCGGCTGAATGCGCTGCGGCGCTTGTCGGACGATGGGATCGCCGCGCTCGAACGGGCGATACGCGAGGGTATGCTGCAGCACGTCGGCCCGGGCGAGGACCTGATCAGCGAGGGGGATGCGGTCCATGGCGTCCGGATCCTGCTGTCGGGCTGGCTGTGCCGCTACAAGACGCTGGAGGATGGAAGGCGCCAGATCGTCAATTTCATCCTGCCAGGCGAAACTTGCGATGCTTATGCCCATCTGCTGCCGGTGATGGATCATTCCATCGCGAGCCTGACGCCAGTGGTCTATGCCGAGGTCAAGCGCGCGCAATTCGAAGCACTGGTGGCGCACGACAGCTCGGTCGCGGAGGCGTTCTGGTGCGAGACGCTGGTGAACAACGCGATCCAGCGCGAATGGGCGATCAATCTCGGCCGCCGGCTGGCGCTCGAGCGCGTAGCGCATCTGCTATGCGAGATCTATGAACGGCTGCGGCCGGTCGGCCTGATCGACGGCAATTCCTGCGCCTTTCCGGTGACCCAGATGGATCTGGCCGATGCGACCGGCCTCTCGGTGGTCCATCTCAACCGCACGCTGCAGGACTTGCGCAGCTCCGGCCTGATCCTGCTGCGCGAACGGACGCTGACGATCACCGACCTGGACGTGCTCAAGAGCACGGCGCTGTTCTCGCCGAACTACCTTCATCTCTATCGAGCGTGAGCGGCGTCGCTGGTATCCCATTTTAGGAACCGGGAACCGGTTCCCTTTGTTGAGTGCTCAGCTTGAGTATGCCGATCAGGCTGAATCTTCACCTCTCCCGCTTGCGGGAGAGGTCCGCGCGTTGCGCCGGGGTGAGGGCGCTCTCCACTCGGGGAGTCCCAATGCGGAGGCACCCCACCCCAGCCCTCCCCCGCAAGCGGGAGAGCGAGTGCAGCTTCGCCGGGGCTATCTTTCGACCCGATCGGCGATTGCACTTGAGGTCCGCGGCGGCCGGCTGGCCGGCGGTCCGCTCGAAAGGATACCATCATGGAGATCACGACATTCAAGGACATGTACCTTGCCGAATTGCAGGAACTTGTCAGCGTCGAGCAGCAGCTTGGCGAGGCGTTGCTGCGCATGGCCAAAGTGGCCTCGCATCCTTCACTAAGGGCTGCGCTCGAGCGGCACCAGCGGGAAACCATCATGCAGGAGGAGCGGCTGCGGTCGATCCTGGAGAAGCACGATGCCGCCGCCGAGCAACATACGGATCAGGCCATGCAGGCGCTGATCCGTGAGACCGAGAAGATGTGCGTAATCCTGAAGGATGGTTACCTTCGCGACGCCGGTCTGATCGCCTCGGCACAGAAGCTCGAGCATTACGAGATCGCAGCCTATGGCAGTGTGGCCGCGCTCGCGGGCCAGCTCAACCTTCGGGAGGACCAGCGGCTGCTGCACAACGCGCTCGATGAGGAAAAGCGCGCGGACGAATTGCTGACGACGCTTGCCAAGGGTGAAATCAACCAGGACGCACTGGCGGCCTGATCGTCCGCTCCCGCGACGTTGCGCAATTGCCGCCCCGATTGGCGGGCAAATTCGAAATACCCAGATGTCAGCTCGACATTGGGCGGGGTATGGTATTGTTCGGATTTGCAATGGGCGGTGCCGATGGGCTCGGTACCGCTTGCCCAAGGAGGATGCTCCGATGCGCAACGACAAGGAAGATGCGCTCAGCCAATCGCTGCGAAACCTGCATCCCGTTCGCTCCGCCGCCACTCAACGTCCGTCGCGCCGGACCGTGCTTCAGAACATTGGAATTGCCGGTCTGTCGCTCGCCGTATCGCCGGCCTTAGCCGACGAAATGGTCAAATTGCCGTTTGCGAGCGGGCCGCGGGAACGGCCGATCACGCATGCTTTTCCGCAAAAAGGCGATATGATCCTGCAGCGGGTACGGCCGCCGCTGCTCGAAACGCCGCTGGACGTGTTCGACCGCGGCGTCTTCACGCCGAACGACCAGTTCTACGTGCGCTGGCACTGGGCCGAGATCCCGAATTCGGTCGATGTGAACGCCTTCAGGCTTGCGGTGCGTGGGCATGTCGATCGGACGCTGTCGCTGTCGATAACGGACATCCTACGCGACCTGCCCCGGGTGGAGCTTGCCGCGGTCAATCAATGCTCCGGCAATTCGCGCGGCTTCTTCTCGCCACGCGTGCCCGGCGCGCAATGGGCGAATGGCGCCATGGGCAACGCCAGATGGGCCGGCGTACGGCTGAAGGACGTGCTGGATCGCGCCGGCGTCAAGGCCGGCGCCGTTCAGGTCCGCTTCAAGGGATTGGATGAGCCAGTGGTGCCGGAGGCTCCGACCTTCAGGAAGTCGCTTGCGATCGATCATGCCCGAGACGGCGAAGTGATGATCGCCTACGCCATGAATGGCGAGCAACTGCCGTTGCTCAACGGCTTCCCGCTGCGCCTGATCGTGCCGGGATGGTACTCGACCTATTGGATCAAGATGCTCAGCGACATCGAGGTGCTCGACAAGCCGGATGACAATTACTGGATGGCCGTCGCCTATACGATTCCCGATACGCCGCACGCCAGCATCGCGCCGGGACAGAGCGGCGTGAAGATGGTGCCGATCAACCGGATGGTGCCGCGCTCGTTCTTCACCAGTATCACCGACGGCGCGTCCTTCACCGCGGGCACGCGCGTGCCCCTTCGGGGCATCGCCTTTGGTGGTGACACCGGCGTCGCCAAGGTCGAGTTTTCCAGCGACGGCGGCAAGTCATGGCAGCCGGCCAGGCTTGGCGATGATTTCGGCAAATACGGCTTTCGCCAGTGGCAGACGGATGTTGCGCTTGCCGATAAAGGCGATCACGCGCTCATGGTCCGCTGCACCAATTCCGCAGGCGAGGTCCAGCCGGACGAACCGAACTGGAACGGCAGCGGCTTCATGCGCAACGTCATCGAGACCGTGCAGGTCAAGGCAGTGTAGGAGCTGATCATGCTGAAAGGTCTCGCTGCGATCGGCTGCTTCGGAACCGCGCTGCTGTGCTCGACGCCGGCCTGGGTTCAGGACCTGCCGGTGATCAAATCGACGACAGTGGAGCTGCCGGCAGGCGATGCCTTGTTTCCCGGCGGCTCCAGCGCCGAGGCGGTCAACAACAATTGCCTCGCCTGCCATTCGCCGGACATGGTGCTGAACCAGCCGCCGCTGCCCAAGGCGGCCTGGGAAGCCGTGGTGCACAAGATGATCAACGTCTACAAGGCGCCGATCGGCGAGGCAGACGTGCCGGCGATCGTCAGCTATTTGGTGAAGACCAAGGGCAAGGATTGAGGGCACGCGGAGAGCCGCGCGCCCGGTGCGTCCCTATTGCGCGCTGGCCGGCTATTTCGCCGGCTCGAGCGCCTGCGCAATCGCATCGTCGACGTGCTCGAGCCAGATGAACTCCAGTTTGTCGCGCGCGCCTTGCGGAATGTCGTCGAAGTCGCGCCGGTTGCGTGCCGGCAGCATCACCCTGGTCAGGCCGGCGGCTGCGGCCGCGACGACCTTCTCCTTGATGCCGCCGACCGGCAGCACCAGGCCGCGGAGCGATATCTCGCCTGTCATTGCCGTGTCGTGCCTCACCGTGCGGTTGGTGAGCAGCGAGGACAGTGCGGTGAACATGGCGACGCCGGCGCTCGGACCATCTTTCGGCGTGGCGCCGGCAGGCACATGGACATGGATATCGCTTTTCTCGAACAGCGACGGATCGATCCCGAGCTGCGTGGCGCGGCTTTTCACCAGCGTCAACGCGGCCTGCGCGCTTTCACGCATGACGTCGCCGAGCTGGCCGGTGAGGATCAGCCCGCCTCTGCCGGGCACACGCGTTGCTTCAATGAAGAGAATGTCGCCGCCGACCGGCGTCCAGGCGAGCCCGGTCGCGACACCGGGCACGCTGGTGCGCAGGGCGATCTCGCCTTCGAAACGCGGCTGGCCGAGCACGGTCGCAAGATCCCGCGTGCCGAGCGTCACCTTGGCTGAGCTGCCCTCCGCGATCTGCACCGCGGCATAGCGCAGCGCCTTGCCGATTTCGCGTTCGAGCGAACGGACGCCGGCTTCCCGCGTATAGCCTTTGATGATCGACCGCAGCGCTTCGTCTTCGATCGTGGCCTGGTCCGGCTTCAGGCCGTTGGCCTCGAGCTGGCGACGCACCAGATAGCGCCGCGCGATCTCGAGCTTCTCGTCCTCGGTGTAGCCGGGCAGGCTGATGATCTCCATTCGGTCCAGCAGCGGTCCCGGGACCGTATCGAGCATGTTCGCGGTCGCTATGAAGGCGACGCGCGAGAGGTCGAAGGGGACGCCGAGATAATTGTCGCGGAAGGTCGAATTCTGCTCGGGATCGAGCACCTCGAGCATCGCCGCCGACGGGTCGCCCTGGATGCCGCGACCCATCTTGTCGATCTCGTCCAGCATCATGACGCAGGCGCGGGAGCCGGCCTTCTTGATGCCCTGGATGATGTTGCCGGGCAGGGCGCCGATATAGGTGCGGCGGTGCCCGCGGATCTCGGCTTCGTCGTGGACGCCGCCGAGGCTGACGCGCACGAACGGCCGGTCCATGGCGCGGGCGATCGACTGCCCGAGCGAGGTCTTGCCGACGCCGGGCGGTCCGACGAAGCAGAGGATCGGCGCCTTGCCGTGCGGCGCCAGTTTGCGAACCGCGAGATATTCGATGATCCGGGCCTTGATCTTTTCCAGCCCGAAATGATCCTCATCGAGGATGCGCCGCGCTTCTCGGATATCGATCGGCTTTTCGTCCGGCAGCGCCCAGGGCAGATCGATCAGCCAGTCGAGATAGCTGCGGACCATGCCGCCTTCGGCTGCGGCTTCCGGCATCCGCTCATAGCGCCGCAGCTCCTTGCGCGCCTGGCTGTCGGCCTCGGGCGACATCTTCGCCTTGTCGATCGCCGCGCTCAATTCGGCGACCTCCTGCGCCTTGCCTTCGCCTTCGCCGAGCTGGCGCTGGATGGTGGCCATCTGCTCGCGCAGCAGCACTTCACGCTGCCGCTCGTCAAGGGCGGCCTTGGTCTTCTGGCCGATCTCGTTGCTCAGCCGCAGCACTTCGAGCCGCTCGGCGAGATAGCGCGAAACCTTGTCCATCCGGGAGGTGAGGTCGATGGTCTCGAGGATCTCCTGCTTCTCCTGCGGCTTGATGTCCATATAGGACGCCGTGAGATCGGCGAGCGCGCCGGGAGATGTCGTTGCCTGGAAGGCGCCGACCAGCTCGGGCGGCGCCTGCGGCAGGAGCTGAACCGCTTCGACGGCCTGCCTCTGCAGATTCAGAAAGCGCGCCTCGATCTCAGGCGACGTCGTCGCCGGCTCCGGGATGTGAAGCACCCGCGCCGCGGGGAATGGTGTGCCGGGCAGGAAATCCAGGATGCGGGCGCGCTGCACGCCCTGGCAGACGATGTGATGGGTTCCGTCCGGCGCGGTGATGTACCTGACGATATTGGCGATCGTGCAGACGCGGTGCAGGTCGTCAGGACCTGGATCGTCGACTTCGGCGTTTCGCTGCAGCAGGATTCCAATCGGCCGCTGTTCGCGCAGCGCCTGCTGCGCGGCGGCGATCGACTTCGCGCGGGCGATGGTGACCGGAGCGATCACGGCCGGAAACAGCACGATGTTGCGGACCGCGACGATGATCAGCGCATCCGAGGGAATCGCGACCGATTCCGTTTTCGCACCGGCTGCGGCGGAACCGGGATTTTGACTATCAGGCGACATCATGAATTCTCACACGGCTTTCGACAGGCGCAATACGACGCATCCATTCGAGGCGGTCCGGCTCACGCCATAGCGTCCGGCCGGCAGGGCAATGCGGCGTTCGAACCCGCCTTGCGGCAGCTCGAGCCGGTGGATCAGCGCATCACGGAGCTCGGCGGGCAATATCCGGTGCCCCTTGATGATGAGCACGCCGTTCTCGATGATCGCCACCACCTGATCGGGATCGACGCCGGGCAGCGCCACGAAGATCAACAATTCCCGATCGGTCTCCAACACGTCGATCGGAGGCTCCCAATTGACCTCGCGCGTGCCGCCCGGCTGCAGACTGAACAATCTTTGATGCAGCCGTTCGGCGCGCGCGAGCGATTCGATCGCTTCAGACAGCATCCAGTTGACCGGATCTTTTGTCGGCATTTGTCGTTCCGCCTCCAGTAAAATTCTCAGAGCTCGTCGTTTGCCTCAAACCTACCCCGAAAGCGCACGGCTTGCACAGGTACAATGGCAGCCGATCACCCTTGGTCTGCCGGAACCGTTGTCGGCTGCACTCAACAGCACTCTCGCCGTCGTCCCGGGTCAAGCCCGGGACGACGTGTGGAGAGTTCTGATTCAATTGTTTGATAGCGGGGATGATGGCCCAAATCACCCTGTCATCATAGTCCCATCGTGGAGACATCCTCACCCCAACCCTCTCCCGCAAGCGGGAGAGGGAGCGCAGTATCCATCGCGGCTCAAGCGGCGAGACTCTCCACCGCTGTCCAGTCGAAGTTGACGCCGTGGCCGGCGCGGCTCGGCGCCAGCGCCATGCCTTCTTCGAGCACGAGCGGATGCTCGATATAGCGATCGAGGCCAAAGCCGTGCGCCTCGAGATAGGAACGGTTCGGGCAGGCCGCGAGCAGATGCACCGTGATGTCGTGCGCGCCGTGGCTGGTGACGGGAAGATTGAAGGCTTCGGCAAGCCTCGCGATCTTCATGAACGAGGTCACCCCGCCGCAATTGGTGACGTCAGGCTCCGGATAGGAGACCGCGCCATTGGCGATGTAATTCTTGAACTCCCAGAGCGTGCGCAAGTTCTCTCCCGCAGCGATCGGCACGCCGCCGGCGGCGAGGATCCGGGCATGGCCGGCGACGTCGTCGGGAATGATCGGCTCTTCGAGCCAGGTGAGATCAAATGGCTGCAGCGCCCGCGCGGCGCGGATGGCTTCCTCCACCGTCCATTTCATGTTGGCGTCGGCCATCAAGGGAAAGCCGTCGCCGAGATGCTTGCGCATCGCCTGCACGCGCGCGACGTCGGAACCGAGATCGGGCCGGCCCACCTTCATCTTGATGGCGCGAAAGCCCTTGCCCAGATTGTCGTCGGTCTGCTTCAGCAGTGCCTCGACCGACAGATCGAGGTCGATGCCGCCGGCATAACAGGGGACGCGCTGATCGAATCCGCCGAGCAGGCGCCACAGCGGCAGTGCGGCGCGCCGCGCCTTCAGATCCCAAAGCGCGATGTCCAGCGCCGAAAGCGCGAGCACGGTGGGGCCGCCGCGCCCGCCGTAATGCAGCCCCCACCAGACGTGGTGCCACAGCGCCTCGGTATCGTCGGCCTCGCGGCCCTCGATCAGTTCGGGAACTTCACGCCGAAGAATGTCGGCGATGGCGCCGCCGTTGCGACCGACTGTGTAGGTGTAGCCCACGCCTTCGGCGCCGTCCGCATCGCGTACGCGAACGGTGATGAGTTCGAATGCCTTGATTTCGCCATGCGTGCTGTCGGACAGCGTGACCGACAGCGGAATCTGGTAGAGTCCGGTCTCGATAGTCTTGATCCGTGCCATTGCGTTTCCACCTGTTTTTTTCGGCAGGTTAGGACGGGGGCGGCGGATCGACAATCCCCTCCGCCGCGCAGCGCGTTCCCGATGCCTGCCGTGCGATTTTGAAAGAGTCTTGGCAGGTTCGGGAAGACCGGCCGAAGCGCCGGAGCGATACTGAGGGTCACAGGATAGAATTATTATCGTGAGGTCCGAATGCCCGAGCCGCGTCCATCTCCCGCACGTTCGGTGCTGGGATCACTCGTGCTGATCGGCGTCGTCGTCGCCGGCAGCGCGGCCGCCTTCGCCTACACCGCAGGATGGCTTTCGCCGGAGCGACTGACGCCCTGGAAGATGTTGGAGGCGCTGGCGCCGCCAGGCGGCCCGGCGCTCGGTCACCGCCGCAATCACGCCAAGGGCATCTGCTTCACCGGCGTTTTCGAATCCAACGGCAATGGCGCGGCGATCTCACGCGCCTCGGTCCTTGCCGCAGGCCAGCATCCGGCGCTGGGACGCTTCAATCTGGGCACGCCCAATCCCGATGCCGCGGATGCGTCGGTCCGGGTGCGCGGCCTGGGACTGCGGATCATGCCGCCGAATGGTCAGGAATGGCGCATGGCGATGATCAATGCGCCGGTCTTTGCTGCCTCCACGCCGGAAGGTTTTCACGAACTCCTGGTCGCAGCGGGCAGCAAGGACCCCAACGCCATGAAGGTGTTTGCCGAAGCTCATCCGGAGTTTGCGCCGTTCGGCGCATGGGCCAAGTCTGCGCCCTGGACCGGCAGCTATGCCGAGGATCGCTTCAACGGCCTCAACAGCTTCATCTTCACCGACAGTTCCGGTGCCGATCACGCGGTGCGATGGTCATTGCTGCCACAGGCACAGGTGGTTCCGGTGACGCAGGATGATCTCAAGAAGCTTGATCCTGACTTCCTTGAACAGGAGATCACGGAGCGCGTCCGCAGTGGCCCGCAACGTTGGACCATGACGGTGACCGTCGCCAACCCCGGTGATCCCACCGCGGATCCGACCAAGGTCTGGCCGGAGGATCGTCGCACCATCGAGGTCGGCACGCTGGTCGTGTCGCGGATCGAGGCCGAGGCTGATGGTCCTTGCCGCGATATCAACTTCGATCCGACCGTGCTGCCGCCGGGCATGCGCACGTCGGACGACCCGTTCCCGGCGGCCCGCTCATCGGTCTACGCCAAGTCGTACGATCTCCGCACCGCGGAGGCCAAGGATTATCCACGAAACGTAACGGGCCCGAAGCCATGAACGCTATCCGTCATCACTTCTCCCCACTTCAGCGCCTGCTGCATTGGGTCATGGCCGTCTGCATCCTGACGATGCTGTTCATCGGCGTCGGCATGGTATCCACGGTCATGCCGAAATACGTGCCGCTGGTCTCGATCCACAAGACGCTCGGCAGTGTCATCCTGGTGCTGGCGCTGATCCGCCTGGTCACGCGCTTCTATTACGGCGCGCCGCCGCTGCCGGCCGATCTGCCCGAGCCGATGAAGCTCGCCGCGGAACTGTCGCATTACGCGCTCTATGCACTGATGATCGGCATGCCGCTGCTCGGCTGGGCCATGCTGTCGGCATCGGCCTATCCTGTTGAGCTGTACGGCGGCATTTATCTCCCAGCGATCCTGCCGCAGAGCGACAGCCTCCGTACGCTGTTGTGGAACGCGCATTTCTATCTGGCCTTCGCATTCTTTGCGCTGATCCTGATGCATGTCGCCGCCGCGCTGTTCCACGCGCTGGTCCGGCATGATGGCGTGTTCGAGGCGATGGCGCCGGTGCCGATCCACGACGAAGCCACGCGGGCCGAGAACCGCAGCGAGCTGGCTGCACGGCCTTAGAGCGGGATCAGCGATGCTCGCTGATCCAGCGGGCAACGAGATCGACGATGCGCGTTTCGATTCCGTAATAGCCGTGCGGCGACAAGGATCCGCAAGCGTGCCGCGACCGGTTAATTCCTCCGCTGACGAATCGGACCTGGACCTCGGGGGAATGGCCCATCGCCGCAGCGATGCGCGGCGCGTCGCCGGGCGGCGCGACGTTGCACCGGTCGCTCCTGTTAGCGACGATGAGAAGCGGCACGCGCACGTTCTCCGGTTTCGCGCTGAAAACGGTTTCGCCGCTCTTGCCGACCCTGGACACGGATTCCGTGAGAATCAGACCCGAAACGCTTCCCTGCGGCGCGTGGGTGGCGCCATTCACCGCTGCGATCGCGCCCTGGCTCGTGCCGAGCAGGAACACGGGAACGCCAGCCTGCGATCGCGCGAACTCGGCGAGTTCGACAACGATCCCGCCATACTCCGGAGAGCTGCGATCGCCCCGGAGATTGGCGTGGTTGATCGTATCGGGAATGACCACGGCATATCCGCGCTGCACCCACAACTCGCGCGAACGGACGACAAAATTGTCGCCATGCCTGATATCACCATTGCTTTCGATGTCGATATTTCCGGCGCCGCCCGGCAGCATCACGATCGCGGCAAGCGGCTTGGGCGGTGATATATACAGCAGGCGTTGACGCAGGCCGCTGTGTAATCGCAGCTCGACGACGAGCGGCGGTGCTGCTTCGCTCGCGGCCTGATCCCGACGGAATTCCTGCGTCGAGCCGATCGATGGCAACAGCATCTCGACGGCGGCTGCTGCCGCAACCAGGCCGAGAACTCGAGTGAACTTGTGTCTACGCATGTTGATGAACCATATGAGGGCGCGTCCGGCCATTTCGGGAAGCACTTACAATAGTTGCGCTCCGCGGCCAGCGTGAGTGGATTATGGAGCCGATATCACTCGGCGGCGTGCAAAGTCGAAAACGCCTTTCGTTGCAGAAATACGCGAGACGGTTCCCGCCTCTATGTTTTGCGCGACGCAACCTGGAGTCTTCGGACATGAAGCACGTCAAAGCCTGCCTGGCCTTCGCGGCCGCTCTTTCGCTTGTTTCGACAGTTGTCCCTGCGCGCGCCGATCCGCTCAAGAACATCGTTCTGGTGCACGGGGCCTGGGTGGATGCGTCGGGCTGGAAGCCCGTGTATGAAATCCTCACCAAGGAGGGATTCCATGTCACCATGGTGCAGGAGCCGGAAACTTCATTCGCCGACGACGTGACGGCGGCGAAACGAATCCTCGATTTGCAGGACGGTCCGACGCTGCTCGTCGGCCACAGCTATGGCGGTTCGATCATCACGGAGGCGGGCGTTCATCCAAACGTGGTCGGTCTCGTCTATGTCGCCGCGCATGCGCCTGATGTCGGCGAAGATGAGGGCGAACTTGGCAAGAAGATGCCGAGCGTGCTGGCCAAGAGCGAAGGCGCGATCAAGAAGACGCCAGATCAATACACCTATCTGAACCCTGCCGATTTTCCCAAGCTCTTCGCGCCCGATCTGCCGCGCGAGCAGGCGGAGTTCGAGTCGCGCTCCCAGGTCCTGGCTGCGGCCCAGGTCTTCAGCACGCCGCTGACCGCGGCTGCCTGGAAGACCAAACCGAGCTGGGGCATCGTCGCCGAGAGCGACAAGATCATCAATCCTGATCTCGAGCGCTGGTACTACGCGCGGGCGAAGAGCCACACGACCGAGATCAAGGGCGCCAGCCACTCCGTCTACGAATCCCATCCGAAGGAAGTGGCGGCCGTAATCACCGAAGCTGCTCGCAACGCTGAAAAGTTGGCAGCCCGCTGACAAGACGGTTGCGAATGACGCATGGGCTCCGGCGGGACAGGGTTTTGACGCATGCCCGCCGGAGCGCCTCACTGATCCAGTCGGATCCGAAGCATATCGTTTCAAATGCCGGATCCAGGAGCATGGCGAATGAAGAATTGGCAACAAGGCCGGCAAGCGCGCGATGCCCGTATCGAAGCGGGCGCGAAACTGGCGAAGGGCAAGATCGTCGCAGCGAGTGATGCCACCCGCCTGATGGAAGCGGTGATCCGGCCGTGCGACCGGGTGTGCCTGGAGGGCGACAACCAGAAGCAGGCGGATCTTTTGTGCCGCGCGCTGCTTGCCGTCGACCTCGCCAAGGTGAATGGCCTGCATATGGTGCAGTCCGGCATCGTGCTGCCGGAACATCTGGACCTGTTCGACCGCGGTGTCGCAAAGAGGCTCGACTATGCCTATTCCGGACCGCAGGCGGCGCGCATCGCGCGCATGCTGTTCGGCGGCAAGATCGAGCTCGGCGCCGTTCATACCTATCTCGAATTGTTCGCGCGCTACTTCATCGACCTCACGCCGCAGGTTGCGCTGATCGCGGCCGTCAGCGCCGACCATGACGGAAACCTCTATACCGGGCCGAACACCGAGGACACGCCGACGGTGGTCGAGGCGACGGCCTTCAAGAATGGCGTCGTCATCGCCCAGGTCAACGAGATCGTCGACAAGGTGCCGCGCGTCGATATCCCGGCGGACCGGGTGCAGTTCGTGGTCGAGGCCGACAAGCCGTTCTTCGTCGAGCCGTTGTTCACGCGCGATCCCGGCGCCATTACCGAAGGGCAGATCCTGACAGCGATGTTGGCGATCAAGGCCATCTACGCGCCCTACGGCGTGCGGCGGCTGAACCACGGCATCGGCTTCTCCACAGCCGCGATCGAATTGTTGCTGCCGACCTATGGCGAGCGGCTGGGCTTGAAGGGCAAGGTCGCAAGCCATTTCGCGCTCAATCCTCATCCGGCGCTGATCCCCGCGATTGAATCGGGCTGGGTCGAGCAGATCCATTGTTTCGGCTCCGAGGTCGGCATGGACGACTATATCCGCGCACGCTCCGACGTCTTCTTCACCGGGCCTGACGGCTCGCTGCGCTCCAACCGCGCCTTCTGCCAGACCGCCGGCCTCTATGCCTGCGACATGTTCATCGGCTCGACGCTGCAGATCGACCTGCAGGGCAATTCATCGACGGTGACCACCTCGCGTATTGCGGGCTTCGGCGGTGCGCCGAATATGGGCGCCGATGCCCGCGGGCGGCGCCATCCGAGCACGCCATGGCTGCAGGCCGGCCGCGAGGCCGATCCCGACGGCTCGGCGCTGCTGCGCCGTGGCCGCAAGCTGGTGGTGCAGATCGGCGAGACCTTTGGCGAAAAGAACGTGCCGCTGTTGGTCGAGAAGCTGGACGCGCTCGCGCTCGCCGAGAAGCTCAAGCTCGAGCTCGCCCCGGTGATGATCTATGGCGACGACGTCACCCACGTCGTGACGGAGGAAGGCGTTGCCAACCTGCTGCTGTGCCGGGATGAGAACGAACGCGAACAGGCGATCCGCGGCGTCGCCGGCTATACCGATGTCGGCCGCAGAAGGGACAGGAAAATGGTGCAGCACTTGCGCGAGCGCGGCGTGATCCGCCGGCCGGAGGATCTCGGCATCGATCCGCTCGACGCCGACAGGAGCATGCTGGCGGCGCGCTCGATCAAGGATCTCGTGCGGTGGTCGGGCGGGCTCTACGCGCCGCCCTCGCAATTCCGCAACTGGTGAGGGGATACCCGCGATGGAAGATTTGAGCTTTCACCATCAAGCCCGCGCTCGTGCCGGCGGGACCAGGCAAATGGCGATCATCGGTGTTGTAGCTTCCGGAAATCTGGAAGTGCTCGCCGAACGCGTGCTGCCTGAAACGGAATGCCGACTGGAGATCAAGACCGCGGCGGAAGGCTTTGGCGAGGTGTGGAACGCCGTGGTCGCCGACTTCGTCGAGCGCTACTCGCCGGGCGGGCTCAAGTTCTCCATCAATGACGGCGGCGCGCGGCCGGACACCGTGTCGCTGCGTCTCGCCCAGGCTGTCCGGCTGATGGCGGAGAACGAGCAATGAGCGTCGCGGATCTGGAAAAGCCGTCGCTGGAGCAGGCGAGGGCGACGAGCTTCTACGAGGCCTCGGCGCGGGCACGGATCCGGCTGCTGATCGATCCCGGAAGCTTTGTCGAATTCATCGGCCCCGAACGGCGCGAGGTCAGCCCGCATCTGAAACTGTTCGACCTTCCCGAGCAGTTCGACGACGGCATCATCATCGGCCGCGGGCGACTTGCGGAATCGCCGGTCTTCGTCGCCGCGCAGGAAGGCCGCTTCATGGGCGGCGCTTTCGGCGAGGTCCACGGCGCCAAGCTGACGGGATTGCTGCGTGCGGCGAAGGAGCTCAAGTCGATCCCGGTAGTGATCCTGTTCGACACCGGCGGCGTCCGCCTGCAGGAAGCGAATGCGGGCGAGCTTGCCATTGCCGAGATCATGCGCGCGGTGATCGAGGCGCGGACCGCCGGCGTAAAGGTGATCGGGCTGATCGGTGGCCGCTCGGGATGTTATGGCGGCGGCGGACTGATCGCGGGCTGCTGTTCGGCGCTGGCAGTGTCCGAGCAGGGACGTATCGCCGTCTCCGGTCCCGAGGTCATCGAGACCAATCGCGGCGTCGAAGAGTTCGACTCGCGCGACCGTGCCCTGGTCTGGCGCACGATGGGCGGCAAGCACCGGCGGCTGATCGGCGGCGCCGAGCTCTTCACCGACGACACGGTGCAAGCCTTCCGTGAGGCTGCCCTCGAATTGCTTGAGACCACCGCGGGCTTCGGCATCGATACGTTAAATGCCGAACAGTCCCGCCTCGAAGATCGATTGCAGCGCTTTGGCACCTGCCGGGATGCGGTCGAGATCTGGGCGGCGGAGGGTGTTGCCGACGCTGCGTCCGTTCCAGCGCTGCCGGCCGATCAGTTCATCGAACTTGCCGACAAGGTCCGGAGGATTGCCCGTGACGCTCGATAGGATCCTCGCCTCGATGTTTCCCAACGGCCACGACGTCAAGAATGACGGTGGCGTTCTGCTCGGGTCCTGCACGCTGCGATCCGGCGACCGCGCGCTGGTCATCGGAGTCGCTGATCGAACCGCGCTTGGTGTCGACGAGGCGATCAGGCTCTCGGGCGCCGTTCTTGGCGCGATCAAGCGCGGAAGCGGTCCGATCCTGGTCATCGTCGACAGTGACAGCCAGCGCATGAGCAAGCGCGACGAGCTTCTGGGACTGAACGAGTTCCTGGCTCATCTCGCCAAGTCGCTCATCCACGCCGATATCCAGGGGCGGCCCACGATCGGGCTGCTGTACGGCCATTCGGCGGCCGGCGCTTTCCTCGCAACCGCGCTGGCGACCCGCGTGCTGGTGGGATTGCCGGGCGCGGACCCGGCGGTAATGGACCTGCCGTCGATGTCCAAGGTGACGAAATTGCCGATCGAGGTGCTCGAGGAGAAAGCCAAGTCCACGCCGGTGTTCGCTCCCGGCCTGCAAAATCTGCTTCAGCTCGGCGCGGTGCATGTCATCTGGGACGACGAGGCCTCGCTGGCCGATCAATTGGAAAAACTGCTGCGCAACATGGGCGATGCGCGCGACCGACGCGATGCACTCGGCAAGGAGCGCGGCGGCCGTATGAAGGCCGCTGAGATCGCGGAGCGCGTGCGTGAGCTTGCCATGCAAACCGGCTGAGGGACCGATGAGGCGCCATGATCTGATCTTCGTCCGCCCCGAGAGCTGGTGTGCGGCGCTTGCGATGCGGAGCGATCTGGCGGCCGATCCGCTGATCGCGCGATGGGTCGAGAACGGCTGGCCGTTGATCGGGCGGCGTGCCACGCCTTGCGAGCAGCACGGCGTGGCGGCGGCCCTGCCATTGCCGCCCTTTGCCGGCAAGCGGCGGCTTTCCTTCCTGATGCGGGCCGAAGACGTGCTCTCGATCGCGCCCCCACCCTCGTTAGGAGCGGCGGCTCGGATGGCGCCGCCGACGTGGCGGCCGACGCTTGAACGTCTCGATGAACTCGCTTCGCGTCATTCGGTGGAAGCAAGGGTGTTCGGCGGCTTGGCCTGGCGCGTGTTGACCGGACTGGATTATCTGACCGATCGCTCCGACCTCGATCTGCTGCTGCGCATTGATCGTGACACGGATGTTGCCGCTCTTGTCACCGGCATGGCCGAGATCGAGGCGCCGGCGCCGATGCGGCTCGATGGCGAACTGGTGCGCGACGACGGCGCCGCCGTGAACTGGCGGGAGCTGCATGCCGGCGCGGACCAGGTGCTGGTCAAGACCATCGGCGGCGTCGCCTTGCTCGATACGAATCTCTTCCTCGCCGGGGAGATGCTGTCATGACGCCGGCTCTGGCATGGAGCGCGCAGCACCGCGCGCCTCGTCCACAGGTGATGGCGCCATGCGCGCCCGATGCGGCGGCGATCGCGGCAAGCGCCGTCGATTGCCTGCTGCTGGAAGTGGAGACATGGCCGAAGCCCGGCCTTGTGAGCCATGTTGATCGTGGCAGTCACGAGGATATGGACGCCGAGACGCTGCGCGTCAGTGCCAAAACCATCGGCCCGTATTTTGCCGCGTTGGCGGAAGCAGGTGCCGGCGGCTGGGCGATGGAGCGGCTGAGGATCATCGGTCTCGAGGCCGAGGCGGCGATGTTTGCTGCGACCTCAGGCATCAACACCTATCGCGGCGCCATCTTCGGCCTCGGCCTGTTGTGCGCGGCGGCCGGCGCAAGGAGCAGCGGGCAGGTCGATCCCGCGTTGTCGCTCGGGGCAATCGTGACGCGACTGTGGGGCGGCAGCATCCTCGGCGGGCCTGTGCTGCTCCACAGCCATGGCATGAAAGCCCGTCATCGCTTCGGTGCCGGTGGCGCGCGCGTCGAAGCGGCCAAGGGATTTCCCAGTGTCTACCACGTCGGCCTCCCGGCCTTGCACAGGGGAGCTCTCGCTGCTGCCGACGCGGAGGCCGCGCGGGTTGAAGCATGCTTTGCGCTGATCGCCGCGGTCGAGGACACCAACCTGCTGCATCGCGGCGGGCTGGACGGCCTCTTGTTTGCGCGCCGTGTGGCGCGGCAATTTCTCGGCCGGGGCGGCGTAGGTGCGCCCGATTGGCAGGAGCGCGCCCGCGCCATCCACGATAGCTTCGTCGTCCGCCGGCTCAGCCCCGGCGGATCGGCCGATCTATTGGCCATGACCCTGTTTGTCGACGCCCACGAAAGGTCGTGTCCCTGATGTCCAATGCGATCCTGCTTGCGCTGGCGCTGGTGTTCTTCGTGATGCTGGGCTGGCCATGACTCTGGCAGTCCTCTGCTCGGGGCAGGGACGGCAGCACCGCGACATGTTCGCCCTGACCGGCGATGCGCCGGAGGCGGCCAGCCTGTTTGTCCATGCGGCGATGCTGCTCGGCGGCCGTGATCCGCGCGAGATCGTCCGCAGCGAGAGCGCTGAAGTGCTGCACCACAATCGCATCGGCCAGATCCTCTGCACGCTGCAGGCGCTGGCCGCAGCTTCCGTGCTGCGCGCCCAAATGCCTGACCGGCTCATCGTTGCCGGCTACAGCGTTGGCGAGGTCGCGGCCTGGGGCGTCGCAGGCCTTACGAGCATGACGGATACGCTCGACCTGGTGGCCTGCCGCGCGGAAGCGATGGACGCTGCCACGCTGCCCGGTGACGGAATGGTCTTCGTTCGCGGCCTTCCCCGCGATGCCATCGACACCTTGTGCGAGCGGCACGATGCCGCCGTCGCCATCGTCAATCCGGGCGACGCCTTCATTCTCGGCGGAAGCCGCGCAGCGTTGAAAGCGCTCGCCGATGACGCGAAAGCGATGAAGGCGGCCAGGGTCGTCGACGTACCGGTGGAAGTTGCCTCCCACACCCCGCGGCTTGCCAAGGCATCGACGGAATTCCGCGACAGACTAAGCCATGCTGCCGTGATGGTACTGCCAACCGGAACGCGGCTTCTGAGCGGGATCGACGCTGCGCCCGTCATCGATGTCAAAACCGGTCTCGACAAGCTGGCGGTCCAGATCTCGCAGACGGTGCAATGGGCCGATTGCCTGCAGGCGTGCATGGGGAGCGAAGCGACGGTGTTTCTGGAACTCGGGCCAGGCCGGGCGCTGAGCGAGATGGTGGCTGGCGCCTATCATGACGTCGCGACCCGATCTCTGGACGATTTCCGCACGCTGGACGGCATTCGCGCTTGGCTGACCACCCGTCTGGGTATTCGGTTCTGATTCAATCGGAACCGAATATTTTCGGTCGCCGACGCGCGGCTTCTCACGCAAAGATTATCGTCATGCCGGCATTACGACGGTTCGTCGTTGGTAGCGAACATTCGATGAGGCTTTTACATGACGTATATAATTGCAACTGACACCCGCGCATGAGGAGATCCGGCAAATGACGATTCCTGCGGCCGAGACGTTTGGTGCAACCTGGCCCTTTGCGCCGCACTATTTTGACGGGAACGGCTTTCGTATGCATTATATCGACGAGGGCGACGGCGATCCCATCATTTGTCTGCATGGTGAGCCGACCTGGGGCTATCTATATCGACACTTTATTCCGCCGCTTTCTGCGACGCACAGGGTCATCGTTCCCGATCATATGGGCTTCGGCAAAAGCGAGACTCCTCGCGATCGCGAGTATTCGCTGAAAGCCCATGTCGACAACCTTACGAACCTCATCGAAGCGATCGATCTGAGGAACATCACCCTGGTCATGCAGGATTGGGGCGGGCCGATCGGTTCGGCCTTCACGCTGCGACACCCCGACCGCGTCAAGCGCCTGTTCCTCGTCAACACATTGGCGGGCTATGGCAACGCGGAGTTCGACGCGCAGACGCCCTGGTTTCAGTTTGTCCGCAAGCATTACGAAGCCGGCACGCTTGGCGAGGTGTTGGGACATCTGGACGTCAACATTCTCAGCATCATGAAGATCATTGGTCTTGAGAATCTGTCGGCAGTGAATTCCGATTGGCTCGCGGCCTATGGTTCGGCCTTTCCTGCAAGGGAGGACTGTATCGGAGCGATCGAGTTCCCGCTCGATGTGCTGCTCGGTCGGATTATCCCATACGTCGTTGAAGGTTTTCCTCTCGTCGACAATCTGAAGTCAAAGCCAGCAATGCTCGCCGTCGGTATGAAGGACAGAGCTATCTCGCCGGCGGTCCAAATCGCCGACTTCAGGGGAATATGGCCGGACCGGCCCATCATCAAGCTGCCCAATGCCGGCCACTTCAGCCAGGAGGATGCGCCCGATGTTCTCGTCGCACTGATTCAGCTCTTTGTTCAGGGCAAGGAGTAATCGCACACGCGACGCGACGGTCGACACCGCTCGCTGGCTGCTACTCGAATGCCGCGTCGAAGATCTCGATGTCGATCAGTGCCGGCTTCGTAATCACCGTGCCGTCGGGCTGACGCGACAGGCAGCGCCGGAGCGTGGGAATGACGATGTCGTTGAACTTCTGATGCGCCCAGGTCAGGTGTGCGATTGGCGTGCCCGCGGCCTCGTAGTCCAATCGCCGCTGCAGCCCATCGCTATCGAAGTAGAATATCTGCTCCCGCGAATGCGTAACGATGGTCGGTGGAAACAGCGCGCGGAGACGCCGCCAGATCTGGCCGCCGGTGTTCCAGGGGGGCAGCTCTTCGGTCTCAATTTCAGGTTGCGCCAGCAGAAAGGGGGTCGTCAGACAGTTCCAGAGGGAGAGGCCGCAAAAATAGGCCAGGCGCAGATCGTCCCACGGCATTTCCTCGTGGTGATCCGAAAATGCTGTCTGCGGGTCGCCACACGAACGCAGGATCTCGCCTTGCAGACTCTGGATGGCGACCCAGTCGGGCTGAAACAGGCCGCATCTGTCGGGAGCGGTGAAGCCGGTGAATTGCAGCGTCTGGACCTCGGTCGAACCTTCCATGACCATGTCCTTGAGCCGCCCTGCATTGCCGATGCGGGAGAACAGCGCGCCATCGATGGAAAGGTGGACGGTGAATCTCTTCAACCGACGCCATCGTTCCAGCCCACCGCAGGCATCGAGGGCGTCATCAAGCAATGCCATTCGCAAATCCCGTCTTCGACCAGCCCCAAAATCGTGCAGGGAGCATGGCCCAGCGCGGGCGAATTTGCGCGTTAGATGTTGTTAGATACCCGGAGTCAGCTCATCGAGCAGTAATTTTACGGACCTGAGATCGGCGCTGTCGAGGCCTTCACTGTATCGTGCATAGAGCGGAGCGATCAGTGCATGTGCCTTTGCTGCATCGCCCTGTTCACGCCAGAGCCGTCCCAAGGTGGCGGCGGCCCGCAATTCCCATCCAAGTGCGCCTTGCTCGCGGGACAGCGTGAGCGACTGCATCAGACAGGTTTCGGCCTCGGATGGACGGGCCGAGGAAGCCAGGACATATCCCTTGACGCGCAGCATCTCCGGCAGGTCGAACGACTGCCCGGCGCTGTCGCGCTGCGCGATCGCCTCATCGATGATGCCGAGCGCCTCCTCGTATTGCCGCGCCTGCACCAGGCCTTCGGCGAGCGCTGCCGCGAACACCGTGCTCAGGATCTTGTGCCGGGTCTGCCGCAATGTTCCGGCGCCCTGACGCAGCAGTTCGATGCCGACCTTGGCTTCTCCGCGGCGGATCAACAGTTCGCCCTTCAGTCCGAGTCCCACGGCCTGATAGGGCCCGAGAAAATGCCTGGCCGCATGATTGATGAGACGTTCGATCAGCTTGTCGGCGTCCTCCCAATCGCCGACCCAGAGAAACACGTAGATCGACCATATCAGGCCGATGCCGATGGTGAGCGGCTGCTCTGTGCGCTCGGCCTCGCTGACCGCATATCTCGCCGCCGCGATGGCACGGTCGGGACGTCCCGTCAGCCAGAGGCTTCGCGCAAGGGCTACCAGCGCAACGATCCGGTCATCATATCCGAGCCGCTGCATGTTGATCTGCAGGCGAGACGGATCATGGGTCGTGGCGCTCTCGCATTGCAAGACGGCATCGTTCTGATTCCCGATCAGGTGGTTGGCGACTCCGAGCATCCACTCCGCGGTACGGATGGCACCGGCATCGTTCAATGTCCTGGCAACCACCGCGCCGCGCTCGCCCATCGCCAGCGCGCCATGATAATCGCCGATCCGGGTCAGATAGATATGAAGCTCTCGCAGCAGCCATAGCTGCCAGTGCAGGTCGTTGTGGGACTCTGCCAGTTGCAGGCTGCGGGTGAGGGCCGCATGGACTTCTTCGGTGTTGCCTTGCGTGAACATCAAGGACACGCCAAGCGCGGCCTGAAGCTCCATCTCCTGACGCGGGTCGGCAATTTGCGGATCAAACCCCGCCAGCGCCTGTCGCGCCCAGCGATGGCATTCCGTCAGCAGCGAAAGCTGCAGGAAGAATTGGGCGGCCGCCGCGGCAAGCCCGATCTCGATCGCGCGGTCGCCATGTTCGGAGAAGCTCCAATCCAACGCCGCGCGCACATTGGCAAGATGATCCGCATAGGGAGTGAAGCTGTCGCCCGTCGAGAATGCTGCTGCTCTCGCCGCGATGCCCGCAAGGAGATCGCGGAAATAGATCGCATGGTTGCGCGATATCCTTGTGGCTTCGCCGCTTTCCACAAGCTTCTCCGCGGCGAAGGCGCGCGTGGTGTCGAGCAGCCGATAGCGCACCGGCTGAGCCGTAGACGGCAGCGAGATCAGCGACTTTGCTACCAGGTTTGCGATCGCCTCAACCGCCTCGGCTTCGTCGGTTCCATCCTCGGAGGCTACCGCGAGGGCGGCTTCCAGCGTGAAGGTGCCGGCGAACACCGACAGCCTGCGCAGAGTGACGCTTTCGATGGGAGTCAATAGATCGTAGCTCCAGCCGAGCGCCGCGCTCAGCGTCTGATGCCTGGGCGCTGCGGTGCGTCGGCCCTGCCACAACAGCGAGAAGCGACTGTTCAGCAGCGTGGCGATGCCCTGGATTCCATAGGCGTTGACGCGACCGGCGGCGAGCTCGATCGCCAGCGCAATGCCATCGAGCTTGCGGCAGATTTCCGCCACCAGCGGCGCTTCGCCATCGCCAAGCTCGAACCCCCCGAGGCTCGCGGCGATGCGTTCGACAAACAATTGCGCCGCGGGATAGGCCAGCACGTCGGGAGCGGTGATGGCAGCGCGCTCCGGCGGGCAATCCAGCGGAAACAGCCGATGCACCTGCTCGCCTTCGGCGCGCAACGATTCACGGCTGGTTGCCAGGATGGAAACCTCAGGCGCCTCGCGGATGATGCTTTCCGCGAGCATCGCCAGGCTTTCCAAGAGATGCTCACAACTGTCGAAGATCAACAGCATCCGCTTCTCGCGCAGAAACGCCAGCATGCTGGGCACCGGATTGTCGGAGGAGACCGAAAGCCCCAATGCCGATGCCAGCGCGCTCGGCGCCAGGCGCTTGTCCCGCAGCGAGCCGAAGTCGACGAACCTGACCATTCCGGCAAAAGCGCCGAGCTGACGGTGCCCCACCG
Organism: Bradyrhizobium sp. Leo114; assembly: GCF_055229415.2. Taxonomy (NCBI): domain Bacteria; kingdom Pseudomonadati; phylum Pseudomonadota; class Alphaproteobacteria; order Hyphomicrobiales; family Nitrobacteraceae; genus Bradyrhizobium; species Bradyrhizobium sp. Leo114. Next base: position 125,772 of record NZ_JBUYEN020000002.1, on the reverse strand, counting down.
CCAGGGCAACGGTGGTCTTGCCGATGCCGCCCGGTCCGACCACCGTGACCAGGCGGTGGCGGGCGAGCTCGGCGGCAATCGTCTCGACTGTTTCGGTGCGCCCGATCATCCTGGCAATTTGCGCCGGAAGGGGAGGGCTGCCGGCCGGCGTTGCGGCAGGCTTCGTATCCGCGCGCACGATCGGCGCGGTGAAGCAATAGCCGCGACCAGGAACGTTCACGACATATCTCGCGCCGGACGCGCTGTCGCCGAGCACCTTGCGCAGCGCGCTGACGTGGAAGCGGAGGCTGCCCTCGTCGACGTTCACATCGGCCCACACCCGGGACACCAATTCCCGCTTGCCGACGACCTCGCCGGCGCGTTCGGCGAGGAAGATCAGGATGTCGAGCGCGCGGCCGCCGATATGAACGGGATTGCCGTCCTTTTCGAGCAGTCGCGCTTTCGGCAGCAGTCGGAACGGCCCGAATGCCAGTGCAGATTCGTCGCTATTGTCGCCCTGCACGCGGTACCTGCCTGCTGCGAGAGCCGTCTTTGGCCCAACTATGATTTGTGCCCGGATTAGGGCACCAGTTTGGACGGGATCCGCTCACGGGACAATGCATGGGGAGAGAAGGGGGCCGTCCCGGGGATGGGGCGGGGGATAGGACGGCCCCCGTGGGCTCGTTGCCTTGGGAAGGGCGCTGCGAGCCGATGGCGCAAGCTGGTGGCCTTGAATGCTTACGCCACGTACCATGCCGGATGGGATGGCTCGGGTCTTTCGGATCTGCACCTTCATTTCGAGTTCGCATGATCGCGGTTGCCGGATAGACGCAGATCGGCCCAGGCGGATGCGTTCGGTGCCTTACCCCCGAACCGCCAGTCTTGCGTCCGTCGATGAATCAGGGTGCTGCGAGCCGAGCTCATCCAATAGCGCCCGTGCCGCCTTCAGCGCGCGGCTGTTGAACCCCTCGGTAAAGCGGGCATAGGTCGGCGCGAGAAGCCGCCGCGCCTCGCCAGCGCGATCCTGCCCGAGCCAGAGTTTTGCGAGGCAGGTCGCCGCAACCAGCTCCATGGCGAGCGCTGATTGACGGCGGGCCATGTCAATCGATTCCTTCAGGCAGCGCTCTGCCTGCTCCAGGTCCGGGCTCCTTGCGGAGAGCAGAACTTCCGCCTTTGCGCGCAGCAGCTCGGGCATGCAGAACATATCCTTGTTGTGCCCGACACGGGCGATTGCCAGATCGATCGTATCAAGCGCCTCCTTTTCCTGCCCGATGGTGGCGAGCGCCTGCGCCAGCGCGATGCGGAAATCCGCGAGCGAGCCATATCGATGGCTGTGCATGACTTCGAGCGCGCCCCGCAGCAGCGCAATCCCGGTCTCGACCTGGCCCTGCGCCACCAGGACAACACCTTTTGTTCCGTAGCCAATCGTCTGGTACGGCCCGAGCGCGTGCTTGCTCGCTTCCAGGATAAGTCTGTCGGCGTATTCTTCGTAGCTCTCCGTCTCCGAGTTCCAGACAAAGATCGAGAATGCCCAAAGCATCGCCATGCAGAGCTTGGCAGGATGACCGATACGCATCGTGTCGGCGATGGCCCGCCGCGCCGTGTCGACCGCCTGATCGGGATATCCCTGAAGCCACAGAATGCGAGCCAGCGTGATTCGTGCGCGACTGAGGTAGTCGTAGTTCAGGGGATCATCGACATCAGGTTCCGAGCCCGGCAACTGCAACAACGCCGATTCCACATAAGACCGGGCCAGCCGCGCGTCTCCGACAAGATGGCAGGAGACGCCGAGCGCAATCCGCATATGCGCAAGTTTAATGCGGTCGCCGTGATCGGACGCGACGGCTTCGCCGCGTTTGGCGAGCGCCAGCGCTTCCGTGAAATTTCCTGCCCTCATCTGGAATACGTGAACCCGCTCGATCAGGCGAAGCTGGCTGGGAACGTCGCCGATCTCTTCGGCTATTCGAAGCGCTCGCGTCAGAAAAGCGTGAACGTCGTCGGTGGTCCCCTTCGTGAGCAACAGCGCCAGGCCCAGGGCGGCGTGAAGGTCGAGGTCGTATTTCAGGCTGTGATTTGCCACGTCAAGCTGTGCGATCGCGCGCTTGGCCCAGAGCTGGCACTCGGCGAACAGGGACAGTTTGAGGAAAAACGGCATGGCCGCAGCGGCCAGCGCGACGCCCGTTGCGCGGTCGCCGCGTTCGGAGAAGCACCAGGCCAGCGCCGCGCGTATGTTTCCGAACTGGTCTGCGATCGCCGCAAATCGGTTCGCTTCCGATGATGGGGCCGAGCCGCTACCGATCTCTTGCAGCAGATGCAGGAAATAGCGGGCATGCCGCCGCGCCGTCGCATCGGCATCCATGCTGGCGGCAAGCCGTTCCAGGGCATAGGCCCGTGCCGTGTCGAGCAATCTGTATCGCGTTGATGTGCCGCTCGCGCTTGCCGCAAGCATGGATTTCGCCACCAGGCTCGCAACGGCCGCGATCACCTGCCCGTCGTCGGCGTCCTCTGCGCCAGCAACGGAGCGCGCGGCTTCCAAGGTGAAGCTGCCGGCGAACACGGCCGCTCGCCGCAGCACCATGCGCTCGGGCTCCGACAGCAATTTGTAACTCCAGTCGAGCGTCGCGCGCAGGGTCTGATGCCGTGGCAGCACGGCATGCTGTCCCTCGCCCAGGAGCTTGAATGCGTCGTTCAAGAGCGCGACCGTGTCCTTGATATTGGAGGCACTGGCGCGGCTGGCGGCGAGCTCGATCGCCAGTGCGATGCCATCCAGCCTGCGGCAGATCTCGCCAACCAGGCGCGCGTCCGCGTCGCTCAGCTCGATGAGATGCCCGCCGCTCGCAGCCGCGCGCTCCACAAATAGCTGGACTGCGGGAAAGGCAAGTGCCTGTGCGGCCGTCAGGCCGGCGTCATCAGGCGGGCTCAAGAGCGGCTGCAGACGGTGAACATGCTCGCCCTCGACCCGCAGCGACTCCCGGCTGGTGGCCAGGATATGGAGCTGCGGCGCCTCCGCATAGAGCCGCTCGGCCAGCGCGGCCGATGTCTCGATCACATGCTCGCAACAATCCAGTATCAGCAGCATCCGCCTGTCGCGGAGCAGGTTCACCAGACTGTCCGATGGATCACCAGCCTGGCCGAGGAGGCCGAGCGCCGAGGCGACGACATTTGGAACGAGTGCGGGATCATGGAGTGTCCCAAAGTCGAGGAAGCGGACCGCACCGGCGAACGCTTCGAGCAATTCATGGCCGACGGAGACCGCCACCGTGGTCTTGCCGACGCCGCCGGGGCCGACGACGGTGACGAAACGCTCGCTCCTCAATTTGGCCGATATGTCGCGGACGGTCTGGTCGCGTCCCACCATCCGCATCGGCCGCGCCGGCAGATTGTGGGGCGGTTCGGAGCTCGGCCCGATCGAGGACTGCTCCTGATTATTCGGATGCGAAAGCCGTCCGACGAAACAGTAGCCCTGCCCCGAAACGGTGGTCAGGTATCTCGCGCCGGCCTCGCCGTCGCCGAGCGCTTTCCGAAGGCCCGCGATCTGCACCCTGAGGCTGCCTTCATCGACGATGATGTCGGGCCACACCTTGGCCAAGAGGTCATTCTTGCTGACCACCGTGCCGGCACGCTCGACCAGGGCGATCAAAAGATCAAGCGCCCGGCCGCCGAGCTGAATCGGAGTGCCGTCCTTCTCCAGCGTTCTTTGCCCTGCATGCAGCCGAAACGGACCGAAGCAAACGGTCTCCGGCGCGGCCGAATCCCGACCGGCCTCGCGGACGGCGCGTTGCGTGCGGTCGCCCATGTTCGGGACCTCAATCAAGCAGGTGGCCGACGCTCTCCGTCCTTCACCGCATCAGCTTGATGCGCACCGGAGCAACACGTCGCGGTGCCCGTCCGAACTCCAAATGACCTGAGATCGTCGAGGGACCAATCCAGCGCATCATATTGCTTTCCGAACGCCTAGCAACCTTAGCCAAAGGTGTTACAGGATAGCCAAAGGTGTTACCCGACAGCGCTGCGTCCGACAGATCGAAATAGGAATAATATCGCGCCGCGCGGCAAAAGCATGCGCGCGCGAGCTGCCACGGCGATGATGCCGATTTTCAATCGAGTGATTGCAAGTGACTATGGGGCGGCCGGTGTCGCAATTTGCGACACGGCCTCAGGTGCTGTCACAGCGAGGCGTGACCGCCGGCGGCAATGAGATGATCCGCGCGCCATACTTCAGCCCGTGGCCGGCCGAACGGGATCTTGGTCCGGACGCTCTGGTCGATCGGCGAGGGCGATGCGCTTCGGCTGGCGGTTCGCCAGCGCGCCGGCGTTTCCCCGGTGATGCGCTTGAAGACAGTCGAGAAATGCGCCTGGGTGCAGAAGCCCACTGCCAATGCGACCTCGGCCAGGGGCGTCTCGCCGTCGGAGAGGATCGATTTCGCGCGCTCGACGCGCCGGTGCAGCAGATATTCGCGCGGGCGGAAACCTGTCGCTGCCCGGAACTGGGCCGCAAAATGCATGCGGGACAGGCCGGCGGCCTTGGCCAGATCGGCAAGACTGACGCTGCGATGATAGTTTGCGTTGACGTACTCCTCGACCCGCCTGAGCCGCCATTTCGGCAGCGCGTTGACCTTGCTCCGCGGCGTCTCGAGTCGGGCGATATGCATGGCCAGCGTTTGACCAATGCAGCGGGTGAAAGCCGGGTCCCTGGCATTGCCGCGCTCGATCAGCGCCCTGCCGAGCTGCTCGGCAAAGGAGTCCCGCAGCAGGATGAGGTCGCCGAGATCCTCGCCGGTCGCACAGGGCTCGGCCGCGGCGCGGTGCCCGTGAAGATAGTCGGCCGAGACATGGAAGTGCAGGAAGTCGTAGGGGGCGTGAAACTGCGCACCAAGCTGGGTCGAAGGCGCCGTGACGTGCAGCGTGCCCGCCGGCATGACCCCGTCGAAAATGATCTGCCGCCCCCGTGTCAGGGTGAGGCGCGTGCTCTTCAGGGCGATCGCCACCACATATCGACCGGGCGGCGTTGCCGCCTCCTCGTATCGGGAGCCGGTTTGCGAACCCGCCCAGCGCGAAATCGCGATCTCCCCGATCGCAGCCGCATCATCCTCTTTCAGGTCGCGCCACTTGTGCTCCTGGCGGAGCCCTTCGGCATCAGGATGGACGTGGTGCGATTCCGAGCCGATCGGGAGGCTGACGTGAGGGTGGCTCAGCCTCTCGTTGATAGCCTGCGTAAGCATCGCTCATCCTTTCTAGTTTCGGTCGGCATCGCCTGCGACCGAGGAACTCTGCGAATGCAACAGTTGCAATGCTGAAGAGCATATGCCCTTCGCGCTATGATGCCCGTTATAGATGCTTAGCGGGTGTTAGATATTGCAAATGGCGGCAGCGTGCTCGCCTCCGCGTCGAGGCGAATTTGCTTTAGTTCTGAGAGAGTTGGCCGCGGATAAAGCCGTGAGAGAAGTCGTTAGTATGCCCGTTCTATACCTTCGTATAGCTTTCGGGTTATCCGCCTCAACGCATGGGCCGCCAGAAAATTTGCTTCGCTTCTGAAGAAAAAATATCCGACCATATTGTAGGGATTGTCAGGCATCCCTTGCGATACCGCCGCTTGGCGTCACATCGACAATAGCGTGGTCGTCGTCATCTGTGTCTTGCGCATCCAGGCGATCGGCAAGGTGAATTGAAGCGAGCTGGAAATGCGGGATGTGACCTGATCCTGCAACTTCAATAAATCGGCCGCGCTTCCGTCGAAGCGATCCGCCCACAACTGCTCGCCGTTTTCAGCGTCGACCAGCCGCGCATTGATGCGAAGCTGGTCGGCGGAGCGAAGCACCGAACCGAGCAGCAGGTAGCGGACATTCAGCTCCTGACCGATCCGTTTGGGATCGATCCTCTGGTTTCTGTCTGTCAGTGCCGAGCCGCCGGTGATGACGACAAGAGCCGGGATGTTGACGGATAAGTCCGTCGTCAGGTTCTCGACGACGGCGTCGCCGAAATAATCCTGCGCCGGATCGCCGCTGAGATTCTCGAAGGGCAGCACGGCAATGGAGAGGCGCGGCGCCGGCATCACCACTTGCCTGCGGCTGATCCAGTCGTTGAGCGCCTTGTAGGTCGTCCAATAGCCGGTCAGGCCGCCCAATACGGTGCCCACCGCGGCGAGCCCGGCTATTCCCGTGACGATGCGCCTTGTGCGTTGATGCCAACGCGGCGCAAAGCGCCATATATGCGCGATACCCAGCGCTCGCTCCGACGAGATGTTCGAGCTGCCGGCCGTTGTCGTTGTCTCGCGGTCAAATGCTCGCCCATCGTTGAGCATGGCGATAGTCCGATCCTGAACGAATTTCCGTGTGGCGATTGTATTGAAGCCGCACCCATATCTACACGAACGGTACGTCAGCCGATAAGGCTTCGCCAGAATGCGCAAGAACTTTTCGTTCGATCCGGAATGTCGGCCGTACTTTTTCGATATGCGCTTGCCGTCGATCCCAGACGATCGATCCTGCAGCGCCCCCGTTGCGTGCATTTCCGAAAGAGATCGGCCGCTTTCGAAAGATCGCTTCACGAGGCGTAGTTATATATCACGGAATCGGCAGCGCTCCCGGGGGCGGTTCACCTCGCCGCACTGACGTCTTCCGGCGGCTCCACATAGTACCCCGAATAAGTATCCACGAAGCAAAGGTGATCGTGGACCGCTTTAACGCCGGCGGTGTTCTCGGCGAGAACGATGGCCGCCTTGCGCGTGCTGTCGTCGAAGATGACACCATGGAGATGAGCGACGCCGTTGCGCACGGTGACCTGGAGGCCGGCGGGCCGCCAGTCTGTGCCCTGGATCTGACGCAGGATACGATCGCGGATATGCTGGTCATCAGCGGTCGGGTCGGGGATTTCCTTGGCAAGGCTCGCGACCGCCTGAAGGATGTTGGCGCGCGTGATGATGCCGACGAGCATCTTGCCGCTCATCACCGGCAGGCGCTTCACGCGCCTCTTTTCCATGATGCGCACGAGCTCGTCCAAGGGCGTCTGCTCGTCCACCGTGATCGGATCCGGCGTCATGACGTCTTCGACGCGACGCCCGCGTTCATGCACGAAATCGATCGCGGCGCGTCCGGGCCCGGCGAAGAACTGCAGCCAGCCCGGGCGCCGGCGGCCGGTGCCGATCTCGCCGCGGCAAAGGAAGTCGCTCTCGGAGACGATACCCTTGAGCATGCCGTCTTCGCACATCACCGGCAGGCCGCTCAGGTGACAGCGCAGCATGATGTTGGCGGCATCCATGATGGATGCATGGGGCTGACGGTGATGACGTCCCTGGTCATGATCTGGTGGGCGCGCATGGCATGTGTCTCGAATCTAATGCGACATCAGCGTCGGCACAGTCATCGAGCGCAGCATGTCGCGCGTGACCCCGCCGAGCACGGTTTCCTTGAGGCGCGAATGCCCGTAGCCGCCCATCACGAGGAGATCGAGCGACTCGTCGGCCGCGAGCGACAGGATGCCCGCCTGGATTTCGGAATCGTCCATCCTGAGCGAGGTCAGATGGACCGCGACGCCGACATGCGCCAGGTACCGCGCGAGATGGGTCGGCGAGGCCTCGCTCGGCACGTTGTCGTCTTCGTTGACAGTGATGACCGTCAGCCTATCTGCCGCCATCAGAAAGGGCATGGCGTCATGCAAGGCGCGCGCCGCAACGCGGCTGCCATCCCAGCAGATGCCGATCCGCTTTGCCCTCAACGCGCCCTTGAATGTGTAAGGCATGAACAGCACCGGGCCGCCGGCCTCGAACAGGGTTTTTTGGGCGAGGTTGTTGTCGAAGGTGTCGCGATCGACCTCGGGCTGCGACACGATCGTCAGGTCGTGCAGCCGCGCGGCCGCGCCGACGATCTCGACCGCCTCGCCCGGAAGCGCGCTGAGGGCGCGACAGCGGTAGGTGATACCTGCATTCCTGGCCTGCGCCTCGAACATGCGCAACGCGCCGTCAGCGCGCTCGAACGCGCGCTGACGCTCGATCTCATAGATCGAGCCGACCGCGGCGCCACCTTCCGCCGTCATCGGTATGCTGCTGGCCTCGTAGCCTATCGCCAGCGCTTCGAGTTCGGCCTTGGACGTGGCCGCGAGCGATATCGAGCCATCGGCGACTGGACGCGTCGACAATTCCGTGGGCACCAGCACCAGAATGTTCTTGTACATGAATCTCTCCCTGATGACGGACGAAAGCCGCCTGCGGGCGCTTCCCGTCGTTGGCGAACTCACTATGTCAGCGCAGTTTCCTCCCCTTGTTGACCCACATCAAAGGGCGTTCGGCCTCCCTTCTTTATTGGTTCACGGCCAGGTTGCAGAGGCAAGAGAGGATCGACATGGCACGCGTTGCGTTGGTTACGGGCGGCGTTCGGGGCATTGGCGCCGCGATCGCCCGGGCGCTTCAATCGGAAGGTTACCGCGTGGCGGCGACCTATGCCGCCAATACCAAGGCGGCCGAGGCGTTTCACGCTGAAACAGCTATACCGGTGCTTCAATGGGACGTCGGCGATTTCGCCGCCTGCGGCGCCGGCGTGAAGCAGGTGGAAGCCGCGCTCGGTCCGATCGACATTCTCGTCAACAATGCCGGCATCGTGCGCGACAGCAGCCTGCACAAGATGACGAAGGCGCAATGGGACGCGGTGATCAATACCGACCTCAACGCCTTGTTCAACATGTGCCGATCCGTGATCGAGGGCATGCGGTCGCGCAAGTTCGGCCGCATCGTCAACATCGCCTCGATCAACGGCCAGAAGGGCCAGTTCGGACAGACCAATTATTCGGCCGCGAAGGCCGGCGAGCTTGGCTTCACGCGGCGCTTGCGCTCGAGAGCGCGAAGGTCGGCATCACCGTCAACGCGATCTGTCCCGGCTATACCCACACCGAGATGCTGGGTGCGGTCTCGCCGGAGGTCATGAAGGATGTGATCCTGCCGCAGATTCCGGTCGGCAGGCTCGGTCGGCCCGAGGAGATCGCGCGCGCCGTCGTCTTTCTCGCCGCCGACGAGGCCGGCTTCATCACCGGCTCGACGCTGTCGATTAATGGCGGCCAATATATGAGCTGAGCCATCGAACACCATCACTGACGCAAGGAGAAGCAATGTCCAGCTCTGCGACACGAACTACGACCGCGACGCATGCGCATGCGGTCGTTTGGATCGATCATCTCACCGCAAAGATCTTCTCGATGGGCCTCACGGGCGTGGATTCCATCGTGGTGCCGGCGCATCTGTCCTCGACCCATCTTCACCACAAGGCCAACAGCATCGGCTCAGGCAAGGTCGAGAGTGATCCCGCTTTCCTGGTCAGCGTGGGGCAGGTGCTGCAGAATTGCACCGACGTCCTGATCATGGGGCCGGGGAACGAGAAGACCGAGCTGCTGCATCATCTGCAGGACACCTACCCGAACATCATCCTTCGCGTCGAGGCGAGTGATCACCCGACCGACAAGGAGATCATCGCCCGCGGCAAGGAATTTTTCGGCTTCGCGTGAATTTGGAGCGCGCTGCGGACCTCACCTCTCCCGCTTGCGGGAGAGGTCGCTGCGCCTTGGCGCAGCGGGTGAGGGCTCTCTCCACTCAGGGAATCCCAATGCGGAGACACCCTCACCCCAGCCCTCTCCCGCAAGCGGGAGAGGGAGTGCAGCATCCATTGCGGATGCAATTCATCACGCTCCCGTCGAGCGCCGTCGGCGGCGCGTTGGTGGCGAGCTCGGCAGCAATCATGCCGAAGCGCGTTCGATGGCCGGTTTCGACGATCAGCATCACGGCGTTGCCGCTGACCACGCTGGTCCCGGCAAAGAGCGCGTTGCTTGCTTCAGCGGGCAGGGTGCCGCGCATGGCGCGGTGGTCTTGCTCGCCGGAAACGGCTCGCCCGTCATCAAGGCCTCGTTGACCTGCAGTTCGTGTACGTCCAGCACGATCCCGTCCGCGGGCACGAGGTCTCCGGTGCGGAGGTGAACGACGTCGCCCGGCACCAGCTCGGTGACGGGAAGGGAGACGATAGCCCCGTCGCGCACGACGTCGGCCTGGATCGCCACCGACGGCCGCAACGCTTCGGCGGTCAGTTCGGCGCGGTGCTCCTGGACGATGTCGAGCGTTAAGGACATGCCGATCACGAGCACGATGATGACGAAACTGCCGATGTCGCCGCTCATGCCGATACCCATGGGCGCTCGCTGCATGCGGTTCGGACCGCCCGATCCATGCGGGAGGCCGTGGCAAACCAGTTTGACGCAGCTCAAACCGTTGCTGGCGGCACTAGCGTAAATGGAGTCAATGGAGGTTGGTATGACAAGCGAGGCCATGGATTTCAAAGTCGTTCCATTCGAGCCGGTCAAGCCGCCGTTGCAAGTCGGCGCGGCGGTCCCCGCGGTACCAGCACCGTCCGAGCCGGTATCGGCGTTCGACGTGATCGATCACCTCGCCCATGCCATGATCGCCCGCTGGACTGGTGGCCTGTCTCCCGCCGCGCTTACGCTGGCGCTGCTCGACTGGCAGCTCCATTTGGCGATCTCGCCGGGCAAGCAGTTGACGCTTGCACGGGATGCGATCCGCGACGCGATGCAGTTTTTCGAGACACTCGCGAACCCGCATCCGGTCTATCGCACCTGGGGCCTGATCGCGCCGGCGCCGACCGACCGGCGGTTTTCCGAGCCGGACTGGGAATTGCCCGCCTTCAACATGCTGGCGCAGGCGTTCCTGCTGACCGAGCAGTGGTGGCAATCGGCCACCACCGATGTCCATGGCGTGGCGCGGCAGGATGCGGCGATTGCGGATTTCGCGATCCGGCAGTGGCTGGACGTGCTGGCGCCGACGAATTTCGCGCTGACCAATCCCGAAGTGCTGCGCAAGATCATTGAGACCGGCGGCGGCAATTTCGTCGGCGGCTTGCACAATTGGCTGGAGGATTGGAAGGCGCTGGTGACCGGTCACGGGCCGGAACATAGGTTCGTCGTTGGACAGAACGTCGCTGTCACCAAGGGCAAGGTGGTCTACCGCAACGAATTGATCGAGCTGATCCAGTATTCGCCGACCACATCGCAAGTCCGGCCCGAACCGATCCTGATCGTGCCGGCCTGGATCATGAAATATTACATCCTCGATCTGTCGCCGCACAATTCGCTGGTGCGTTTCCTGGTCGAGAGCGGCTTTACCGTGTTCATGATCTCCTGGCGCAACCCGACGCCCGAGGACCGCAACGTCAGTCTCGAGGACTATCGCCGGCTCGGCGTCGATGCCGCGATCGAGGCTATCGGCCGGATCGCCCCCGGCCAGCCCATTCACGCCACCGGCTATTGCCTCGGCGGCACGCTATTGTCGATCGCGGCGGCGCGGCTGAGCAAGGAGAAGCCGGACTGCCTGCGCACCGTGACGCTGCTGGCCGCGCAGACCGACTTCACCGAGGCCGGCGAACTCACGCTCTTCATCAACGAAAGCCAGGTCTCGTTCCTCGAGGATATGATGTGGCAGCGCGGCGTGCTCGAGACCACGCAGATGGCCGGCGCCTTTCAGATGCTGCGTTCCAACGACCTGATCTGGTCGCGGATGATCCGCGACTACCTGATCGGAGAGCGGCAGCCGCTCAGCGACCTGATGGCATGGAATGCGGATGCAACTCGCATGCCCTATCGGATGCATTCGGAATATCTCCGCCAGCTCTTCCTCGACAACGAACTTGCCGAAGGGCGTTATCGCGTCGACGGCAAGCCGATCTCGCTGTCCGATCTGCATGCGCCGATGTTCGTCGTCGGCACGCTTCGCGATCACGTCGCTCCCTGGAAATCGACCTTCAAGATCCATTTCCTCGCCGATGCCGATACGACGTTCGTGCTCACGAACGGCGGACACAATGCCGGCGTCGTCGCGGCTCCCAACGAGCCGTGGCATTCCTACCAGGTCCTGACCGAGCTGAAGGACGGGCTCTATATCGGGCCGGATGAATGGCTGAAGGTCGCGCCAAAGCGCGAAGGCTCCTGGTGGCACGAATGGGTCGCGTTCCTGAATGCCCATTCCGGCGAACCGGTTGCGCCGTCACCCATGGGCGGCGCCGGCAAGGACGCCACCGCGCTGGAGGATGCGCCCGGCCGATACGTGCTGCAGCACTAGCGCTTTCGTCCACGATGCGGGCCCCGCGTCACCTCGCCCCGCTTGCGGGGAGAGGTCGAAATTCAAGCTGAGCTTGAATTTCGGGTGAGGGGGAGTCTCCGCGAGTCCGTCTATCACCGTCCGCCTGGAGAAAGCCCCTCACCCGACCCTCTCCCCGTAAGAACGGGGAGAGGAGAAGGACCGTCATCGTTTCGATCTAATCCTCTGGCGCGGCCCGCCGCGGAAGACATCGCACGCTCCGCTCCAGCGTTTCCTCCGGAGTCCCCGACGCATCCACGAGCGCCCAATCGACGACGCCGGTGTCGATGCTGTCCTGAAACAGCGCCACGTCCTGGGTTGCGTCGGAGGCGTCATTCCGGCGTGCGCCGATGCGTGCGAGGCGGACGGCGGTCTCGGCAACAAGGAATATCCCGAAGAAATCGACGCCGCAGGAGGCCGCAAGCGGGCGAAGCTGGTTTCGCTCGTCTTCCTTCAGGAACGCTGCGTCGACCAGCGCGGAAAATCCCTGCGCCAGCATAGCTCGCGCGCGATCGAGCATTGCGTCATAAACGCGCGCGGACGTTCCGGGCGCGTACGCTGACTCGGGGAGCTTGACCAGGGGGCCGACTCCGAAGATCTTCTTGCGGATCACGTCCGAGCGCAGCAGCACCGCGCCGGGCGCCGGCTGGATCACTCCGGCAATGGCGCGCGCCAACACGCTCTTGCCGGTGCCTGAGCGGCCGCCGACCGCGATCAGCGACGGCTTGCCCGGCGCGATCAGTTCGCCTGCGAGTTCGAAATACGACTGCGCATCTGACAGCACGGCGGCGCCGCCGCCTTGCGCATGCTTGGTCAGGAGCACATTGGCTCTGATTGCCGCGCGGATGGACAGGAACAGCGGCAGCAAGGCAAGCGCGCCGGCGTTCTGCTGCCACGTGGCCTGCAGATAGGAGTTCAACAGCCGGTTCGCGGCAGCACGGTTGCCGAAATGCAAGAGGTCCATCAGCGGAAAGGCGAGGTCATAGAGCACATCCGTGGTGGCGATGACGGGGTCGAATTCGATCGCATCGAACAGGCGCGGCTTGCCATCGATCATCACGATGTTGCCGAGATGCGCGTCGCCATGGCATCGGCGCACCCTACGAGCGGCGGCGCGCTGCTTGAGAAGCACCTTGTTCTTGGTGAGCAGATCGCAGCTCAGCAGATGCAGGCGCTCGACCTCGGCGCTTGCAAGTGCGGGATGGCTGCGAAACGCTGTTGTGTTGCGCTCGATGATTACGGGGAGCGAGGCGAGCCAGGTCTCGCCATCCGAAACCGGTGCGCTGTCGTGGGACGCGGCGATCGCCTCGGCCAGCGGTTCGGCGAGTTCTGGCGTGATCTCGCCTCGTGCCGCCAGATGGTCGAGCGTCTGGTTCTCGTCGAACCGCGCCATCTCGACCGCCCACTCGATGACGTCGCGCTTGCCGCCGATTTCAGGGCCAGCTTCGCCTTCCGTGATCGGCACCACGCCGCGATAGATTTCCGGCGCGAAACGCCGATTGATGGCGATCTCCTCCTCGCAGGCGTGCTTGCGTTTGTCGAGCGAGGAGTAATCCAGATAGGGCAGCCGCACCGCACGCTTGACCTTGTAAACGCGGTCGGGCTTCAGGAACACGATCGAGCCGTGCGTGTCGACGCGAAGGGTATCATGCCCGCCGGACGGCTTGCCGAGAAAATCCAGCACGCGGTCCTGGTCGGTCGTGCCTTGATGCGAGGACGGTGGCGTCATGGCCGCAGCACCGCCGCGCCGACCAGATTGCCGCTGCGCAGGCGCGCCAGCGCTTCATTGGCCTGATCCAGAGGAAAGGTGGTGGTCGTCGTCTTGATGTTCGCCTCGCGCGCCACTTTCAGAAAATCCCTGCCGTCCTGGCGTGTCAGATTGGCGACCGAGACGATCTGCCGCTCCTCCCAGAGAATATCATAAGGAAAGGACGGAATGTCCGACATGTGGATGCCGGCGCAGACCACGCGGCCGCCTTTGCGTACAGCGCGCAACGCCTGCGGCACCAAGGCGCCGACAGGGGCATAGATAATGGCGGCGTCGAGCTCGGCCGGCGGCTTGTCACCGGAGGCGCCCGCCCAGTCGGCGCCGAGCGACAAAGCAAGCTGTTGCGCCTCGGTGTCGCCGTCGCGCGTGAAGGCGCAGATGCTGCGGCCCTGCCAGCGCGCGACCTGCGCGATGATGTGGCCGGCAGCACCAAAGCCGTAGATGCCGAGGCGCTTGCCGTCGCCGGCCATCAGCAGCGAGCGCCAGCCGATCAAGCCGGCGCAGAGCAGCGGCGCCAGCGCGACATCGTCGCCGCCTTCGCCGAGCGGAAAGCAATAGCGCGCATCGGCGATCAGGTGGCTCGCAAATCCCCCATCGCGGGTGTAGCCGGTGAAGCGCGGATGGTCGCAGAGATTCTCCTTGCCCTCGCGGCAATAAGGGCACGTGCCACAGGTGAAGCCGAGCCAGGGCACGCCGACGCGCGCACCTGGCGCGAGGCCGTCAACGCCTTCGCCGAGCAGATCGACCCGGCCGACGACCTCGTGACCGGGAATGATGGGATAACGGATGTCAGGCAATTCGCCGTCGACGACATGCAGGTCGGTGCGGCAGACGCCGCACGCGGAAACTTCGATGCGCACCTCGCCCGGTCCGGGCAACGGATCGGGACGCTGCTCACGCATGAGCGGCCTGTTGGGTGCTTGAAGAACCATGGCGTACATCAACAACACCTCTCTGAGGCCTCAAGGGAAACCGCTCACCTTCTCGCGTTAATTCCAGTCTGCCGCACATGTGCCGGGTCTCGCTTGATTTCGCTCAACGCCCGTTGTTCGGCCGGGCGTAAAGTTCCGACACCGGTTCGGCTTACATAGGAGGCAATCATGATCAAGCCTATGCGGCCGGCAGAAGGCTGCCGAGCATGGATGTCAGCGAGACCGACAAGGCGATCGAGATCACGGCGGAACTTCCCGGTCTCGAGCAGAAGGACGTCGAGCTCAATCTCACCGACAACCTTCTCACCATTCGCGGCGAAAAGAAGAACGAGCGCGAGGAGAAGAGCAAGGATTACCACCTGGTCGAGCGAAGCTTCGGCTCGTTCGCGCGCTCCGTCGAATTACCGCCGGGTGTGAAAGCGGAAGATATCTCCGCTGAGATCTCCAAGGGCGTCCTCAAGGTGACCGTGCGCAAGCCCGAGCCGAAGCAAAGCAAGCAGATTGAGATCAAGACGGCGCCGTGACGCGGAAGATGGGGACGACGGTCGTGGGTTAGACGTCGTCAAACCGGCTCGGTCATTCCGCGGCGATGCGCAGCCTCGAACCCGGAATCCATTTCACAACTTGCGGCACGCGGCATAATGGCTTCCGGGCGCGCGCTGCGCGCCCCGGAATGACAAGTTGCTGGAATCGCTGAACGTTGCGCTATATGCTGCAGCGCGATGATCGATGGTACAGGCGAAGTTCTTATCCTTACCGGTCCGCCAGGATCGGGAAAGACAACCACGGCAAAAATCCTTGCCCACGAGCCGGGTATGCCCAAGGTGCATCTTCATGCCGACGATTTCTGGCATTTCATCAAGCACGGTGCGATTCCCCCCTATCTGCCGGAGGCGCACGAGCAGAATCGGAGCGTGGTTCGTATCCTCGCAAACGTGGCGGAGGGATACGCCAGAAGCGGCTATTTTGTTCTCCTGGATGGCATTTTCGGGCCGTGGTTTCTGGGGCACTTCCACTCACTCAGGGTCGCTCTGCACTACATCGTTCTCAGGCCCCCGCTCGAGATTGCCATCCAACGCTGTCGCGCACGCGGAGGCGATACACTGACCGATGCGGAACAGATCACGGTGATGCATCAGCAATTCTGCTCGTTGGGAGATCTCGAACGGCATGTACTCCAAACCGACGGATATGACCCGGAACTGACAGCGCGCGAGGTGAGCAGGGCGGTGCAGAGCGGAGCGTTCCGATTGCCTGGATGATGGGGTGCTGTGCTGGAACGATGATTGCCGGGCCGCGGCACTCTTCACCGTTCTCGGCGTTGTAGCGCTGGGACTTGCGCAGTCCGCATCCAACAGCAATACGGAGCAAGCATGGCTGTCGAGACGGAACTGAAATTCCGCGTGGCCGCGCGCGACCTCAAATCTCTCGCCGGCTGGCGCATTCCCGGTGGAAAAATGGGTGAGCGATCGGACAGCGATCTTGTCTCGACCTATTTCGATACCGGGAAACACAAGCTGAAGAGTCGCGGTCTGACACTGCGCGTGCGGCAAAACGGCAGCACGAACATCCAGACGATCAAGTCGGCGAACGGCGCGCAGTTTGGCCGAGGCGAATGGGAAGCGGAGATCAAGGACGACGCGCCGGACCTTCGTGAGGTCGACGACACGCCGCTCGAGCCGCTCGCCACCGGCAAGCTACGCCGCAAGCTGAAGCCTGTGTTCAAGACATCGGTTCATCGCACCATCGTTCCGGTCCGGACCCGCAGGAGTGAGATCGAACTCGCCATCGATCGGGGAAAGATCGTTGCGGGTCACCGTGCGAGCCCCATCGAGGAACTCGAACTTGAGCTGAAAAGCGGCCGGCTCGCTGACCTATTCCGTATTGCCAGAGCGATCGAGCAACGGTTGGGAGCCGAACTCGACTTGCGATCAAAATCGGACCGCGGCTATGGCCTCGCCGAGGGCAGGGAGGAACAGGTCGTTTTCGCCGAGCCGATCGAGCTCCCCGCCGACATGACGGCGGGCGAGGCATTCCGGGTCATCGCCCGCGCGACGGTTCGTCATTTCTCTGGAAATGCGGATGCGGTCCGCAATCTTGACGCGGAAGGTGTTCATCAGATGCGGGTGGGCCTGCGCAGACTCCGCGCGGCGATCTCGCTGTTTTCGAAGGTGCTGCCTGGTGCCGGGACGGGAGCCGCCAAGCGCGAGCTGAAGTGGCTCACGGCTGAGCTCGCGCCTGCGCGCGAAATCGACGTGTTCATCAGCGAGCAGGTCGAGCCGGTTACGCACGACCGCGCGCTGAGCCGCGGCGGCAAGGCCATCAAGGACGAGTTCGACGAGAAGCGCGCCCATGCCCTTACACGGGCGAAGAGGGCGGTGAGCTCGATACGGTTCCGCAGGCTGCTGGTCGACACGCTGGAGTGGGTCGAGTCGAAGCCGCCTTCGGCGAACGAGCATATGGACGTTCCGATCGAAAAATTTGCGGCTGACGTCTTGCACCGTCGCATCAGGAAGGCGCGCAAGCAAGGCCAGCACCTTGACCGCCTGTCGCCGCGCGCGCGGCATAAGCTCCGGATCAGGATCAAGAAGATCAGGTATGCGGTGGACTTCTTCAAGTCGCTTTTTCCGGCCAAGCGCGAGCAGAAGAGACTTAAACGCCTGTCCGGCCATCTCAAGAAGATCCAGGATGCGCTTGGCGCGCTGAACGACTTTGTTGCGCATCGGAAGATGGCCATGGCAGCAGCGCTGCAGGCGCCGCGCGAGAACAGGCGCGCCCGCGCACTTGCGGCCGGCGTGGTGGTTGGCCGGGAGGACAAGGCGATCAGGCCGCTGATGAAGGTCGCCCTCAAGGAGGCGCAACGGCTGCAAGTGGCGTGAAGCCGACGGCGTCTATGTCGATTTGCCCGGCGTCGCGCGTTTGCTGCCGGCGATCTCCGCTTCCCATCCGAACACCGAGCGGCCGCCGAGCGCGGGCGATCGGTTGCGCTCTTGCGCGACGAACGCATCGAAGGATGGGCCGGTTGCGGTTCGCTCCAAGAGGCGCGCCTGACTGTCGAGGCGCTTCAATGCCTGGATCTCCTCCTCGCGGCCAAGGCTCGCCTGCTGCACGGCGGATTTCAGCACGCGGATGGTCTCGTCATAGACCTTGATCGGCACCGGATAGGGATGGCGGTCCTTGCCGCCATGGGCGAGCGAAAACCGCGCGGGATCCTTGAACCGGTAGGGTGCGCCGTGGACGACCTCGGCGACCATCGCGAGCGACTGCACGGTGCGCGCGCCGACGCCCGGCGTCAGCAGCAATTCCCGAAAATCGCGCGGGCCGCATTCGGCGGCCGCCGCCAGCGTGCCGTGCAGGCGGCGCGTAAACACGTCGCTGGCGCGGACGTCGTGATGCGCGGGCATGATCAGATGCGGCAGCTCCGGCTGCGCCTCGGGCTGTTTCGACAGCGCGGCATATTCGCGCGCGATGCCGTCGGGCCCAAGCGCGCCGAGCAGATCGAGCTGCGCCGCGCGCGATTGTTCGGCGCGATGATCGGTCAGGTTGATGATCTCGCCCTGCGCGGGACCATCGATGGCGCTGTGCGGCTCGTCGACGAAGCTCTTCAGAGTTTCGGAATGCCAGTGATAGCGGCGCGCCTGCCGCTTGTCGCCGTTCATGCCCTGCTGCACCACGGTCCACTTGCCGTCCTCGGTGACGAAGAAGCCGTGCAGATAAAGCTCGAAGCCGTCCTGGACGGCGGCGCTATCGACCTTGGCCACCAGCCGGCTGGCACGCGTCAGCGCCACGCCATCGAAGCCGGTGCGTTCGCCGAGCGCGGTCAACTCGTCCGGCGTGCGGCGCGAGTTGCTGCCGCGGCCGCCGCAGACATAGATGCCAAGCTCGTCTTGCAGCGGCACGAGCCCGCGCTTCAATGCGCCGATCACCGACGTGGTGATTCCAGAGGAATGCCAATCCATCCCCATGACCGCGCCGAAGGATTGGAACCAGAACGGATGGGCGAGCCGCTGCAGGAACTCCTCGCGCCCGTAATGGTGGACGATCGCCTGCGTGATGATCGCGCCGAGCGTGGACATGCGCTGGCCGAGCCACGCGGGCACGCGCCCGTTATGGAGCGGAAGATCGGCGCTACCGGTTCGTCGTGCCATGAGGCTCCTGGTGCTGAATCAGGTGGAGTATAGCAGTTCTTGCTTCACCTCTCCCATAGGGAGAGGTGATCGAAGCGTCCCTCGCGACTAGTCCCGCATCGTGCGCAACGTAATGGAATAGCGCGGCGCTTCGACCGCTGGGATGCTGTGCTCCCAGATTTGTCTCGCCTCGCCCGAGAGCAGGTAGATCGATCGGGGCTGCGCCTCCAAGGTGAAACGTTCCCACTTGTCGCCGGCCGGGCGGCGGAAGCGGAACTTGCACGGCGATCCCAGCGACAGGCCGAAGACCCGCTCGTAATGCGGCTTGTCGCGATGCCAGCCGATGCCGACGCCGGTCTCGTATTCGGTGCAGAGCGCCTGGGCGATCTCGGTCCGTGGCCCGCCGAAGGCCTCAACCTGCTCGATCAAGGGGCGGAGCCAGTCCGGGATGAAATCGGCCTCGCGCATCCGGCGCTCCGTATAGTCGTAGCGGAAGCCGAACGAGGCCACCCGCCGCTTGCCCTGATATTGGCCGAACTGGAACGGTTGCAGCGGCAGCGCAGCGATGCGCGCGATCAATTCCCGCTCGACGTCAGGCGAAATGAAATCGGCGGCATAGCGCAATCCCTCCGGCGCTGATGACGCGGAGGAATTGTCGGCAAAGAGGGCGAGCTGCTCGGTCAAGCCGGCGGTCCTTATCTCGGCCTGCAGGGGCACCACCTAAATATAGGGCGGAGCAGCGCGACATGAAGGGGCGCGGGTAGCATCGCCGGACCAGGCGCGATGGCCCTTCACGCGGGCGTGCGTTACTCCGCGGCCATCTCCTGCGCACCGCCGAGCAGTTTCACATTGAGCCGGCCGCCGGCGAACAGCATGTCGTCGAGCGCCTCGTCGATGTCGGCCGACATCACCGACTTGCCGCCGTCGCGGGCGATGCTGGCCTGTGCGAGGCGCCGCATCAGCTCCTTGATGAAGGCGGCGCTGACGCCGTCCGTGCGCCGCACCGCTTCATCGACGGTGGTCTCCTCAAGCGGCAGGTTCTTGCCATAGAGCCGCACGAGCTTGCCGCGCCCGATCGCATCCGGCAGCGGCACCTCGATCGCCTGGTCGATGCGGCCGGGCCGGCCGGCCAGCGCGCTTTCGAGCTCCTCGGGTCGGTTGGTGGTGAGCACGAACAGGATGTCGGCATCCTCCTTCAACCCATCCATCTCGTTGAGCAGCTTGTTGAGCAGCGATTCCTCGCACGGGCCCATCAGCTCGCGGTCGGTGGCGATCAGGTCGACGTCCTCGATCACGACCATCGTCGGCTGCAGCAGCCGCGCCAGATTCATGTAGGCTTCGAGCAGCCCGATCTGTTCGGCGGTGATGATCAGTGTCGTATGTCCCGGCAGGTTGGTGGCGAGGTAGCGGATGGTGTGAGTCTTCCCGGTGCCCGGCGGTCCATAAAGCAGGATGCCCTTGCGCGTCGACTGGCCAAGCCGGCGCAACGCGTCGCGGCTGCCGACAAAGTTCAGGACGTTGCGCTCAAGCAGTCTCAGGGTCGGTTCGTGCAGGATAACGGCCTCGCGATCGACCGGCGGCAACCGGTGCACAGTTACGCCCCTTGAACGTCCGCGATACTCGGCCCCGCTGTCGAGCGAAAGAATCTTGCCGCGATAGGAGCGTGCTGTCTGCACCGCTTGCTCGAGTTCCGAAAAACAGCGCTGAACGAAGGTGTCGCCGGCCGCGCCGGTCGGCACCGCGATCTCGATTCGGATCGCGTCCTCGTTGCGGGATTCGCGATAAATGGACAGCAGCACCGCGTAGCGAAGCTCGCCGGCGCGGCACAGCCACAATCCGTTGTTAAGACATTTCACCGCCGCCGGCTCACCGACATCGACTTCATAATATTGCGGCGGAGCGATCACCGGCGCATTGCGCCCGTCGTTCATCAATCCCGCAAAAGTCAGCGTCTCGTAGCGATATTCTTCGTGAACGCCGAAGAAGTGGATCGGTGAGGAGAGCAGTCGATCCAGCGCGACCTGAACGTCCGCACGCATGTGACCCGGAAAGCCGCGCGCCCGCGTCACGAGCTGGTTGCGTGGAATGCCCGCAAAATGCCAATCGATCGCGACGTATGTGTATCTGAATTCTTCGCCCTGCAATTTTTCGGATGCATCCCTTGCCGCGAGCAGGCAGTCGCTGCAGAGGCAGGCAATCTTGTCGTCGAGTTGCACCTCCTGCACCGGCGGCGGCGCGCCGCACAGATCGCAGGGACCGCTGGTCCTTACCGCTTCGCTGGTAATCTGAAGACCATGCCCGGCTGCGTTGATGCGCTGTTGCGCTGTTTTCCATAGCGCTGCCGCGACCCGGGACGGATAGGGGCCACAGGTGGCGTTGCCCTGCTGGTCGATCTCGGCCGCGAACAGGATGGCCTCCCGCTCCGACTTGCCGAACACGGCGCGCAAAAGCTCTCTGACGAACTCTCGAGGCGTCTCGTTATCGTTGTGGAAGACAAATTGAAACGATTCGGCGCCGGTATACCCGTCGTCCATGAAATACCTCTTGCGCACAATTTAAGATCGAAAGAACAAAAAAAGAACATCATGAAACCTGCCGTTCGTCAAGCAGGCCAAACTGGAAAATGTTGGGAGCGCTTCGCTGGAGAGCCATTCGACACATCTTCGGCAGATTGACGGCGCACAGACCGCGATACCGATTCGCCGTTTCGCGCGGCCGCGCTTGTGAACTGCCTCTCTCTGCCGCTTGATCAAATCGGCGGGCATGTCCATAAGCGGCGCCTTGCGACCGGCGGTTCGGTTGCTTCGAAGTGGTGCAGAGGGAATTGCGTGGCAAAGATTCATCAGCAGATTGCGCAGGAGCTTGGCGTGCGCGAGCAGCAGGTCGAGGCGGCCGTCACGCTGCTCGACGGCGGCGCCACGGTGCCGTTCATTGCCCGCTATCGCAAGGAATTGACCGGCGCGCTCGATGACGCGCAATTGCGCACGCTGGAAGAACGGCTGACCTATCTGCGCGAGCTCGAGGAGCGCCGCACCGCGATCCTCAATTCGATCCGCGAGCAGGGCAAGCTCGACGCCGCGCTCGAAGCGCAGATCATGGCCGCCGACAACAAGGCGCGTCTCGAGGATATCTATCTTCCCTACAAGCCGAAGCGTCGCACCAAGGCCGAGATCGCCAAGGAGGCCGGGCTCGAACCGTTGTCCGAGCTGTTGATGACGCAGCCGCAGCATGATCCGAAAGCGCAGGCGGCAGCCTTTGTCGATGCCGACAAGGGTGTGGCCGACGTGGCCGCGGCGCTGGAAGGCGCGCGCGCGATCCTGGTCGAGCGCTTCGACGAGGATGCCGATCTGATCGGCGCGCTGCGCGAGGAGGTGTGGGCGAACGCGCGCATGGTCTCGACCGTGCGCAAGGGCAAGAAGACCGAGGGCGAAAAGTTCAAGGACTATTTCGACTTCAGCGAGCCGCTGCACAAGCTGCCGTCGCACCGCATCCTGGCGCTGTTCCGCGGCGAGAAGGAGGAGATTCTCGATCTGCAGATGCAGCCGGAGGCGGAGCCGCCGGTGGCCGGCGTGCCCAGCGCCTATGAACTGAAGATCATGAAGCGTTTCGCCATTTCCGATCTCGGCCGTCCCGGCGACAAATGGCTGATCGAAACCGTGCGTTGGGCCTGGCGCACCAAGATCCAGGTGCATCTCAACATCGACCTGCGCATGCGGCTGTGGACCGCGGCGGAGACCGAAGGCGTGCGCGTGTTCGCCTCCAACCTGCGCGACCTCCTGCTGGCGGCGCCCGCCGGTGCGCGCGTGACCATGGGGCTCGATCCCGGCTATCGCACCGGCGTCAAGGTCGCCGTCGTCGATGCGACCGGCAAGGTGCTGGCGACGACAGCGGTCTATCCGCACGAACCGCAGCGGCAATGGGACGAGGCGCTCGCGACCCTGGGCAAGCTCGCGATTCAGCATCGCGTCAACCTGATTGCGATCGGTAACGGCACGGCCTCGCGCGAGACCGACAAGCTCGCGACCGAACTGGTGAAGCGGCTGCCGGACTTGAAGATGACGAAGATCGTCGTCTCCGAGGCCGGCGCTTCCGTCTATTCGGCTTCGGCCTATGCGTCCGAGGAACTGCCCGGGCTCGACGTCACCCTGCGCGGCGCGGTGTCGATCGCGCGGCGCCTGCAGGATCCGCTCGCCGAGCTCGTGAAGATCGATCCCAAGGCGATCGGCGTCGGCCAGTATCAGCACGATCTCGGCGAGAGCAAGCTCGCACGCTCGCTCGACGCCGTCGTGGAAGACTGCGTGAATGCCGTGGGCGTCGACGTCAACACCGCCTCCGTGCCGCTGCTGTCGCGGGTGTCGGGCATCGGGCCCGGCTTGGCGCAAAGCATCGTGCAGCACCGCGACTCGAACGGCCCGTTCAAGTCGCGCAAGGCGCTGAAGGAGGTGCCGCGGCTGGGGCCGAAGGCCTTCGAGCAATGCGCGGGCTTCCTGCGCATCAACGACGGCGAGGATCCGCTCGATGCCTCGGGCGTGCACCCCGAGGCCTATCCGGTGGTGCGCCGGATTCTCACGGCGACCAAGAGCGACATCAAGGCGCTGATCGGCAACAGCGAGATCATGCGCCAGTTGAAGCCGCAGTCGTTCGTGGACGAGACCTTTGGTCTGCCGACGGTCACCGACATCCTGCGCGAACTGGAAAAACCCGGCCGCGATCCCCGTCCGGCGTTCAAGGCCGCGGTGTTCAAGGAAGGCGTCGAGGAGATCAAGGACCTCAGAGTCGGCATGATCCTCGAGGGCACCGTCACCAATGTCGCCGCCTTCGGCGCCTTCGTCGATATCGGCGTGCATCAGGACGGTCTGGTGCACATCTCGGCGATGTCCAGGACCTTCATCAAGGATCCACGCGAAGTCGTCAAACCCGGCGACATCGTCAAGGTGAAGGTGCTCGACGTCGAAGTCGCCCGCAAGCGCATCGCGCTGACGCTGCGGCTCGATGATGAGACCGGCAAGAAGGATTCGAAGGGCTCGTCGAGCGACCGTGTTCGCGGGCCGATGACGTCCTCCGCCCCGCGCAAGCAAGAACAACCCGGCAACGCCTTCGCCGACGCCTTCCGCCGCGCCAGCGAGAAGAACGGCAAGCCGCTACGCTGAGCGGAACTGCTTAGTCTGGCACGGAAGCTAACTTCCGTGTCAGAATCTGTCGCCTTTGTCAGTTGAAGTCGAAGGAGCTTTTAGCTCTCCTGATCGTTCTCCTGTTGCGACGCGATGCGTCGCTGCAATTCAACCAGGGAGGAATCGGGATGAAGAGCAAGCTCGTCAATTCCCTTATCGCGGGTGCGCTCACGACCGCGCTTGCGTTCGCGTCGCCGGCCTTCGCTCGCGGTGGCTTCGGGGGCGGCGGCGGTGGCTTCCATGGCGGCGGCATGGGCGGCGGTTTTCACGGCGGCGGCATGGGCGGAGGCTTCCGCGGCGGTGGCATGGCCGGAGGTTTCCGCGGCGGCGGCTTCGGAGGCGGGATGCACGCCATAGGCGGAGGAACGCGCTTCGGCGGCATGGGTGGAGGGACGCGTTTCGCGAGCATTGGCGGAGGACCGCGTTTTGCTACCATCGGCGGAGGACCGCGTTTTGTGGGTGGGCGGTTTGCTGGTGCGCGGTTCGCGAATGCGAATGCTGCATTCGCGCCGCGCTTCGCGAGCCCCGGCTTTCGAGGCGCAGCTTTTCGAAGCGCAGCCTTCCGGCATGGCTTCCATAACCGCTTCTTCCGCAACCGCTTCAATCGCTTTGCGTTCATCGGCGTGCCCTTCGGCTACGCCGCCTACGCTGGCTACTACGACGACTGCTGGACCCAAGTGTGGACGGGCTATGGGCTGCAGTGGGTCAACGTCTGCGGGTACGACGGTTACTACTGACTGCCGACCCACGGTGTGATGAGCGCGACACGGCACCTTCCGGCGCAGCCTCGCCGGGTGGGCCTGGGGTGACCGTCACATTCATGGGAGCCGTCCCGCGCAACCATCGGAGTACGATGAGCATCTCCGACAAAGCCAGCTGCGCGACGTCCTGGACTGCAGGAACGCCGCGCGTTCGTGGCCAGTCATTCGGAAGAAGACCATGACGGCAGGTCATCGCCGCATTCTCGTCGTCGAGGACGACGCGGAAACTGCCGGCCAACTCGCCGAGCAACTCACGAGCAGCGGCTATGAGGTGGATCTGGCCGCGAGCGGCAACGAAGCCCTTCGGCGCGGCACGTCTCGCGATCATGCCGTGATCACGATCGACCGCATGCTTCCCGACATCGATGGCCTCACGGTCATGCGTCAATTGCGCGACGGTGGCGTCGCTGCTCCCTTCCTGATCATCAGCGCGCTCGGCGAGGTCGATGATCGGGTCCGTGGCCTGCGCGCCGGCGGCGATGATTATCTGGTCAAGCCCTTCTCCTTTGTCGAATTGCTGGCGCGGCTGGAAGCGCTTGGCCGGCGCAGCGAGACCATCGCCAAGGACACCATCCTGCGGGTCGGCGATCTCGCCATCGACCTGATCTCGCGCACCGCCAACCGCGGCGGCAAGGCCATTCCACTGCTTCCGCGGGAATTCCAGCTTCTGGAGTATCTGGTCCGCAACGAAAACCGCGTTGTCTCCCGCGCGATGCTGCTGCAGCACGTGTGGGATCTCCACTTCGATCCCTCGACCAATATCATCGACGTCTATGTCGGACGCGTGCGGCGCAAGGTCGACGACCAGCAGGCCTATCCGTTGATCCATACCGTCCGCGGCATGGGGTACTGTCTCCGTGCTCCTGGCTGATACCCTGAGGTCGACGACCTTCAAGCTGGCGCTGGCCGCGATCGTGACCTTTGGCGTAATCGCCGCCACCATCTTCGCCTATGTCTATCTGTCGACCGCCTCTTTCGTGCGCAGCCGATCAGATCAGGCCATCATGGCCGAATATTCCGGCCTGCTCGGCGCTTACGAGCGATCAGGACGCAAGGAATTGATTGAGCTGATCCGAAACCGGATGGCCGACAGCAGTTCCGCAGAAAAACTGTATCTTCTGGTCGATCATGCGTCCGCCGTTCTCGCCGGGAATCTCGACAAATGGCCTTCGGCGGCCACGACTGCGCAGGGATTGACGGAGTTTCATGCCCCTCGTGCGTCGGATGCCGCAAGCCAATCGCGGTTTCGTGCCATGTCTGCAACGCTACCGGGCGGCGATCGTCTGCTGGTGGGAACTGATATCAGCGACCTCGACAGCTTTGCCGCCAAGATCTGGGCGGCGGTGATTGCAATCATTTTCCTGATGTTCGTGGTTGCGGTGGTGGCGAGCATCCTGGTCACGCAGCGGACAGTGGGACGAATAGAAGAGATCAACGCCACCAGCCGGGCCATCATGCAAAGCGGCCTCGACAAGCGCATTCCGCTGCGCGGCAGCCATGACGAATGGGATCGTGTGGCGGAGAATCTGAACCTGATGCTCGACCGCATCGAGGCCTTGATGGGAGACGTCAAGCAGGTGAGCGACAATGTCGCCCATGATCTGCGGACGCCGCTCACGCGGATGCGCGGACGGCTGGAGAAGGCCTATCACGGCGAACGTATTGGCGAGAAAGATCTAGCGCTGATCGGCGACACGATCGCGGACCTCGATGCCGTCCTGGGGATGTTCTCCTCGATCACGCGGATCGCGCACATCGAGACCCAGGTGCGCAAAGGCGCGTTTCGCAACGTGAACCTGGTCGAGATCGCAAGCGAGGTCGTCGAGCTCTATGACGCCGCGGCGGAGCGCGACGGTACCGATCTCTCCATCACTGGCGACCGCGAGGTGCGGGTGACCGGCGACCGCGATCTGTTGTTCGATGCCATCGCCAACCTCGTGGACAATGCCATCAAGCACGGTCGCGCCGGAGGCAAGATCGTCGTTGCCTGCGAAAACGTCGATGAGGAGGCCGTCATTGCGATCACCGATGACGGGCCCGGAATTCCTCCCGGCGAACGCGACCATGTCTTCAAGCGGTTTTACCGGCTCGAGCAGAGCCGCTACACGCCTGGAAACGGCCTTGGACTGAGCCTCGTCGCCGCCGTGGCCCACCTCCATGGCGCCCGGATCGAGCTGCTCGATCAGTCACCGGGTGTTCAGGTCAAGCTCTGGTTCTCAGCGCCAGCGAATTAGAGCATGATGAGATCACATTGAATCTTCACCTCTCCCGCTTGCGGGAGAGGCCGGCGCGTAGCGCCGGGTGAGGGCTCTCTCCACTCGGGGAGTCCCAATGCGGAGACACCCTCATCCCAACCCTCTCCCGCAAGCGGGAGAGGGAGCGCAGTTCCGCCGGGACTATCTTTCACCTAGAACGATCCCTTAGTCAGGTTGAGGCTGCTCGCGATCCGCTCCAGCGATGCGCCGCGATAGCCCTGTTCATTCACCATCATGGTGGCCGCGCGCAAGAAGGCCTCTGGAACGACATCCCGTGCGGTCGCGGCTCGCAGCCAACCGAGCTCGGGCGCTGCGCCTTCCCGCCAGGACTTGGGCGATCGGGCAAGGCCATCGATCAGGATCGCAGACATCCGTTCAGCCGCTGGCCGATAGTCGGACGGCTCATAGCGTGAGATCCACGCCCGCATCATATTAACGAGCGACAGCAGGAGGTGGGTCCGGGCATTTCGCGACAGGCGATCTTCCGTCGACTCGCTGCGGGGAAGCAGCGAGCGCACGCTGCGGAACAGATCGTTGTAGGCGTCGAATACGCGACGCGCATGAGATCCGGTCAATGCGCGGATATCGTTGAAGAACACCAGCTCGTCCCGCGCGCCGGTGGTGATCTCCGCCAACAGATCGGCGTAGCCGCATACGTAGCTGCGGATTCTGTCTTCCGGCCGGTTCTCCCGTGCCGCGTCGAGGACCACGGTTTTGGTTGTCTCTATCGCCGCAAGCAGACAGGCCGCCGCGAGATCCTCCTTGCGGCGATAGTAATAGGTGATGCTGTGGGTCAGCAGCCCGACATCCCCAGCGATCTCGGCCAAAGTCGCGCCCTTCAGGCCATCGCGGTTGAAAAGGCGCGCCGAGGTTCCGATGATCGCCTCGCGCCGCTTCAGGTATTTTTGCGTGTACGCAGCCGGATCACCGCGCCGCGTCGACCTCTCGGACGGCATTATTGTGCGGCCATGTCGTGCAGGTGGCAAGCCACGGCCCGACCGGCACCGAGGTCGCGCAACGCAGGGTCCTCGTGTCGGCAGCGATCGATCGCAAGCGGACAGCGCGTGTGGAAGCGGCAGCCGGACGGCGGATTCATCGCGCTCGGCACCTCGCCCGAGACCGGAACGCGCTTGCGGGTGGCCTCGACAACGGGATCGGCGACCGGCACGGCCGCCAGCAGCGCCTGGGTATAGGGATGGAGCGGCTTTCGATAGATCTCGTCCCGTGCCGCGATTTCGACGATCCGGCCAAGATACATCACGGCGATGCGGTCACTGACGTGGCGGACCACGGCAAGGTCGTGGGCGATGAAGAGGTAGGCCATTCCGAGCCGCTGCTGCAGCTCGACGAAGACGTTCACGACCTGCGCCTGGATCGACACGTCGAGCGCGGAGACTGGCTCATCGCAGATAATCAGCGCGGGCTCGAGCGCCAGCGCGCGCGCGATGCCGATCCGCTGTCGCTGGCCGCCGGAGAATTCGTGTGGAAAGCGGTCGGCCATGTCAGGCAGCAGCCCGACCGTCCGCATCAGCTGCGCGATCCGTTGATCAAAGGCCTTTCTGTCGTTCGCGAGGCCATGAACCTCGAGCGGTTCGCCGATGATGTCGCGGACCTTCATGCGCGGATTGAGCGATCCGAAGGGGTCCTGATAGACCATCTGCATGCGCCGGCGCAGCGGACGCAGGCTGGACTTGTCGAAATGGGTGATGTCCTTGCCCTCGAACTCGATGCGCCCCCCAGACGGCTCCAGCATCCGGAGGATTGCAAGGCCCGTTGTCGACTTTCCGCAACCGCTTTCGCCGACAAGGCCAAGCGTTTCGCCGCGCTTCAACTGGAAGGAGACGCCGTCGACGGCCTTTACCGTCGCCACCTGCTTGCGGAACACCGCGCCCTTGTGCACGGGAAAGTGCACCCGCAGATCGTCGACGCGGAGGAGGACATCGGCCTCAGACATGTGCAGGTGTCTCCAGCCAGCAGGCGGTTTGGTGTTGCGGTCTGATCTCGGCCAGCGCCGGCCGCTCGCGGTGGCAAAGGTCGGTGGCCTGCTTGCAACGCGGCGCGAACGCGCATCCTGTCGGGAGCCGGGCGAGGTTGGGCGGCTGTCCGTCGATCGGCACCAGACGTTTATTGGTGTCGCCGTCGAGCCGCGGCACCGATGCCATCAAGCCGCGCGTGTAGGGATGGCGGGGATTGGCATAAAGCTCGCGCGCGGGCGCCTGTTCCACCACGCGCCCCGCATACATCACGACGACCCGGTCGGCATAGCGTGCGACCACTCCGAGGTCGTGCGTGATCAGGATCAGCGAGCAGCGAGAACCTTGCGCGAGATCCTTCAACAGGTCGAGGATCTGCGCCTGAACCGTGACGTCGAGCGCCGTGGTCGGCTCGTCCGCGATGATCAGCCGCGGCTCGCAGGCCAGCGCCATCGCGATCATGGCGCGCTGGCGCATGCCGCCCGAGAACTGATGCGGATAGGCGCGGAGCCGCGATTCCGTATCCGACATCCGCACCCGGCCGAGCAGTTGTTTCGCGGTGCCAAGCGCTGCATCCCAGGGCTTGCGTCGATGGACATTGATCGGTTCGGCAACCTGCAATCCCACCGTGAGCACCGGGTTGAGCGAGCTCATCGGCTCCTGGAAGATCATGGCGATTCGGTTGCCACGAATCTCCATGATCTCGCGCTCGGAAAGCTTGGTGAGATCGGTGCCTTCGAACAGGATCTCGCCGCTTTCGATCCGGCCGGGCGGCGAGGGAATCAGGCGCAGGATCGACAGCGCGGTCACGCTTTTGCCTGAGCCCGACTCGCCGACAACAGCCACCGTTTCTCCCACGCCGACATCGAAGGAGACATCATCGACGGCGGTCACCGCTCCCCGGCCGCGACCGAACCGGGTCACGAGGTTGCGTACGCTGAGGAGAGGTTTGGCTGCCGCCGTCATTGCGAGGCCTCTAGTAACCAAGCTTCTTCTTGAGATCCTGATCGATCCAGAGTCGAGCATGGATCGGACCGGGTCGTTCGGAGCCGACACGCAGTTCGCCGCCATAGTTCTTCACCCACGGCCACCATGCCGTATAAAAGTAGTCGACGGGCAGCCAGATATAGGGGGCCTTGTCCACGATCTCGCGCGTCAGCGCCTTGATCATTTCCTGGCGCTTGGACTCGTCCCGCTCCAGGTAGACGTCGTTCATCTTCTTGTCGAATTCGGGATCGGAGTATTGCGACGGATTCCAGGTCTGCTTGGTGACGAAGCTCTTGCGGATCGAGGTCGTGGGATTGGTGTGGCCGTTGCGCATGAAATAGCCGGCGGCGTTGGTCTTCGTCGTCATGGCGGAGAGGAAGGCGCCATATTCCATCGGCTGGATCTCCAGCTTGACGCCGACTTTCTCCAGATAAGCCGCAACCAGCGGCAGCAAATCCATGTGATCCGGCGAGCAGGAGCAGACCTGGACCTTGAAGGAGAAGCCGTTGGGATAGCCGGCTTCCTTCAGCAGGGCCTTCGCCTTCTCCGGATTGTAGGTGAAGAGCTCCTTCACACTGTCGGGCATACTTTCCAGTGGCTCGTAGTAGCCGATGTAATCCGGATGCATGGGATAGGCGAACAGTTCGGCATTGCCATTATAGTAGGAAGCCACGATCTCCTTCTTGTTGACCGCCATGTTCAGCGCGCGCCGCACGCGAATGTCGTCGAACGGCTTGGTGTCGACGCGCATGGCGAGGAAGGTGCCGCCGGTGCCGAGCGAACGCGACCACTGCAATTGGGGCGCACTCTTCTTCAATTCGTCTACGGCGGTCCATCTGATCGCTTCGAGAAGGTCGAGCTTGGCCGTGCGCAGCGCGGTGAGGAACGTGGCCTCATCCTTGATAGTGCGATAGACGATCTTGTCGACGAACGGGAGCTTGTACTCCTGGCCGGCGATCTTTTCCTTGTCCCAGTAGACCGGGTTCTTCGAGAATGTGACGGCGTTGCCCTGGATATAGTCCGTCAGCATGAACGGGCCGGTGCCGTTGGCGTTCTTCCAGTTGCCGGCGCCGGCGTCGACCACTTCCTTCGGCACGATGCCGGAATAGTAGCCCCAGCCGAAACGGTAATCCCACTCGGCGTGATAGTTGTTGAAGGTAAAGACAACCGTGTGCGGGTCCGTCGCCTCGACTTTCTGCACATGATCGAAATAGGTCGGGACCTTCTTCGGGCTCTTGTCGAGGCGGTAGTAGCTTTGCACGACGTCGTCGGCGACGAGCTCGCGTGAGGCCATCACGCCTGGCTTTTCGGGAAACATCACGCCCTTGCGGAGCTTGACCTCGACGCGGAGCGGATTTTCCTTCCATTCCCAGCTTTCCGCGAGTTCGCCCTTGACGGCGTCGCTCGGCAGCCAGGCATCCGGCACGAAGCTGTATTTGCCGCCGTTGCGCTTTGTCTTGGAAAGATCGCCGACAAAGAGCTGCTCGTACATCAGCCCGGTGTCCTGCTGGAATTTCCAGGTCCAGTCGGCGGGATCCCACGATAGCGGCGACAGCGTCACGTAGACCATGCCGATGTTGAGCGTGCCGCCGACTTGCGGCTTTTCGTCCGCCAGGGCAGGCGACTGGGACAGGCCAAGGGTAGCTGCGATGGCCAAACCTCGCGCGAGACTGCCGAACGTCGTCTTCCGATCCATGCTTCTCTCCCTCCTCTTTGTTTGTTTTGTATGGCCGCCGGCTATCGCGACCCGCGCATGCGCGGGTCGAGCAGATCGCGCAGGGCATCGCCAAAGACGTTGGTGGCATAGACCACGATGGTCAGGCAGAGGCCCGGCGCCAGCGCCAACCATGGACCCTGGAACATGTAGGTTCGGCCGCTGCCCGACAGCAATCCGCCCCAGGTCGGCGCCGGCGGCGGAACGCCAAGCCCGAGGAACGACAGTCCGGACTCGACGAGGATCACGGCGCCGACGCGGGTGGTGAACAGCACGATGATCGGCGGCATGATGTTGGGCAGGATATGCCGCCAGAGGATGCGGCCGGTGGAGGCGCCGATCGACTGGCTGGCGTGCACATACATGTGCTCGCGCACGGAGACGACGGCGCCACGGATGATGCGCGAACCGGCGATGCCGAAGGCAAGGCTCAACACGCCGATGATTTGCGGCATGCCCGGACAGACCACGGAGACGACAGCGATCAGGATCACGAGTTCGGGAAAGGACATGTAGGCATCGACGAATCGCTGCGTGATCAGATCGAAGCGGCCGCCGAGATAGCCCGTCAGTGCGCCGATCAGCACCGAGATCACGGTTGCAAGAAACGCGGCCGAGAAACCGATGATCACCGAAAGGCGGGCGCCATACAGGCAGCGCGAGAACAGGTCCCGGCCGAGATTGTCGGTGCCGAAGAGATGCGCCCAGGACGGCGGCTTGAGCCGCTGTATGGGATTGATCTCGTTGAAGCCATAGGGCGCCAGCACATCCGCGAACAGGCCGGCAAAGACGAACAGCAGAAAGATGATCCCGGCCGCGGCACCAAACGGCTTCTCGCGGAACAGGCGGCCCAGAAACTGCAGTGCCGGGTTGCGTCTCGTCTCCTGACCGACGGAGGGATTGGCCTGTTCGATCGCCGTCATCTGGTCCTCACTCGCGGATCGAGCAGTCCGTAGCTGAGGTCGACCATGAGGTTGATGAGCATCACTGCGAGTCCCACCGTCAGGAACACGCCGGTGACGATCGGGTAGTCTCGCTGATTCACCGCCTCGAGCAGGAGAAGCCCCATGCCGGGGATGACGAAGATCTGCTCGATGATGATGGCGCCGCCGATCAGCAAGGGGGCCTGGAGACCCACCAGGGTAATCACCGGGATAAGCGCGTTGCGCAAGGCGTGGCGCATGATGACGAGGCGTTGGTTGAGACCCTTGGCGCGGGCGGTGCGGATGTAGTCCTGGCGCAGCACCTCCAGCATCATGGTGCGCGTCATGCGCATCGTGACGGCCGACAGGCTCGCGCCGAGAACCATGGCCGGCACGATGATCTGCTTGAGATTCTGGATCGGGTCGTCGGCGAACTTCACATAGTTCACTTCGGGCGACCAGCCCCACCAGATCGATGGGAACACCATGACCATGGTGCCCATCCAGAAGCTCGGCACGGCCAGTAAAAGAATCGAAAACGAGCGCGCGACGAAATCTCCCACCGTGTCCTGCCGGACGGCGGAGTAGACGCCGATCGGCAGCGCGATCACGAGACCCACCGCGAGCGCGATGACGCCGAGCTCAAAGGTGACGGGCAGGCGCTGCAGGACGAGTTCCAGGACCGGAGTCGATTGCCAGAGCGAGCGGCCGAAATCGCCTTTCAAGATGCCGGCGATCCAGATCAGGTATTGTTCGGCCATGGGCTTGTCGAGGCCGAGCGCTTGAACGAGCTGCTCGCGGCTCAGCTTGTCGGCCGCCAGATCGTTCTGGCTCAGCATCATGTCGATCACGTCGCCCGGAATCATCCGTACCGTGGCGAACACGATCAGACTCGCAAACAGCAGCGTGGGGATCAGCGCCAGCAGCCGGCGCACAATGTAGCCGTACAAGGGCCTACCCGCTGATCGTAGCAGCCATCAAGCATGCCGAAAGTTCGAAAAGAGTGTTCGCTGGCTTCACCTTGCAGTCCTCCCTCTTGCAATCGGTCTGTTGCCGATTTTTCGTGAGGAGAAATTTGCCGCTCAGCTTGCGTTGCAACGCGGCAATTTCAAGCGTTTCCCCACTATTGTTTGGATCGTATCACCGGCTAGCGCGCTTGCAACAGCTTCGTGGATGCGTCGACTGCTTCCGAGCACGCTGGCAGCTACCATACTCGGTTTTTGAAAATGCAGATGCGGCTCGTGGCCGCAGTGGAGACTCATAGCGCGTCATCATCACGCCAGAACCTGTCGCCGGGCGCGCCTTTGGCTAGCCCGGTGGGTGGGGCGTCTCGGAGAAGCGTAACAGGTGTGAAGTGGGATTGAAGCGCTATGGCTTTGCTTGAATCGGCGTGACGGCAGTTGTTCACCTCTCCCCGATGGGGAGAGGTGAGGCACCTTCGACCGGGCACCAACTCGAACCTGACCTTATCACGCGCTAGCTCAACCGGAATATCGCCACGGCTACTCCGCGGCTTCCGCACCGCGTGACTCGTCCTTCCGCTCGAAAGGCGACTGCAACACGAGCATGGTCTGCGGTGGCCGGGCGATCTGGATGTTGAGCTCGTGGAAGCGCTTCTTCATGCGCCGGTAGAACTCGCGCTGCACCGGCCAGCGGCCGGAGTCCGTGCATTGGATCTGGCCGACGATGGTCGTCATGGTGGCATCGACCTTGTCGACACCCCAGAGGTCGAGATCGCCGCGGATCATGTGCTGGAATGCTGGATCCTTGCGCAACTCGGCGCCGATCTCCTTTAGCACGGCGCCAACCCGATCGGGATCTTCCTTGTAATCCACGTTGACACTGACCGAGGCATTGCCGATGCCACGGTTGGTGTTGGTGACTGATGTCACCGAGCTGAAGGGGATGATGTGCACGGAGCCGTCGCCGGCCCGCAGCCGAATGGTGCGGATCGAGAGGTTCTCGACGACACCAGACAGGCCCGACACGGTGACGAAGTCGCCGACCTGCATCGCGTTCTCGAGCAGAAGGAACAGCCCGGTGATGACGTCCTGCACCAGTTTCTGCGAGCCGAAGCCGATGGCGATGCCGACGATGCCGGCGCCGGCGAGCAGCGGGGCGATGTTGACGCCGAGCTGGCTCAGCGCCGTCAGCGCGACGACGGTGAGGATGATCGACAGCAGCGTCGTGCGCAGCATCGGCAGGAAGGTACGCATCCGCGCCGCGCGGGCGTAGCGTCCTTCGCGCGAGAGCTGCAGCAGATGCTGCTCGACGGCGGCGTTGACCGCTTCCCAGATCGCAAGCGCGACCACGCCGGCGATCGCGACCGTGATCAGCGCCGATAGCAGGCGTCCGCCGATGTGATCGCTGGTGAACCATGCCGCCGCATCCAGGCCCCAGACCTCGAGCAGCGCGATCACGGTGATGACAGCGATCACGCCCGAGACGATGCTCCGCAATGCAGGGAAATACCGGTTGGCGCGTGCTTCGAGGCCCGGAAACTGGCGCGTGAATTCCGGGCTGATGCGGAACACGCGATCCAGCGCCGCCATCATCGCAATCTGTGCCAGCCGCGCGATCAGGAGCACGGCGACACTGGCGACGAAATAGCGGAACAGCAGCGCATAGCCGTTCTGCACCCGCAGCGCCCACACGGTCCATAGCGCGAGGTCGAGGACGATCGCGAGAATGTGCCAGACATCGGCGAAGCGGTTGCGCATCACCACCAGCGGGCCGCGCGCGCCCTCCGGCGCCCGGATCCAGTCGGCGACGCTGCGGCGGCATTGCAGGATGATGACGACCACGAACAGGTGCACCACCAGCATCACCAGCCGAACTACCGCGTGATAGGCCGGGCGGTACAGGCCGAGCAGCAGCGCGATGTTGGCGAGGGCGATGCCGAACACCGTGAAGGCGACGATCCGCCGCCACCAGATGTCGAGATAGGCGGCAGCCTCGTCGCGGATAATGAACAGGCTGGGCTGGCTGGAGGCCGGCGACATCACCGCCGCGGTGACGGCGAGGATGCTGCGGTAGATCACGTAAGCATTGACCATCGCCAGGATGACGACGCGGGGCGTCGGCGCCCGGCCGATGTCGGTTGCGAGCAGGAGATTGCCGATCGCCGCGAAGCAGACCACCGGCAGCAGGTCCAGGAACAACCGTGCCAATGCAAAGGGAAGCCGGATGGCGAGTTGCCAGGCGTAGGTGAGCGTTGCATGCCAGCGCCGGACCGGCTGCGTTTCGTTGGCCGCACTCGGATCCCGTACGGTATCGACATGCCGCGCGCGTAATGGAATGTAGCGGTCGATGGCGTTGAGCGGACGCCGGATCGCGCGGCGAATGATCCATTCCGCCATGAAAGCGCAGGCGATCACGAGCACGAGCCGCCACGCCGTGTCGAGCAGCATCTGCTGCATGTACGGATTGGTGGTGAGATTGACCAGCCAGCCCCAGATCATCGGAAAGTCGGACACCGCGCGGGCCGCGGTGGCGAGCTGGTCAGAGACGTCGCCGAACCAGTCCGAGACTTCGGCCAGAAGCTGCACGCCGAGATTATCGGTGAAGACCGGCGGCGACGCCGAACCTTGCGGCTGCGCTGGCGCGCCGGAGGAGGACGCTTTCGCAATGGTCTGCAGCGTCTGGATGAGCTGGGCCCGCTTCTGGTCGTCCTGCAGGATATCCAGCGTCGCTTGCGCCTGCGCCGCTGCTGACGGCTGCGGCGGAGGAGGCGGCGACGTGTTCGGGATCATCATCTGCGCTCGCGCAGGCGACATCAGCAGCAGACAGGTGAGCGCAATCGTGATGAGTCGGAGACAGTTGCTCGGCATGAAAACGCTGCGATGATGAGGGGTGGCGGGAATCGCGTGTATTTAACGCGGGTACGGCCATAGTTTGGCATGCCTGTGACAGGCGGCTCACTGCCTGCCAATGCATAGAGCGTTTTCGAGCGAAGCATGCCCTCGGACTTGATCCGAGGGTGGACACCGGTTAGCGTGAAGAAAACGCGCCAAAGCAAGAATCTAGAGCTTCGGTTCTGATGCAATTAGAACCGAAAACGCTCTAGTCACAAGATGTTCCAGTACCCCTACGAAAATGCCGCTGCAGGAAGCCCTGCCACTACGCCGCCCCGAGCGTAGTTCCGTAGACGACGCCTTTTTCCTTCAGCCAGCGCCGGTATACCACGGAGGAGGCATCCGCCCGGGGTCGGGATTTCCGCGCGCGGTTCCAGCGGCAGCAGCCGCGGGCGCTGGTTTTCCAGGATGATGCGGTCCTGCAGGAAGATCATCTGCTGGAACTGGATGAGATCGGCGAGTTCTGAGGTGTCGTCGATCAGGAACCCCACCGGGTGGGCGCGGCAATGGTCGGGGTCGAGCGGCTGTACGAACAGGCAGATCACATCCAAGCGATCGGCGGCATTCGGGCAGGTCTTGTAGAGCAGCGTCGCGAAGGGGGCGGCGACCCGGTAAATATATTGCGTGACAATGCCGTCGCTTGCCGATAGCGCCGCCTGCGGCTGGAAGAATTCGCAGTCGGTGGCCCAGACCTCGTCCACGTCGCGGCGGATCTCGGTCGTGTAGTGGCGCACCTCGGTGTGCGGCTCGGCGCCGAGGATGTCGGTGTGGACGAACGGGAAATGCGCCATGTCCAGGAAGTTCTCGACGATGCGCAGGCCCGAAGCGTGCACCGAGACTGCGCCGCAGACGATATGCCGCCGGTCCGCTTCGTCAGCTTCGGGAAGCGGCAACACGTCGCGATCGGGCTTTCCGAGCGTGGTCCAGAGGTAGCCGTAACGCTCGCGTACCGGCAGCGGATCGTCGCGATCTTCCGCCGAGACGACGACCGCGCCATCTGCGTCGCGGAGCGTGGTCAGCTCAACGCCGAGCAGGCGATTGCGCCGCGGCGATGCCGGGATGTCGCTGAGCGCATCCAGCACATACCACTGGTTCAGCGTGCCGGGGTCGATATTGCCATTCATGGTGCAAGCTCCGCTTCGTTGCGGTGGGGCTATTGCCGGTAGATTCGTTGCATGATCTTCGCGTGATCCGCAAGCGAGGCCTCGACGTCGTGATGCACAAATTCTCCGCGGCGGATGATGTTGCGCCCGTTGATGAAGGAATAGTCCACCTTGAACGGGCCGCACATGATCATCGCCGCCAGCGGATCGCGCTGGGTGCCGGAGAGCCCGAGCTGGTTCAATCTGATCGCGATGAAATCCGCGCTCATGCCGGGCGCGAGATACCCGATATCGTCGCGGCCGAGCAGTCTGGCGCCGCCGCGCGTCGCCATGTCCAGCGCCTCGCGCGCCGACAGCGCTTTCGGGCTGCCACCAAATCCGCCGCGGCCGCCTGGCGTCTCGGAGAGATAGCGGTGCGGCGCGACCCGCTGCAGCATCTGCGCCAGCCGCGCCTCGAGGAAGAGGTTCGAGGTGTCGTTGGAGGCGGAGCCGTCGACGCCGAGCCCGCAGGTGACCCCGGCGTCACGCATCTCGCGGATCTTTGCGATCCCCTGGCCGCACCGCATGTTGGCGGAGGGGCAATGCGCCATGCCGGTGCCGGTCTCGGCGAAGGTCTTGATCTCGTTGCTGTCGAGGAAGATGGCGTGCGCGAACCAGACGTCCGGCCCGAGCCAGTCGACCGAGCCGGCGAATTCCACCGGCCGCATGCCGTAGATATCGCGGCAATAAACCTCTTCGTCGAGGTCTTCGGCGAGATGCGCGTGCAGGTGCACGGCCTTGTGGCTGCGCGCAAGCTGGGCGGCTTCCTTCATCAGGCCTGGTGTCACCGAGAAGGGCGAGCAGGGCGCGAGCACGATCCGGCTCATCGCGTGCCGGCTCGGGTCGTGGTAGGTCTGGATCAGCCGTTCGGCGTCCTTGAGGATGTCCGCTTCCTTCTCGACGCAACTGTCCGGCGGCAGTCCGCCCTGGCTCTTGCCGCGGGACATCGCGCCGCGCGCGGCGTGGAAGCGCAGGCCCAGCTCCTGCGCCGCCTGGATCGTGCTGTCGAGCCGGACATTGTTGGGCTGGATGTAGAGATGGTCAGAGCTCGTAGTGCAGCCGGAGGCGATCAGTTCGGCCATCGCGACGCGGGCCGAGACATAGATCGCCTCGTCATCGAGCTCGGACCAGATCGGATAGAGCGTGGTCAGCCAGACGAACAATTCATCGTCCTGCACCATCACGCGCGTCAGGTTCTGGTACATGTGATGATGCGTGTTGACCATGCCCGGCATCACCAGATGGCCGGAAAGATCGAGCACGTCGTCGGCAGCAAGATGCGCCAGCTCCGCATTGCTGCCGACCGCCTCGATCACATTGTCGCGGACGAACAGCGCGCCACCCTTGATCTCGCGATTGGCGTCGTCGAAGGTCGCGAGGTGATCGATGTTCTTTACAAGCAGCGTCGACATAAGCTCACCGCAGGTCACGATAATAGGGAATGCCGAGCGCGGCAGGTGCGGCCATCACCTGGCGCATGCGGTGCCAGGCGACGACGGGAACGACGATGAAGGCGATGGTGCCGAGATAGGGCAGCATCGAGAGCACGGGTGCGGCGATCGGCCAGTTGCGCGCCTGCCCGACGAAGCCGAGCGAGGTGATGACGCCGAACAGCAGCGCGGCCAGCACCGCATTCAGTGGGCGATAGCCGGCGAAGATCACCAGCGCCACCGCGATCCAGCCGCGGCCGGCGACGACGCCTTCGGACCATGACGGCACGAAGGCGAGCGTGAGATAGGCGCCGGCGCCGGCAGCGAGCGCCGCGCCCGCGGTTACATACCAGAAGCGGATCCGTTGCACGGCGATCCCTGCCGCATCGGCCGCGGCCGGGTTCTCGCCGACGGCGCGCAGGTTGAGGCCGTGGCGAGTGCGGAAGATCAGGACGTGCAGCATCACCGGCAGGATGATGTAGATCAGGTAGACCAGCACATTCTGCGTGAACAGCACCTGGCCGATCAGCGGGATCGAGCTGAGATAGGGGATCTCGACGCTCGTAAACGTCGCCGGCGCCGGGATTCCGGAATAGGCCTTGCCGACGGTCGCGGCAAAGCCCGTGCCCATCAAGGTCAATGCGAGTCCGCACAGCACCTGGTTGGCGCGCAGATAGACCGTGATCGCGGCAAACACCATGCCGACCACAAACCCCACCGCGAGCGCCAGCGCGAAACCGGCGGTCGGACTCCTGGTCGTGACGACGGCGGCAATCCCTGATATCGCGCCGAGCGCCATCAATCCTTCGACACCGAGATTGACCACGCCGACACGCTCGGCCAGCACCTCGCCGAGCGCGGCCAGCGCCAGCACGCCGCCGGCGAGCAGAGAGGTGTGCAGGATGCCCGCGATCAGATCCATCTTCAGGCCTCCGCCGGTTTGCTGCTGACGATGCGGAAATGCGCGAGCTCGTCGCCGACAGCGGTGAAGAACAGGATCAATCCGGTGATGGCGAGCACCGTGGATGTGTTGACGCCCTGGGTCTGCAGGATGATGCCGGAGTTGAGGATCACGGCCATCAGCGCCGCGCCGGCGATCACGCCGATGCAGGAGCCGCGCGCCAGCACCGCGACCATGATGCCGAGATAGCCGAAATTGTTTGATATGCCGCCCTGCAGGCGATGCACGGTGCCGGCGACCTCGAGCATGCCGGCGATGCCTGCGATCGCGCCCGACAGCAGCATCACCACGATCAAATGGCGGCGGAACGGCATGCCGGCATATTTGGCGGCCTGCGGGTTCGAGCCCGCGATCCGCACCTCATAGCCCCAGCGCGTGAAGCTGAAGGTGGCGGCCGTGATCACGGCCACCAGGATCGCGATCGGAAAGCCCCAATGCACCATGCCGATGAATTCGGGGATGTCGTGCTTCAGCCGCGCGGTGGTCCCCAGCGCATGGCCGCCAGGATCGAGCCAGGGGCCGGTCGCGACATAGTAGACCATCAGTGTGGCGACGAAGTTGAGCAGCAGCGTCGTGATGAGCTCGCTGACATCGGCATAGGCGCGTGCAAGCGTCGGGATCAAAATCCAGATCAGCCCGCGGAGCGCGCCGGCGATGAACATCAGCGGCAGCATCACGATGGTGGGACCGGGGACGAACAGCGCCATGCCAGTCGCGGCAAAGGCGCCGGCATAGAACTGTCCTTCCGCGCCGATATTCCAGGCGCCGATTCTGAGCGCGACGGCGACAGAAAGCCCGGTGAGGATCAGCGGCGTTACCAGCAGGCCGACATCCTCAAGGCCAAAACCGGAGCCGAAGGTCGACTTCAACACCTGCTGCGCCAGCTTGAGCGGTTGCGCGCCGCTGGCCGCGAGCAGGAGACCGGCGGTGACAA
This sequence comes from Bradyrhizobium sp. Leo114, assembly GCF_055229415.2. Lineage (NCBI taxonomy): Bacteria > Pseudomonadati > Pseudomonadota > Alphaproteobacteria > Hyphomicrobiales > Nitrobacteraceae > Bradyrhizobium > Bradyrhizobium sp. Leo114. The sequence goes on along the minus strand of NZ_JBUYEN020000002.1, from coordinate 84,740 downwards.
GCGCCATCAGGATCGCAATCGCGCGCGCCGCAAGCGCGATTGCAGGCGAGGCCGATGGCAGGCGTTGCAAACGGACTGCCATCGTCAATGCACCATCGCAGCCGCGCGCGCCGGTGTGGCCGCGCGCTGGCCGCCCATCATCAGGCCGATCTGTTCGATATCGGCGCCTGCGCTATCGACAATGCCCATGATCTCGCCGTGGAACATCACCGCGATGCGGTCGGAGAGATTGAGCAGTTCCTCGAGCTCTTCCGAGATTACGACGATGCCGACGCCGGCATCGCGCAGCTCGACGAAATAGCGCATCATGGTGTTGATCGCGCCGACGTCGAGGCCGCGGCTCGGATAGGCGGCGACGAGAAGCTTGGTCGCGATCCGCATCTCGCGCCGCGCCACGAAGCGCTGCTGGTTGCCGCCGGAGAGGTTGCGGATCGGCATCGCATAGTTCGGCACCATCACGGCGGCGGCTTCTGCTATCTTGCGCGCCAGCGCCGCTGCCGCGCGCGGCCGGTACCACGGTCCGAGCGAGACCGGCGCGCGGTCATATTCGCGGATCACCGCGTTGTCGGTGACGCTGAGCGCGGGTGCCAGTCCGCTGCGCAGCCGGTCCTCGGGGATATGGCCGACGCCGAAATCCGCGAAGTCGCCGGCGTCCGCGGCCGAGACATCGCGCCCGCCGAGCATGATCTGTCCGGAGCTGGCCGCGCGCATGCCGGTCAGAAGTTCGCTCAACTCTTTCTGCCCATTGCCGGCCACTCCTGCGATGCCGAGGATCTCCCCGCCCGCGATATCGAGCGAGACCCTGTTCAGTACGACATGGCCGGTGCTGTCCCGTGCCGTCACCTCGCGCAAGCTGACGACCGGCTCGTTGGCTTTGGCGACTGCGTTCGGTCCCCGTGCGCGTAAATCGTCGAGCACGATCTCGTGCCCAACCATCAATTTCGCCAGCATCTTTTCGCTGCAGGCGCCGGTTGGTTCGGTCGCCACCTTGCGGCCGCCGCGCAGCACGGTGACGCGGTGGGAAATCTCCAGCACCTCGTCCAGCTTGTGGCTGATGAAGATCACGGCGTTGCCGCGCGCGACGAATTCCTTCAGCGCCTTGAACAATTCGCGCGCTTCCGACGGCGTCAGCACAGCGGTCGGCTCGTCCAGGATCAATACCCGCGCTCTTCGCGCCAGCACGCGCAAGATCTCGACCCGCTGCTGCTCGCCGGTCGAGAGTTCGTCGATCCGCGCGCCCGGGCGGACCGCGAGATTGAGCGAGGCCGAGAGCTGCGCGGTGCGCGCTTCCAGTTCCTGCGCACTGATCGCGCGGGGCGTTTCCGACCAGCCGAGATGGATGTTCTCGGCGACGGTGAAAGCACGCACCAGCTTGAAATGCTGGTGCACCATGCCGATGCCAGCCGCGATCGCTTCCACCGGCGAGGCAAAGCTTTTCAAGTAACCGTCGATGATGATCTCCCCGGCATCGGGCTGGTAGATGCCGGTTAGGATATTCATCAAGGTGGATTTCCCGGCGCCGTTCTCACCCAGCAGTGCGTGGATCTCGCCGGGCCATACTTCGAGGTCCACGTCCTGATTGGCAACGACGCCGGGAAAATACTTGGCGATGCCCCGGAGCTGCACCAGTGGCGGCGTGCCGGGAGGACGGTCGGTGACACCGGGCATCGCCATCACGGTCAGCTTCAGAGCCCCGAAATGCCGGCGATCGGCCAATCCCAGTTGTAGAGCTCGGTCTCGCTCATGCGCTTGCCACTGGCGACTTTCACATTGCCCTTGGCGTCCTTGATCTCGCCGACGAAAGGCGACCAGCCGCCGAGGATCTTTTCGCGCACGGCGTCAGCCTGCTTGCGCACATCCTCCGGCACGCTCTCGCCCCAGGCGTCGCGGTCGACGCCGGCGCCCATCGGCAGGATGGTGCTGGAGGGCGTCCAGGTGCCTTCGAGCCGCTTCTTCACCTCGCCGACATAATATTGCTTGAAGTCGATGACGATCGAGCTGATGTAGGCCTTCGGCCCGTAGCGGCGGATATCCGTGTTCCACATTACCGCCTTTGCGCCGCGCTTCTCGGCGACCTGCAGATAGCCGGCCTCGTCCATGATGCCGAACAGGAGGTCGCAGCCATTGTCGAGCAGCGCCGTGCCGGCTTGGGTGGCGGCCTGCGGATCGAACCAGGAATTGATGGTGATGACCTGCATGGTCGCGTTCGGATTGACCGAGCGCGCGCCCATCAGGAACGCGTTGGTGCCGGAGAACACCGAAGGCACCGGGAAGGATGCGACATAGCCGAGCTTGCCGCTCTTGCTCATCAGGCCGGCGGCGACGCCGGTGACATAGGTCGGGTACCAGTGCCCGACATAATAGGTGCTGAGATTGTCGAGCGGGTTGCGGCCGTCGCATTCGTAGAACGCGACCTTCGGCGAGCGCTTCGCCACGTCGTAGAGGAAGTCGCCATAGTTCGAAGTCGCGAACACCATGCAGGCATTCTCGGAGACGAACTGCCGGTACGTGCGCGTCGCATCGGCGGAGTAGGGGATGCTCTCCACGAACACGGTCTTCACTTGCGGGAACGCAGCCTTCACCGCCTTCATCCCCTGGTCGTGACTCCAGGTCCAGCCTTCATCGGTGACGGGCCCGGTGTGGCCGAAGGCGATCACGGCGTCCTTCTCGGCGACCGCGGGCAGCGGTGCCGCGGCATGCGCGGACCGGATCAGGCCCGGCGGCAACAGGAGCGAAGAGCCGGCGGCGGCGCCGAGGTTCAGGAAGCGCCGGCGGGACAGATGGCGGAGGTCTGACATGGTTGAGCTAAGCCTCGTGTTGGAGCCCGTGTTCTGTTGCGGATCGTTGCCGTGGCCAAACCAGCCGGAAACTCCGGGCAATGCCGATCGTCGACACAGCGTGTCGGCGCTCTGTTACCGAAAGATTTCCGTAGCAAGGTCCATGCCGCAGTCCGCGCATCGGCGGCATCACCGGCCCATCCCGCACGCTTGCGCATAGTCAGCGTGTCTGGCGCTGGCTGTTTCGCATAGGCGCTTTTTTTCGATTGCGGTGATCGATCCAGCGCAACATCGTTCGGCAACGATGCCTTAAAAAACAAGCAGATCGCTGCTTCTCTGCTCAAAGGATATGCATGGGCAATCTTTCCGCTTGCCCTGATCGCGGCACGCTCGAATAAATCGAACCACAGGGATGTGAGCGCATGCAGGGAGCAACCGTTATCGTCTTCGCAGGGCAGTTTCGCGTCGACAGCTTCGTCGAGTTCGTCAACCACCGCGCGCGGCGGTTGCAGCTCGACGCGGTGGTGGAGACGGCGACGCCTGATTGCATCGAGGTGGCGGTTTCAGGACAGCCGGAGCTGGTCGATGCGTTCGAGATGGCGTGCAGCCTCGGGCCGATCGACTGCCTGGTGCGGGATGTCTGGCGGAAGAATGCCTCGGCGTAAGTCTTGCAGCGCGTTCGCCGGGTTCGCGATGGAGATGGGTTGATGGAAACAGGGTGGTATCCGGTCGCGCTGGCGGAGGGGCTGGAGCGCGGCACTTCTACTGGCACGCGGCTGTTCGGCCGCGAGCTCGTGGTCTGGCGCGACAGCGCGGGCGCTTCACACGTCTGGGAAGATCGCTGCCCGCATCGTGGCATGCGCTTGAGTTTCGGCTTCGTGCGCGACAACCACATCGCCTGCCTCTATCACGGCTGGCAGTACGATACGGCGGCGCAATGCAGCTATATTCCGGCGCATCCCGATCTTGCCGTCCCCAGCACGATCCGGGTTGCGAGCTGTCCTTCGATCGAACGGCTCGGCATCGTCTGGGCCTACAACGAACTCGACAGCGACGCGCCGCAGGACATCGGGTTTGCCGAGCGCGCGCCGGTGACACCGGTGCGCAGCCTCTATGTCGATGCTTCGGCAGCCAAGATTTTCGACGCGCTCGTGCTGGCCGAATGCCCACTGTTGACGATTGCCGGCGGCCCGACGCAGCGGTCGCGAACCGATGCGCTGGTCTCGCTCAAGAGCGGCGGCGACGAAATTCTGGTCGCGGTGCAGCCGCTATCCGATGTGGAGGCGGCGCTGCATATCGTCATCGCCGGACCGCCGGACGTCCATTCCGGCGATAGCCAGAAGCGCGTCTCCGCCTGGGGTGAAGCCTTGCGGCGTGAGATCGAAGGAGCGGCGCGGCCCGCCGGCGAACTGCGTCACGGGGTGACGCCGTGAGCGAGATGGCCCTCTACGACTTCGAGCTCGACGAAAATTGCTACAAGGTGCGGCTCGTCCTGTCTGTGCTCGGATTGTCCTACCGCAAGGTCGCGGTCAACATGGTGCCAGGCCGTGAACATCTTGGGCCCGCGCTGATGGCACTCAATCCGCGCGGCGGCCTGCCGATCCTAACTGATGGCGAGATCGTGCTGAGCGAAGCGGAAGCGATCATGACCTATCTCGCCAGCGCTTATGACAACGGTAACGCGTGGCTGCCCGCCGAACCGAAGGCGCACGGCCTGGTCGCAGCGTGGCTGCAATTTGCCAGCCGCGATCTCCATGCCGCCTTCCTCGCGCGGCGGCTGGCGATGTTCGACGAACCAGGGGATGAGGTGGCGCTGGGCTTTGCCGCGCGGCGCGCCTTCCGCCTGATGGAGGATCACATGACGGCACGCGAATTTGATCGCGCCGCCTGGTTCGTTGGCGATAATCCATCGCTTGCCGATCTCGCGCTGTTCCCGGCAATCGCGCTGAGCCGCGATTTCGGCATCGAACATGAGGCCTATCCGGCACTGCGGCGCTGGATGCGCCGCGTGCGGACTACCCCGGGGTTCGTGACCATGCCGGGCATTCCCGACTATTATTGAGGCCGATCACGCACGCGCAACGTAAGAGGCCGCCATGACCAGGCTCACCCGCTTTTCCGTCCAGCCGCTCCACACCATGACCCGCCGTCTCGCCGACGTTGCCTCGGGACGGGCGGCGCCCGATCTCGTCATCACGGGCGCGCGCGTGCTCTCGACTTATTCGGAGCGGATCATCGACAACAGGGAGATCTGGATTGCAGGCGGGCGGATCGCCGCGGTGAAGCCGGCCGGCGCGCACAAGGCTGCCGCTGGCGACGCCGCGATCAAGGACGTTGCTGGCGGCATCATCGCGCCAGGGCTGGTCGATCCGCACATCCATATCGAATCCTCGATGGTGACGGCTTGCGCCTATGCCGAAGCGGCCCTGCTCAACGGCACCACGACGATCTTCTGCGACAGCCATGAGATCGGCAATGTGATGGATGTCGCCGGCGTCGAGGCGATGCTGGAGGATGCGCGCGAGGCACCGCTCTCGATCTTCCTGACCGTGCCGAGCACGGTGCCCGCCACCTCGCCGGAACTCGAGACCGCCGGCGGCGATCTCACCGCGGAGAAGATCGCCGGCCTGTTCGACCGCTGGCCGGAGGCGGTGGCGCTCGGCGAGAAGATGGATTTCGTCCCCGTGACGCTCGGCGACGAGCGCAGCCACGCGATCCTTGCCGCGGCGCTCAAGCGCGGACGGCCGGTGTCGGGCCATGTCTATGGTCGCGAATTCGTTGCGGCCTATGCCGCGAGCGGCGTCACCGACACCCATGAAGCGATCGACCGCGATATCGCCGACGATCTCTTGGAAGCCGGCGTCTGGATCTTCCTGCGCGGCGGTCCGCCGACCACGCCGTGGCACTCGCTGCCGCAGGCGATTCGAACAATCACCGAACTCGGCGCGTCGCATAAGCGCGTCGCCGTCTGCACCGACGACCGCGATGCCGACGATCTCCTGCAATTCGGTCTCGACTGGGTGGTCCGCGAAGCTGTCAAAGCCGGCATGTCGCCGGAACAGGCATGGTCGATGGGGTCGCTGCATGGCGCTACGCGCTTCGGTGCCGAGGGCGAGATCGGCGGACTCGGCGGCGGCCGGCGCGCCGACCTGGTGCTGCTCGATGATTCGCTGAGGCCACACGCCACCTGGTATGGCGGCGAATGCGTGGTCGAGAACGGCAAGATCACGCCATTGCTCGATGCCGCGCTGTCGAAGCGCTACCGCTATCCGCAAGCCGCCTATTCGACGGTGAAATTGCCTGACGAGGTGAAGCTGACGCCGGCGCTGCCGACCGAGGCCTGCACCGTCAATGCTATCAGAACCGCGCTGCCCGGCATCACCCTGATCCACGACCGCATCGCGATCGAGCCCGCCAATGACTGGCAGCCGCTGTTCGAGCGCTACGGCCTCTGTTTCGTCACTGTGGTGGAACGCCACGGCAAATCGGCCGGCAATGTTGCCCACGGTGTCCTCAAGGATTTCGGTCTCAAGCACGGCGCGGTGGCATCGAGCGTAGGGCATGACAGCCACAACATCATCATTGCCGGCACCAACGAAGATGACATGCAGGTCGCGCTTGCTGCGATCAGGGATCATCAAGGCGGCGTCTGCGTCGTTGCCGACGGCAAGGTGAAGGCGATGGTGCCGCTGCCGATCGCGGGCCTGCTCTCCGACAAGCGGGTGACCGAGGTCGCCGAAGAGGTGCAGAAACTCAAGGTGGCATGGCAGAAAGCCGGCTGCACCATCCCCTATATGGGCTTCAACCTGATCCCGCTGTCGGTGATCCCCGAAATCCGCATCACCGACAAGGGGCTGGTGCTGGTGCCGGAAATGCGGCTCGCGCCGCTGTTCGAGTAGCAGATGGATCCACACCGGCTCGGCCTGATCTCGACGCGCCTGCATTATTTCCAGCTCGTCGCCCAGCTCGGCTCGATCCGGCAGGCCGCGCGCGTGCTCAATGTCGCGCCGTCCTCGATCAGTCGCGTGATCGGTCAGCTCGAGGACGAACTGCAGACGCCGCTGTTCGAGCGCATCCGCCAGCGGCTGAAACTCACCAGCGCCGGCGAAATCCTGCTCTACCGCACGCGCGCCAGCCAGGGCGAGATGACGCGCGCCTACACCGAGATCACCGACCTCCAGGGTCTTCGTCGCGGCACTGTTACGGTGGCGGTGGTGGAGAGCATCGCGCGCGGGTTGTTGCTCGACGTGATGTCGACGTTCTGGGAGAGCTATCCGGCGATCACCGTCGACATCAAGGTGATGGGATCGGAACATGCGTTCGACGCGGTGGCCGACGGCGAATGCGACATCGGCATCGCTTTCGACATCAAGACGCCGCGCAACGCGCAGCGGCTCGCCGGCACGGTGCTGAATATGGGGGCGCTGATGCATCCCGGGCACCGGCTCGCCGGCCGCAGCGAGCTCAGGCTGTTCGATCTCGCCGGCGAGCGCGTCGTGCTGTCGGATGCCAGCCTTTCGCTCGGTGCCTCGATCGAGGAAGCGCTGAACGGCTCATCGATCGATTTCGGGCGCCGCGCGCTGACCAACTCGATCACGGTCATGGCCGATCTTGCCATGCGCGGCAACGGCGTCGCGCTGCAGACGCGGATCGGCGTTCAGCGCGAGATCAGGAGCGGGGCGCTGGTGTTCGTGCCGCTGCGCGATCCCAAATTGCGGCCACGAAAGCTGGTGCTGCTGTCGCGCGCCAAGTCCGGCATGTCGGAAGCGGCCTCGAGCCTCGCCACCATGCTGACGCGGGCGATCGAGGGCCTGTCCGGCGGCTGAGACATGTTGCGCATGGCGCATCAGGCTGGTGAGAAATCAGGGCCTATTCAGAACATCTCGCGCCTGAGATTTTGCCCGAAAGGGGAATCTGCATGAAGCCATCCGCCGTCGACGCCGTGATCCGCGGCTTGAAGCAAGCAGGTGTCAGCCTCGTTTGCTATCTGCCGGACTCGCTATTCAAAGAGCTCTATCCGGCGCTCGACGCCGACCCGGATATCCGCACCATTCGCGTCACCAATGAAGGCGAGGGCGCCGCGATCTGCGGTGGCGTGTTCCTGTCGGGCAAGCGCGCGGCGCTGGTGATGGAGAATTCGGGCCTGCGCGCCTCGGTCGAGCCGCTGGCGCGGATGGGGCTCGGGGCCGGCATCCCAGTGGTGATGCTGATGAGCTATCGCGGCGAACTCGGCGAGAACAATTGGTGGGCGATCCCGCACGGCATCACCATGGAGCCGGTGCTGAACGCGCTGCGCATTCCCTATCGCATCGTGACGGAAGAGGAGCGGATCGAGCGCGCCATCACCGATGCGTTCAGTTGGTCCTATTCGGCCTATTATCACTCGGCGGTCGCGCTGGGCGGGAGCGTGGTGCGATGAAGCGGTTCCACTGCATGAAGGCGCTGGCGCGCCGGCTCTCCGACGAGCTCGTGATTCTTTCGCTCGGCGCGAGTGTCGACGAATGGTACAACGCCGCTCCCCATATGCGCGATGCCAGCCTGTTCCAGCAGCAGCTCGGTTGCGTCAGCGCGCAGGCGTTTGGTCTTGCGGCAGGCCTGCCGCATCGGCGCATCGTCTCGCTCGATACTGACGGCGGCATGATGTTCAACCTCGGCATCCTCGCCACCATCGCCAACGAGCAGCCGAAGAATCTGTTCGTCGTGGTCTGGGACAATGAATGCTACCAGTCGATCGGCGGCCCGCCGACGCATACGGCAAGCGGCCGCGTCGACATCGCCGCGATCGCGCGCGGCGCGGGCGTGACGCGGGCCTATACCGCGCGCACAATCGAGGAATTCGACGGCCATTGCGCGGACGGGCTGGCGGCGCAGGAGCCATATCTGGTCGTGGCAAAAGTGTCCGGCACGGTGCAGCCCGACATCAAGCGCAAGCACAGCGATGGGCGCGAGGACAAATACATCTTCGTCCGCCACGTCGAGCGCACCGAGAACATCGTCATCATGGGCCCGAGCGAGCATAACTAAGGCATGACGTTATTGGCTCGATCTGCTTGCGCGTCGCCTCTTCACCTCTCCCCTTGTGGGAGAGGTCGGATCGCATCGCAAGATGCGATCCGGGTGAGGGGTTTCGCTCTCTCGTCGGACCGGCGGCCCCTCACCCGCGCCGGAGCCTGTCATCGGGCGCGCCTTCGGCGCGACCCGTTGGGCGCGACCTTTCCCCGATGGGGAGAGGTGACACGCGCAAGCGGACCCATTGAGCCAAGAATGCAACAGCCATGACCGCGCTCCTCCCCGCCTATGATTACATCGTGCTCGGTGGCGGGTCCGGCGGCGCGGTGGTGGCGCGGCGGCTGGCCGAACGCAGCGATGCGAGTGTGCTGCTGCTCGAAGCCGGACCGTCGGATGCCGGCATCGCCGCGATCGAGGATGCCGCGAACTGGACCGCGCTGCTCGGCGGCCCCTACGACTGGGGTTATCGCTACGCGCCGCAGCGCGAGTTGAACGATCGCAGCATCGCGATTCCGCGCGGCCGCGTGCTCGGGGGATCGTCGAGCCTCAACGCGATGCTGTGGTACCGCGGCCACCCCTCCGACTATGATGCCTGGGAGGCAGCGGGCGCTGTGGGATGGAATTTCCGTTCCGTGCTGCCTTACTTCCAGCGAGCTGAGGATTGGGAGGGCGGCGCCTCCGACTGTCGCGGTGCCGGCGGTCCTTTGCGCATCGAGCGGCCGCGCGATCCGCATCCGATCGCGCTCGCCATGCTCGCGGGCGCCGCCGAACTCGGCATCCCCGTGATCGACGATCCGAACGGCGCGAGCAATGAGGGCGCCAGCCTCGCCAATCTCAACGTCGGCGAAGGCAAGCGCTGGAGCGCGGCGCGCGGCTATCTCCGCCCCGTGGCGGAGCGGAATAATCTCACCATCCGCACCAACGCGCTCGCGATCGGTCTTTTGTTCGAGGGCCGCCGCGCCCGCGCGGTGCGCGCGATCATCGACGGCGCCATCGTTGAGACGCGTGCGGACTCCGAGATCATCCTGGCGCTCGGCGCGATCGACACGCCGCGGCTGCTCCTCATGAGCGGCATCGGTCCGGCGGAGGAACTCGCGCGGCTCGGCGTATCAGTCATTGCCGACCTCGCAGGCGTCGGCGAGAATCTGCAGGACCATCCGCTGCTGATGGGCATGAATTTTCGCGCCAAGGCGCCGCTCGGGCCGGTCCGCGACAATGGCGGCGGCAGCATGATGAACTGGAAGAGCGCTGCCACGCTCGCCGCGCCCGATCTCCACGCTTTCGTCGTGCAGGGCCGTCACGCCAACGATGAGGTTGCCGCGGGTTACGATCTCTCCGGCGACATCTTCGCGATGTCGCCGGGCTTGATGGGCTCGGCCAGCATCGGCCGCATGCGGCTCAACAGCGCCGAGCCGGGTGCGGCGATCGAGCTGCAGCCGAACTTCCTCGCCGAGCCCGCCGACCTCGAGGCGCTGATCGCCGGCATCGACACCATCATGGAACTCTCTGCTACCAAGGCCTTCGCCGATCTCATCGCGGCGCCGGCCGCGCCCACCCGTCTGCTATCGCGCAGCGAGAAGATCGCGTTCATCCGCATGAGCTGCTCGACCTTCTTCCACACCTGCGGCACCTGCGCGATGGGCGTAGGCGAGCGCGCCGTGGTCGACCCGGAGTTGCGGGTGCGCGGCGTCGAGGGCCTCCGCATCGCGGATGCCTCGGTGATCCCGATCATCCCGTCCTGCAATACCCATGCGCCCGTGGTGATGATCGGCGAGCGCGCCGCCGATTTGATCACCGGCATGAAACCTGCAGAGCAGGCGGCATGAACGCAAAGGACCAGATCATCGCCGCCGACTTCGTTCTCACCATGGACGAAGCCAACCGTGTTATCTCCGACGGCGCGGTGCTGGTGCGCGGCGCCCGCATTGCTGCGGTGGGCAAGAGCAACGCGCTCTGTGCCGCCGAGCCGGCGGCCGAGGTCACTTACCTCAAGAACTGCCTGGTGATGCCGGGGCTGGTGAACTGCCACATGCATTCCGGCTTCCTGCGCGGCACCGCCGAGCACCTGCCGGTGTGGGACTGGTTGCGCCTGCACATCAATCCGATGCATCGCGTGCTCCGGCCGCACGAGGCGGAGGCCGCGTCCTATCTCTGCTACGCCGAGAGCGTGCTCTCCGGCACCACCACGACGGTCGACATGTGGCGCTTCATGGATGGCAGCGCACGCGCGGCCAGCGCCATCGGCAACCGCCTCGTCGCGGTGCCCTATGTCGGCGAGCATCCGGACTACAATTATTTCGACACGCTCGACGACAACGAACGGATGATCGAGAGCTGGCACGGCAAGGAGGACGGTCGCATCTCCGTCTGGGTCGGGCTCGAGCATCTCTTCTATGCCGACGAAGCCGCGCAACGCCGCGCGGTCGAGATGGCGAAACGCCAGCGCACTGGTTTCCACACCCATTGCAGCGAGGCCTCGATCGAGGTCGCCGAGTTCGAGAAGCGCTACGGCAAGCGGCCGATGTTCGTGCTCGACGATCTCGGCTTGTTCGAGACGCCGCGGGCGATGATCGCGCATGCGGTCTGGCTCGACGACGCCGAGATCGCGCTGCTCGCCCGCCGCGGCGTTTCGGTCGCGCACAATCCCGTCAGCAACATGAAGCTCGCCAGCGGCATCGCGCAGGTCGAGGCGATGCTGCAGGCTGGCCTCGCCGTCGGCCTCGGCACCGACGGTGAGAAGGAGAACAACAATCTCGACATGTTCGAGGAGATGAAGGCGGCCTCGCTGCTCGGCAAGCTGAAGTCGCTCAATGCCGCAGCGCTGGATTCCTGGACCGCGCTGCGGATGGGCACGATCCTGGGCGCGCGCGCCATCGGCCTCGACCACGAGATCGGCTCGCTCGAAATCGGCAAGAAGGCCGACCTGATCGCGGTGCGCACCGACACGCCGCGGATGACGCCGCTGTTCGGCGAGGGACCCTATTTCAACCTGCAGCACAATCTGGTGCACGCCGTGCGCGGCGGCGATGTCGCGCTGACAATGGTCGACGGCCGGATCGTCGTCGAGGACGGCCGGTTGAAGACAGCCGATCTGCGCGCGCTGATCGATCACGTTCACGAGGTGGCGCCGGGATTGTTCGCGCGCCGCGCCGCCTGGCTCGCCGAGCACGTCCACGGCTCGGTGCAGTGGACCGGCGCGGCTGGGGGAGGCGATGGCCAAGACCACTGATCCCGTCGCGCTGAACGAATGGTACGCGATCGAGACATTGTCCGAGGTGACGGCAACGCCGCGCCTCACGCGCCTGCTCGGCCAGGATCTGATCATCGACTGCGACGCCGATGGCGCCCCGCGCGTACGGGAAATCGTCGCGGGTACACCGGCCGCGCCGCTGCCGACCCGCGAGCGCTATGGCTGCCTCTGGACCACGCTCGGCCAGCCGCGGCGCGAGATCTTCGACATCGCCGAGGCCGCGGAGGAGGACCGCCGTTTCGTGATTTGCAGCTGGGTCAAGATGCGCACTTCCGCGCCGCGGGTGATCGAGAATTTCCTCGACATGGCGCATTTCCCTTACGTCCATCACGACATCCTCGGCGCCGTGCCGCACACGGAGGTGCCGAGCTATGTGAGCGAGATCCGCCGCGACGTCGACGAGGTCTGGGCGAGTAATTGCCGCTTCTTCCAGCCGCGCATCGCGGTGACGGAATCATCAGGCGATTTCGTGCAGCTCACCTACCGCGTGCCGTCGCCGTTCACGGTGATGCTCTACCGGGTCTGCCCCTCGGCTCCCTCGCGGCTCGATGCGATCGCGCTGTTCATCCAGCCGATCGAGGAGGAACTGTGCCGCGCCCAGCCGGTGATGTTCCTGGTCGATGCGCAGTCGGCCTACAACGACATGCTGAAGTTCGAGCAGGTGATCTTTTCGCAGGACCGCATCATCGTCGAGAACCAGCGTCCCCTGCGGCTGCCGCTCGAGCCGCGCGCGGAAATCCCGACCCGGGCCGACGGCTCCTCCGTCGCCTATCGCCGGTGGCTCAAGGAAAAGGGCCTGCGCTTCGGCATCATCGCCGGATCGCCATGATCTCCTGAGATCTCTATAGGCGGGCTACGGCACTGATTCGCCGGCCGCCTCGTCATGCTGTTGCCCTCCGGTCCGCCGGGACAGGCCTTTTATGCCTTTATTCCGTGGAATGACAGGGCCGTTAACGGATGATTAACCATGGCTACCGATCATTAACCATTCGAAAAGGAGCTGAGTCGGCCGCGATGGACGCACCTGTGCAGTCAAACCGTCAACTGGTCCGCATGCGGGGCCGATCCTACGTTGCGTTCGTGTTTACCCCCGTGGTCCCGATCATGAACTGGCTCGGGGAAATCGACGCGACGCTCGCCCGTTCACCCGGATTCTTCGTCGGCAAGCCGGTGGTGCTCGACCTCTCGGCGCTGGACCTCAGCCAGAGCGCGATCCAGCATCTCGTCGCCAACCTCGAGCAGCGCAACATCCGCGTGCTCGGCATCGAGGGCGTCAGCCCCGACCATCTCACCAACAGCCTGCCGCCGCTGCTCACGGGCGGCCGGCCCTGCGGGCTCCCGCAGTCTGAGCCGCCAAAGCCGCAAACCAAGCCGGCGAAGCCGAAACAGACATCGCTGCTGCTCGACCAGCCGGTGCGTTCCGGCCAGTCGATCGTGTTCACGGATGGCGATGTCACCGTGCTGGGCTCGGTCGGCTCGGGCGCCGAAATCGTCGCCGGCGGTTCCATTCATGTCTATGGAACGCTGCGCGGCCGGGCGATGGCCGGCATCAACGGCAATTCATCGGCACGGATCTTCTGCCAGAGGATCGAAGCCGAACTACTGGCCATCGATGGCTACTACCAGACCGCAGAGGACATCGGCGAAAGCCTGCGCAGCCGGCCGGCCCAGGCGTGGCTCGAAGACGATTCCCTCAAAATCACAGCGCTGAATTGATCGACCAAAGGAGGAGAGAAAATGGCCAAGGTTTTGGTCGTGACGTCTGGGAAGGGAGGCGTCGGCAAGACGACGTCCACGGCTGCGCTCGGTGCGGCTCTTGCGCAAGCCGGACAAAGCGTTGTCGTGATCGACTTCGATGTCGGCTTGCGCAACCTCGACCTGGTGATGGGCGCGGAACGGCGGGTCGTGTTCGACCTCATCAACGTGGTGCAGGGCGTCGCCAAGCTCTCGCAGGCGCTGATCCGCGACAAGCGCCTGGAGAATCTGTGGCTGATTCCGGCGTCGCAAACCCGCGACAAGGACGCGCTCACGGATGAGGGCGTGCGGCGGGTCATCAACGAGCTTAGGACCAAGTTCGACTGGATCCTGTGCGACAGCCCGGCCGGCATCGAGCGCGGCGCGACGCTGGCGATGCGCTATGCGGACGAGGCGGTCATCGTCACCAATCCCGAAGTCTCCTCGGTGCGCGACTCCGACCGCATCATCGGCATGCTGGATTCGAAAACCGCCAAAGCAGAGCGGGGCGAGCGGGTCGAGAAGCACCTCCTGGTCACCCGGTACGACGCCTCGCGCGCCTCGCGCGGCGAGATGCTCTCGATCGACGATATCCTGGAGATCCTTGCGACGCCGCTGCTCGGCATCATCCCCGAAAGCCAGGACGTGCTGCGCGCATCCAATGTCGGTTGCCCGGTCACGCTGAACAGCACGAACAGCGCGCCGTCCCGCGCCTATATGGACGCTGTACGCCGCCTGATGGGCGAGACGGTGCCCATGACGGTGCCGGTTGAACGCAAGGGACTGATGAACAGGCTATTACGACGGAGGGCGGCATGATGAATCTCCTGCGGCTTATGAGCGGCCGCTCCGGCTCCGCGCCAGTCGCGCGGGAACGGCTGCAGATCCTGCTTGCGCATGAACGCGGGGTGGGTGGCAGCGGCGCGCCCGAACTGTTGGAGCTGCTGCGCTCCGAAATCCTCGCCGTGGTTTCCAAGCATGTGGATCTCGATCCGGAGAAGGTCGTGGTCAAGCTGGATCGGGGCAAATTTGTCTCGATGCTCGAGGTTGACATCGAAGTGCCCAATGCCGCGCAACGATCCAAGCTGGTGGCTGCAACATGACGGCGGACAGCGATAGCCATATTGCCTGGCAACGGGCGCAGGTCAGGAAGCACCGCGCTGCGCTCAAGGAATTGGAAATCGCCCGGTTCGGGGGGGCCGCTATCCCGACTTTCAACCGAAAAACCGAGCAAGCGATCAGCGAGCTGAAGCGGAAGATCATGGAAGCGGAGCGCTGCATCGGCGATTACGAGCGGCGAACCAAGCGGCCGCTGGCCACCGACGGGCGAAGCCTCGCAAGCGTGAGCTGGAGCCACTGGGACGCTAATGGCACCACGCCGCAGCGCCGCCGCGCCTGACGCTTCCGTAGCCTGATACTTTCGTAGCCCGGGTGAAGCGAAGCGCAACCGGGACGCCTGTATCCTCGTTTGCCGGCGGTCCCCGGGTTACGCTTCGCTCCACCCGGGCTACGATTGCATGCGGCTTGATGCCGCGCAACGCGCACACGCGTGTGTGAACTGCCCCCGAACCGCTATGACAGAGCCAGGGCTTTGGCATAGGCTGCTGTTGCTCTGACCAGAGCGGCAGAGAAAATGCGCATGCGATCGAGGATCGTCATCGCACGGGTTCCGGAGGTCGCATGCAGCTCATCGTCAACGGCAGGACGCATGAGGTTGACGTCGAAGACGAGATGCCCCTGCTGTGGGTCTTGCGCGACGTGCTTGACGTCACCGGTCCCAAATATGGCTGCGGCATTGCGATGTGCGGGGCCTGCACAGTGCATGTCGGTGGTGAGCCGGTGCGTTCCTGCTCACTGCCGGTCGGCGACGTCAAAGCCGACGTCATCACGATCGAAGGATTAGGCACACCGGCGGCGCTGCATGCGGTCCAAAAGGCGTGGGTCGAGCATCAGGTCGCGCAATGCGGCTACTGCCAATCCGGCCAGATCATGTCGGCCGCCGCGCTGCTCAGCGCGAACGGCAATCCGAGCGACGACGATATCGATGAGGCGATGTCCGGCAATCTGTGCCGCTGCGGTACTTATCCGCGCATCCGCGCTGCGATCAAGACCGCAGCGCGTGAACTCAAAGGCCGCCCGACATGAGCAGGGCCGGCACCATCGCGCGGCGCACCTTCCTGATCGGTACTGCTGTGATCGCAGGCGGCGTCGCGTTCGGCGTCTATGCCTATAAGCGCGAGCCGATCAATCCGCTGCTGAAGGAGCTTGGCGACGGGCAAGCGGCGCTGACGCCTTACGTGCGCATCGACCAGGCCGGCGTCACCATCATCACGCCGCGCGCCGATCTCGGACAGGGTGTCGCGTCAGTGCTTGCGGCTTTGGTCGCCGAGGAGCTCGATATCGCCTGGAACGACATCAGGATCGATTTCGGACCGCCGAGCAGCGCGTACTATAACGGCATCGCCGCCGCCGAGGGCCTTCCCGTTCCGGCAACCGACGACAGCATCAAGGCGCGCTCCGCGCGCGTCGTGGGCGACGCGGTGAGCAAGTTCCTGGGGCTGCAGATCACCGGTGGATCGTCGTCGGTTGCCGATGCCTATGAGAAGATGCGCATTGCCGGCGCGGCTGCTCGCGAAGTCCTGTTGCAGGCGGCAGCGATGCAGACCGGAATTCCAAAGCACCAGTTGAAGACCAGGGACGGCAGCGTGATCACGCCGCGCGGCGAGGCGCTGAGCTACGCGTCGCTGGCAGCGGAAGCCGCCAAGATCGAACCGCCGCGCAAGGTCCGGCTGAAGCCGGAGTCGGAGTGGCGCTATCTCGGCAAGCCGATGCAGCGCATCGACATCGTCGCGAAGTCGACCGGCACAGCCACGTTCGGCATCGATATCAGCATGCCCGGCATGGTCTACGCGACGGTTCGCGCCAATCCTTCCATCGGCGGCGGCATCAAGGGATATGACGCGAGCGCGGCGGAGAAGGCGAGGGGTGTCATTGCGGTCGTGCCGATCAGCGGCGGCGTCGGCGTGATCGCCGACAACACCTGGCGTGCCTTCCAGGCGGCGGAATTGATCAAATGCGATTGGGGCCCGGCGCCCTATCCTCCATCCAGCGCAGCGATGTTCGAGACGGTCGCGGCGTCCTTCACAGGCGAGCGCCAGGATAGCCGGCTCAAGGATGAGGGCGATGTCGAGACGGCGCTGCAGGGCGATGGCGCGATCGCGGCCGAATACAAGGTGCCATATCTCGCGCATGCGCCGCTCGAGCCGATGAACGCCGTGGTCCAGCTCAAGGACGGACGGCTCGATATCTGGACGGCCACGCAGATGCCGCTGTTCTTGGTGGCGGCGGCGGCCGAAGTCAGTGGGCTCGCACCTGACAAGATTCACCTTCATTCGCTGATGTCGGGCGGCAGCTTTGGCCGGCGCCTCGAGGACGATTATGTCCGCCAGGCGGTCGAGCTCGCAAAGGCGCATCCCGGATCTCCGATCAAGATGACCTGGAGGCGCGAAGAGGACATGACCCACGACTTCCCGCGCCCGCTCGGCATGGCGCGCATGCGCGGCGCGGTCAGGGATGGCAAGGTCGAAGCCTATGACCTCAAGGTCGCCTGTCCGTCGGTGACAGCCTCTCAGATCGGGCGGCTGCAGATGCCGACCTTCGGACCTGATATCGCGATCGTGGCGGGGGCCTGGGACCAGCCGTTCCGGATTCCGCATTATCGCGTCACCGGCTATCGCGTGCCGGAGTTGGTGCCGGTGAGCTCCTGGCGCTCGGTCGGCGCGTCGGCAAACGGCTTCCTGCACAATGGCTTCCTCGACGAGTTGATCCACGCGGCGGGCGCCGATCCGCTGCAGGAACTGATCCGGCTATGCTGGCACGAGCCGTCGCGCAGAGTGCTTGCCACCGTGGGCGAGATGTCGAAATGGGGCAGCGCTACAGGCAAGGATCGCGGCCGCGGCATCGCGTTCACGCTGTCATTCGGCGTGCCGGTGGCCGAGGTCGTGGAAGTCTCGAACACGCCGCGCGGCATCCGGATCGACAAGGTGTTCGTCGCCGCCGATGTCGGCAAGGTGCTGGACCCGACCAATTTCGAGAACCAGGTTCAGGGCGCTGTGATCTGGGGATTGGGCCACGCCGTCAATTGCGAACTGACCTTCAAGGACGGCGTCGCCGAGCAGACGAACTTCGACGCCTACCAAGGCTTGCGCCTCAATCAGGCGCCGGCGATCGAAGTGCGCGCCGTCGACAACGGCAGCCCGATCCGCGGCATCGGCGAGCCCCCGGTTCCTCCCGCCGCGCCAGCACTCGCCAACGCCATCTTCGCCGCCACCGGCAAGCGCATCCGCGAGTTGCCGCTGAACAAGCACATCGATTTCGTGTAGCCGCGCCTCGTTGTTCCGAACCCAGCCGAAGTCAGTATTCGCTCCGTCAATCAGAAACGGACCAAAGTGACGCCGAGAACGAGAAGGGCTGCACCGGCGAGCCGGACCGGGTTTGCTGAATGTTGCGGAATACCAAGAACGCCGAAATGATCGAAAGCCAGTGATCCGATCATTTGACCGACGACAATCAAGGCAAGCACTGTCGCGGCACCGAGGCGAGGCACCATAAGAATAGCGGTTCCGATGAAGATCGCACCGAAGATGCCGCCTGCCCATGAAATGAAGGAGGTGCGCACGACCATGGCGGCCGACAGCCATGGTTGATCGGAGATTGTAGCAGCCGCCAGCATGACTATCGTGCCGACGAGATAGCTGATGAACCCTGCCCACCAGGGGGAGTCCAGCTCTGTCCGGAGGTTCGAGTTGAGAACTTGCTGGAATGCGACGCTGACTCCCGCGCCCACCACCACGAGACAGAACAACACGTTGACATAGCCTCCTGGCATCGCACCACCTCATCAAATGGGTATGAGCCGGTGCCATGAGTGGCTATCGCCGCAGTCGAGTGACTGGCTCTCCGCGCTCTATCGCGCCTCCATTAAGGGAGCCGGATCGGCGCGTCTGGAATGTTTGTGACAGGCTCAGCCCAAGCGGTATTGGCCCGGCGTAACGCCAAAGATCCGCCGGAACCATCGACCGAGATGGCTCTGGTCGGCGAACCCGGTTTCCGCCGCGACCGCGGCAATGGTCTCACCGGCACGCAGCAATTTGCGCGCCCGATTGAGCCTGCTCGCGAGCCTGAAGGCGTGAGGAGGCATACCGGCACGCCGGGTGAACATGCGGGAAAAGCCTTCACGGCTCATTCCCATTCGCGCCGCGATCTCTCCGACGGGTTTATCGCAGATGGTGCGAACGGGCGCGGCAGGGCTGGCCAGCATCTCATCCTGGCGGTGTTCGCGGATCACTGCAATGAGGTCGTTCCATCGAACTTGATCGGATTTGCGCCACTGGCGTTCGATTTCCTTCAACATCGGGCCGACCGCATATCTCCCCGCGGGGACATAGGCATTAAGGCAGACCACTCCGGCAGGTTCTGCGATGGAACGATGAGGAATGCCGGCAGGAATCAGCGTGCCCTGGCCAGCAGCAAGATCGATGACGTTGCCTTCAACGACAAATCTTCGCCTGCCGGAAAGAACGAACGTGATCTGGTTCTCGTCGTGGAAATGCGTCGGCAGACCTACCTCGCGACCGTGCAGGGTGCCCAGCTCTACAACGTGCTCCGCCATTGGGCGCCAATAGGTCCATCTGCCGCTGGACGTGGCTGGCACATCACTGTTGAGGAAAAGACGCTCCATATTGGTTCATCTACTGCCATTCGGTTCTGAGCGCCAACGTTTATGTGATCGGCCCGTTTGGCAGCCCTTCGGAATAAGACGCGCCTGCACGCGTCACACCCCCACAACCCAATCAATATGGAGGCCAGAATGCGTAGGCCATCGTTTCACGGCGCCGTGACGGCACTGTCAGGCATGCTTCCGAGACCAGGTCCAGGCACTGCGGTTCTTGGCGCGCGCCTTCTCATCGCGCTTTCTCTTCCGTCGCATGTGCTTGCGCACGAAGCCCACCAGCCTGCGCAGCCGGCAGTTGCCGCCGACGAGGCTCCGTTTTGGAAAGAGAACGAGGCTGCGATGACCAGGATGATGAACGACATGGAGATCAAGCCGACCGGCGATGTCGATCGCGATTTTGTGGCGATGATGTCCCCTCATCATCAAGGCGCGATCGACATGGCGATCAGCGAATTGCGCTACGGCAAGAACGAACAGTTACGGCGCATCGCGCAGGAGATCATCGTCGATCAGATGCAGGAAATCGCGGCTATGAAGCTTGCGATCGGTCAGCCGGTGACGGATGCCGCGCCTGCTCCCACACAACAGTAACCGGCTTCGACACCGGTCGAACATCACCACTCAGGCATGCCGATGGACATGTCATCGGGAACGAAGAAGTAGGAGCAAACCATGACGATCTGGAAAAGCCTTCTCCTTGCCGGTACGATGCTTGCGACCTGTTCCGCCGCGTGGGCAGGACAAGCGCCCGGCGCGCTGTCCGCGCCCGATGTGCCGATCAGCCATCACGACCGCGTTTACGCGGCGGAGCAATTCTCGAATACGGTCTCGGTGACGGACCCCCTCGATAACAAGCTCCTCGGCGTGATCAGGTTGGGCGATCCGCAACCCGTTAACTTCAGCCCGCTCTACAAGGGGCAGGTTCTGGTCCACGGAATGGGCTATTCGCCCGATCATCGCACCCTGGCGGTGGTCTCGATCGGATCGAACTCGGTAACCTTCATCGACACCGCGACCAATGCCGCCAAGCATGTGACCTATGTCGGCCGATCGCCGCATGAAGCATTCTTTACGCTCGATGGCCGCGAGGCCTGGGTCACCGTGCGCGGCGAGAATTACATCTCACCATCGCAAACAGCACTCCAACGGAGTATGCCGGGTTACGTTTGGTAAGCACGAAAGAAGTGATGAGCGATACGGTCACCACCGAAAGCCATGGACACCCCGA
The DNA here is from genome assembly GCF_055229415.2 of Bradyrhizobium sp. Leo114. NCBI lineage: Bacteria > Pseudomonadati > Pseudomonadota > Alphaproteobacteria > Hyphomicrobiales > Nitrobacteraceae > Bradyrhizobium > Bradyrhizobium sp. Leo114. The sequence goes on along the minus strand of NZ_JBUYEN020000002.1, from coordinate 64,008 downwards.
CAACGTCACGAGCCGCCAAGCTCGTCGCAATGATAGGGGCCACGGCAATCGGATTTCATCAGGGCCAGCGGTCATAAGCCCGCACCAACAGGCCGGACATATGACCGAAGCAGACCAGCTCGTTCGATACTTCAAAAGGTGCTTGCCAATTGGGGCCGTCCACATATGACGATGTGAATGCAGCGTCGTAGGGTGGGCTAAGCGCAGCAGGCCTACCATTGCGAGCGGAGTGCTGATGGTAGGCACGCTGCGCTTAGCCCACCCTACAATCGCGCGTCTCTCGCGAGCGTGAGCGCGGATGTGTTAGCGGGCTAATACGTTCGACGCTCTCACCTGCATCCGCATCGCACACGTTCCTTGGCGCGCCGCACAAATTCAGGAGCGTCCAACCTGATCCGAAAAATCATCATTGCATTGCTGCTCGCGCGTGATGTGATGAGGGCTTGAGCATCGCGGCTGCTGTCGACAACGAACGGCAAGAGAAAAAACCACCCGCTGCAACGGAGTCATTGATTGCCTTGTTTTCGGCAGAGTTCCGGCGCTCATTTGCACCGGGTCTGAATTCAAGCTCGGTGTTACACCTCAACTCAAGATGGAACTCGAGATGCACCATCCAGACCAGACACGTCGTTCGCTTCTGAAGGTTCTTGCCACCGGCGCCTGCGTTGCGGCCGCCTCGCCTGTTGCGGCGCAAGAGGATCAGCCCGGCAGCAGCGATCGGCCGAAGAAGGGCGATCTCCTCGTTATCGCCGAAGGCGACCGCGCCGGCCAAGTCATCAAGTCCGACGACCTCAAGCTAGGCGGCCCTCCGGTACGCGCCTGGCCGAAGGATCCCGCCACCTCGGTGGTCCGCAAAGGTTCGCGTTTGAATGAAGTGCTCGTCATCAGGCTAAATCCCGATGAACTCGATGATGACACGCGCGCGCGTTCGGCCGACGGCATCGTCGCCTATTCAGTGATCTGCGCGCATGCCGGATGTCCGATCACCGGTTGGGTGAAGGCGGCCGAAAGCGACCAGAAGGTCCTCAAGTGTTTTTGCCATAATTCCGAATATGACCCGCGGCACAACGCGGACGTCGTGTTCGGGCCGGCAACCCGTCGTCTGGCGGCGCTTCCGTTGGCTCTTACTGACGGTTCGCTCACAGTGTCTGCGGCGTTCGTAGGAAAGGTAGGTGTTTGAGGCGAAGGATCAGGCAACGCGAACGAATTGGAGTTATGCAACTAAAAGTTGCGAAAGGTCGTAAATGAAAAACAGAGCAGGGAGGTAGCATCTAATGAGCAGGAAACAATGGCTTCTTACGAGTGCAGCGGCGTTCGCGTGCCTTGTCTCAACCGCCGCGGTGGCTGGCCCGATCGAGAATTACAGCCCGGTGACCTCGGCGCGTCTCGAAAATCCCGAGCCGGGCAACTGGATGCTGTATCGGCGGACCTATGACGGGCAGGGCTATAGCCCGCTCGAGCAGATCAACACCTCGAACGTCAAGAGCCTGACGCCGGTATGGACCTTCTCCACCGGCGTGATCGAAGGCCACGAGGCGCCGCCGATCGTCAACAACGGCGTGATGTTCGTTGCAACCCCGATGGGGCAGGTGATCGCGCTCGACGCCAAGACCGGCGACGAATATTGGCGCTACAAGCGGCAGCTTCCCGAGGACCTGTTCCAGCTGCATCCGACCAGCCGCGGCGTCGGCCTGTGGCAGGACAAGCTCTATCTCGCCACGACGGATGACCATGTGGTTGCGCTCGATGCCAAGACCGGCAAGGTGGTTTGGGATACGAAGGTGCAGGATTACAAGAAGGGCCAGTATATGACCCTGATGCCGCTGATCGTCGACGGCAAGGTCATCGTCGGCGGCTCCGGCGGCGAATTCGGAGTCCGTGGTTATGTCGTCGCATATGACGCCAATAGCGGCAAGGAGCTGTGGCGGACCTTCACTATTCCCGCCCCCGGCGAGCCCGGCAGCGAGACGTGGAGCGGCGACGACTGGAAGACCGGCGGCGGATCGGCCTGGATGACCGGCAATTACGACAAGGACACGAAGACGATCTATTGGGGCGTCGGCAACGCCGCACCATGGCCCGGCTCGGCGCATGCTGGCGACAACCTCTACACCAGCTCAGTGCTCGCGCTCGATCCGGACACCGGCAAGATCAAGACCCACTTCCAGTATCACCAGAACGATTCCTGGGATTGGGACGAGGTTGAAGCGCCGATCCTGGTCAACGTGGAACGGGAAGGCCGTCCGTTCAAGGCGCTCATTCACCCCGGGCGCGATGCGATCTTCTGGGTTCTCGAAGCAAAGCCCGATCGCATCAACTATGTGACCGGCTGGCCGTTCGTGTACACCAATGTCTGGAAGGGCATCGAGAAGGAGACCGGCAGGCCGATCGTCGATCCCGAGCACAAGCCGGTGCTTGGCAAGCGGGTCGAATTCTGTCCGTCGCTGTGGGGCGGCAAGGATTGGCCGTCGGCGGCCTATAGCCAGAAGACCAAGCTCGTCTACGTTCCCGCCAACGAGAACTTCTGCGGCGGCTTCTCCGGCGAGAAAACGCCGCTGGTTCCCGGCCAGCTCTGGCTCGGCACCAAGCCGGAGGATATCGGTCTGACCGTGCGCCCCGGCGCCACTCACATGGGCGAGTTGCAGGCTTGGGATCCAGCCAGCGGCAAGAAGGTCTGGTCGCACACCTTCCCGAAATCGCAACTGTTCGGTTCGGTGCTCGCGACCGCGGGTGATCTGGTCTTTGCCGGAGGCACCAACGATCGCAACTTCCGCGCCTTCGATGCCAAGAGTGGCGAGCTGCTGTGGGAGCAGAAGACCAATTCCGGCATCATGGGCATGCCGATGTCCTATGAGGTCGACGGCACGCAATATATCGCGATCCAGTCGGGCTGGGGCGTCGACGCGCAGCGCATCCAGGATGCCTTGGCCACCCAGAATGTCGGCGTGGAGAACAACGTTCCCCAGGGCGGCGTCGTCTGGGTGTTCGCGGTCAAGAAATAGCGCCGCGGCGGAGCGGGGGGACAAAGCGGCGGACCGAAAGGTCCGCCGTTCTTTATTAGGAACAGGAAATTACTTGCCTTTGTTGTCGACCTTCGCCTTCTCGTCCTCGTTCATCTTCTTGATCGTCGGGTCGCGGCTGGCTTCGCCCGTGGTCTGGTTGGTGGTCGCCGGTGGGGCGTTGTTCGGCAGGGAATTCTGCTCTGCGGGCGTCTTCGCCGGCCGGGTGGCAGTTGCAGGTGGTGACGTGTTCGCTTGTGCGTTCGCCGCCTGCGTATTCAAAAGAAAGGCGCCCGCCAGTAGCGACACCGCGAGCGCCGGGAAATTGTGTTTCATCGATCTGTCTCCTCTCCAGATCGATGAAACGGTTGGTGCGAGCTTGCGTTCCGCCTCATGCCTCCAGTTGCTTGCCGATCGGCATCGCCCGGATACGTTTTCCGGTCGCGGCGAAGATCGCGTTGATCAGCGCCGGCGCGAACGGGGGGACGCCGGGTTCGCCGACGCCGCTCGGGGGCGTATCGGGGCTGGCGGGCGGCACGATGTAGACATTGGTCACGGCAGGGGATTCGTCGATCCGGATTACCGGGTAATCGTCGAAATTGCCCTGCTGCACCTTGCCGTCCTTGAAGGTGACCTCGCCATATTTGGCGAGGCTCAGGCCCATGATCGCCGCGCCCTCGATCTGCGACTGGATACGCTCGGGGTTGACATAGGTGCCGCAGTCGATCGCGGTGTCGACCCTTGGCACCGTCAGCTTGCCCTTGTCGTCGACAGCCACCTCGATGATGGTCGCGATGTAGCTGACGAAGCTCCTGTGCACCGCGATGCCGAGGCCATGGCCCTTGGGCACGGAGCGTCCCCAGCCGCCCTTGTCGGCAACCACTTCGACCACCTTGCGAAGCCGCGCGGTGTCGATCGGGTAGCTGTCATAGGGCTCGCCGTAGTTCCAGGGATCCTTCACCGAGGACAGATTGACGATTCGCGGCGAACCGATCAGCTCCAGCAGCATATCCTTCGGATCGCGGTTGGTGGCCTGGGCGATTTCGGCGACCATGGACTGCACCGCGAACGCGCGCGGGATGTTCGAGACCGAACGGAACCAGCCGATGCGGGTATGTGCGGCCGCTTCCGGATTCTCGCACTGCAGGTTGGCGATCTCGAACGGATTGTCGATCAATCCCATGCCGAGCTCGAACGGCGCCTGGTGAACGGTCCCGGCGGCGAACGTCGAGGCGATCGATGGAGCCACGCTGCGATGGCGCCAGGCGATCACCTTGCCACTCTTGTCGAGACCGGCCTCGATCCGCTCGACCGAGACGGTGTGGAGGAAGTCGTGGCGCACATCGTCTTCGCGCGTCCACTGCACCTTCACGGGCACCCCGAGCTCCTTCGAGAGCAGCACGGCCTCAAGCGCGAAGTCGCATTTCGACTTGCGCCCGAAACCGCCGCCGAGCAGCGTGACGTTGACGGTCACGTTCTCCTCGGGAATGCCGAGCGTCTTGGCGACGTCCTCGCGCGTTCCGCCCGGGCTCTGCACGGGGGCCCAGACCTCCGCCTTGTCGCCCTTGACGTTGGCGACCGCGACCGGCGGTTCCATGCTGGCATGGGCGAAATGGGGCAGATAGTACTCGCCGACGATGACCTTGTCGGCGCTCTTTAACGCCGCCTCGACGTCGCCTTCCTTGCGTACGATGAGGCCTGGCTTGCGCGCGGCTGCCTCGAGCTCGGCACGATAGGCGACCGAGTCGTATTTGGCATTGGCGCCGTCCTCCCAGGTCACCTTCAGCGCGTTGCAGCCCTTGATCGCCGCGCCGGTGTTGCGTGCGATCACGGCCACCCCGCCGAGCGGCTGGAATTTCGACGGCCACGGCCATCCCCTCACTTCCATCACCTTCTCGACGCCGGAGACCTTCAGCGCGTCGGCGGGGTCGAAGGAGGCGAGCTTGCCGCCGGTCACCGGCGGACGCGCGATGACGGCATACTTCATGCCGGGCAGCCGCACGTCGGCGCCATAACGGGCCGCACCCGTCGTGATGTCGTGCAGGTCGACAATGCTGATCTCGCCCTTGCCGAGGTAGCGGAAGTCCTTTGGGTTCTTGAGCTTCAGGCCTTCGATGCTTGGAACCGACTCCTTTGCCGCATCGGCCGCCAGCTCGCCGAAGCCGAGCTTGCGCCCGCTTGCGCTGTGGACGACTTCGTGATTGGCGGCCTTCACCTCGCCCGCTGGCACGCCCCAGCGTTTCGCCGCGGCCTGCTCCAGCATGGTGCGAGCCGAGGCGCCGATCTGGCGCATCGGGATCAGATAGTGCCGCGTGCTGCGCGAGCCGTCGGTGTCCTGGTTGCCGAACTTGACCTCATCGCCATGCGCCTGCTGGACGCGGACGCGCGACCAGTCGGCTTCAAGCTCTTCGGCCACGATCAGCGGCAGGCTAGTGCGCACACCGGTTCCCATCTCGGAGCGGTGCGCGACGATCGTGACGATGCCGTCAGGCGCGATCGAGACGAAGACACGCGGGTCGACCACGACGCCGTGCGGCATCTTCCCCGCGCCGGTGTCGTAGGCAAAGCTCGGACGTATCATCACAGGTGCAGCGAGCACGAACCCGCCGGCCAGCCCTAAGGTCTTCAGGATGCTGCGGCGCGAAACGTTCTCGATCTTGATGTGCTTCTCGAAACCGCGAAGCTTGTTGGGATTGGTGAGGATATTCATGTCACACCCCCGTCGATGCGAGATGAACCGCGTTCTCGATCCGCTGGTAGCAGCCGCAGCGGCAGATGTTGCCGGACATGGCTTCGCGGATTTGGTCGTGCGACGGTTTTGGATTGTCCGCCAACAGCGCGGCGGCCTGCATGATCTGGCCGGCCTGGCAATAGCCGCATTGCGGCACGTTGACCTGCCGCCAGGCCTTCTGCACCGGGTGATCGCCGGTCGGGTGCAGGCCCTCGATGGTGGTGATCTCGCGGCCGGCCGCATCCGACACCGAGGTGATGCAGGCGCGCACCGCCTGCTTGTCTATGATCACGGTGCAGGAGCCGCACAGCGCCTGACCGCAACCGAATTTGGTGCCGGTGAGCCCGACTTCGTCACGGATGAACCAGAGTAGCGGAAGATCGGGATCGCCATCCCAATTCTGTTCCTGACCATTAATCTTCAACTTGACCATGATCGTCCCTCGCTCTTCTTAAGCTGTTGATGTCTGCAGGCCACGAGCGAGAACATATTTCTCCCTGCGCTCGCGACCACTTCTGGGTCTCGTGCGGCGGGCAGGTCCTTGGAGATGTTTAAGGAGAGCCCGTTGCACGATCGGTAGTCCGTGTCCGGCTGCTCCTTTGCTATGTTCAAATGAAATGCGCCGCCCGCGCGCATCGAGAAAAACAAATGTTATCAGAAACCGATGCGACAGTGACTTCACAGCCCGGTGTTCTGCATTTGCCGTTTGTCAAAAGCGGGGCCGACCGTCGGTGATGTTAGATCGTCAGGATATTTTTGCAAACGCGGCCGACGAAAAATTCACCGCCGCGAGGCAGACGCGGATCGGGAAAAGGCGGAACTGACTTAATTTACGGGAGCAATATGAAGGATGGGCGCGTGCAGCGGAAAATGCTGCGGTGCAGGCACGGATGGCACCGCTGGCGGTCAAGCACCGCCAGCGGGAGCGCGGGCAAATCAGGCAGCCTTGTTAAGCGGCCCTATCAGGCAGCCTTGGATTTCGCCACGTGAGTCGCGATCGCATCCATCAGTGCCGGCGACAGGCAGTCATAGGGCTCGAGTCCCAATTCCTTCAGCCGGCCGCGGATCGCCGGCATATCCTCCGGCTTGGCGCCGGACTCGATCACCGACGAGACGAACGCAGCAAATCCCGGCGCCGCCGAGCCGCTTTCCTGGAAGAGTTCGGGATGGATGAAGTCAAGGCCGTAGAACGGATGCGCCTTGTTCTCGATCCGCCCATACATATGCGTGCCGCAATCCTTGCAGGCATAGCGTTGGATCACGGCCGCGGGGTCGACGATCTGCAGCTTGTCGCCGTTTTCCAGCACCGTCAGGTTCTGTCTCGGTACCACCGCAACGACCGAGAACATCGCCCCTTCCGGCTTCCAGCATTTGGTGCAGCCACAGGCGTGGTTGTGGGCAACGTCGCCCTTGATCTCGACCTTCACCGGTCGGTCCGAGCATTTGCAGACCAGCGTGCCACCGGCAAAGCTGCCGGAACCCTTCTGGATGCCGTTGTCAATCGACGGGTGGAGATGAACAGTCATGGGTCAATCCTCCTGGTGTTTGACACGTTGATTCTGGAACGGGGCATCGTGATCCCGTTCCACCTTTTGCTGGAGCATGACCCTTCCGGGGAGCCGGGTCCGCTTCCGCCGACCTGGCACTCCGATTCGGATCACGCCCTAGTAGACGACGACCGAACGGATCGACTTGCCCTCGTGCATCAAGTCGAATCCCTTGTTGATGTCCTCGAGCTTGAGCACGTGGGTGATCATCGGATCGATCTGGATCTTTCCGTTCATGTACCAGTCGACGATCTTCGGCGTGTCGGTGCGGCCGCGCGCGCCGCCGAAGGCCGTGCCCTTCCAGACCCGTCCGGTGACGAGTTGGAACGGCCGGGTCGCGATCTCCTTGCCGGATTCCGCAACGCCGATGATCACGGAGACGCCCCAGCCGCGGTGGCAGGCTTCCAGCGCCTGGCGCATCACATTGGTGTTGCCGGTGCAGTCGAAGGTGTAATCGGCGCCGCCATCGGTGAGGCCGAACAGGTGCTGGACGATATCGCCGCCGACTTTCGTCGGATTGACGAAATGCGTCATGCCGAAGCGGCGGCCCCAATCTTCCTTGGAGTCGTTGATGTCAACGCCGATGATCTTGTCCGCGCCGACCATCTTGGCGCCCTGGATCACGTTGAGCCCGATACCGCCGAGGCCGAACACCACGACGTTGGAGCCTGGCGTGACCTTGGCGGTGTTGACCACGGCGCCGACGCCGGTGGTCACGCCGCAGCCGACATAGCAGCTCTTGTCGAACGGAGCGTCCTCGCGGATCTTCGCCACCGCGATCTCCGGCAGCACCGTGTAGTTCGAGAAGGTCGAGCAACCCATGTAGTGGTAGATGGTCTGGCCCTTGTAGCTGAAGCGCGAGGTGCCATCCGGCATCACGCCCTTGCCCTGAGTGGCGCGGATCGCGGTGCAGAGGTTGGTCTTCTGGCTCAGGCAGCTTTTGCACTGCCTGCATTCGGGCGTGTAGAGCGGGATCACGTGATCGCCCGGCTTCACCGAGGTCACGCCTGCACCGACCTCGCGGACGATGCCGGCGCCCTCATGGCCGAGGATGGAAGGGAAGATTCCCTCACTGTCGAAGCCGTCAAGCGTGTAGGCGTCGGTATGACAGATACCGGTCGCCTTGATCTCGACCAGGACTTCACCGGCCTTCGGGCCTTCCAGGTCGAGCTCGACGATCTCAAGCGGCTTCTTGGCTTCGAATGCGACGGCAGCGCGTGTCTTCATGTTGATCTCTCCGTAAAGCGTGTTGTCGCCCGCGCTCCGCAGCTTCAATTCTTGCCCATGCAGGAATCTTCCGCCTGCTTATAGGCGGCGGGCTTCTCTTCATGCTTTGCGGGGCGTACGCGCCCCACCGCGTCATTGGCGCGGGCGCGCAGGTAGACATAGAGGTCGTCCATGTAGCAGGCGACGTTTGGATTGTCACCGAACGCCGGCATGACATTCTCCTGTGCGGTACTGACGTTCTTGCGGCCGCTGGCGACGACGCCGAGGAAATCGGCGTAACTCATGGTCTTCAGCGAACTCGCCAATGCCGGTGCATAGGTCGAACCCATGCCGTCCGGGCCATGGCAGACATGGCATTCGGAATGATACCGCCGATATCCGGAGTAGGTGTACCAATCCACCGTCCCGTCGGCTGCGACCTTGTAGGTCGGGTTACCTTCCTTATCCAGATATTTGCCGTTCTCTTCCTTGACGGCGGTCGGATCGACCGCATCGTCGGCAAAGGCGAATCCTCCAGATACGGCGATGATCATCGCCGCAACCACAAACCAGCTTTTACGCAAGAGCATGTCCTCGAGATCAGATACAGGCAAAACCGGCGCGTGGATGGTCCACGCGCCGGAACGACGTTCGGCTCACTGCGGGAGGGAGAACACGGTGAGCGTTCCGCCGAGGGCGGTATAGTTGCTCAGCGCCGCATAGCCGCCGACTGCGCCGAGACCGGCAGTCGGATCGGTCAGCCCTGCAGCAAGGCCGATGCCCGCCCAGCCGCCGACACCCGAGAGTATGGCCACATACTGCTTGCCGCCCTGCTCATAGGTCGTGACGTTGCCGATGATGCCGGAGGGAGTCTTGAACTTGTAGAGCTCCTTGCCGGTCTTGGCATCAACTGCCTTGAGATAGCCTTCGAGCGTGCCGTAGAACACCACGCCGCCGGCGGTCGCAAGCGCGCCTGACCAGACCGAGAACTGCTCCTTGTTCGACCAGACGATCTTTCCGGTCTTGTTGTCCCAGGCGATGAAGTTGCCCATGTGGGTTTCGCCGGGAGGCGGGTACATCGAGAGCGTCGCGCCGACATAGGGCTGGCCCGCGGTGTAGCTCACCTTGAACGGTTCATAGTCCATGCAGACGTGGTTGGTCGGCACGTAGAACAGTTGCGTCTCCGGCGAGTAGGCTGCCGGCTGCTCGTCCTTGCTGCCGAGCGCAGCCGGGCAGATGCCCTTGACGTTGACATCTTCGCCCTGCTTGTCCGTCGAATATTGGTCGAGGACCTTCGGCCGGCCGTAGGTCGGCGAGCTCTTGTTCATGTCGACGCCGCTGGTCCAGTTGACCTTCGGGTCATACTTCTCGGCGACGAGCAGTTCGCCGTTGGTGCGATCGAGCGTATAGGCCAAGCCGTTACGATCGAAATGCGTCAGCAGCTTGCGCTCCTGGCCGTTGAAGGGCTGATCGGTCAGGATCATCTCGTTGACGCCGTCATAGTCCCATTCGTCATGGGGCGTCATCTGATAGACCCACTTGGCCATGCCGTTATCCGGACTGCGCGCGAAGATGGTCATCGACCACTTGTTGTCGCCCGGACGCTGCTTCGGGTTCCAGGTCGAGGGATTGCCCGAACCGTAATAGACGAGGTCGAGCGTCGGGTCATACGACAACCAGCCCCAGGTGCAGCCGCCGCCGGTCTTCCACTGGTCGCCCTGCCAGGTCTTGAGGCTCGAGTCCTTGCCGACCGGCTTGCCGAGAGCGGTGGTCTTCTCGGGATCGATCTTGATCTGGTCGTCTGGCCCTTCGGAATAGGCGCGCCAGACCTGCTTGCCGCTCTTCGTGTCGTAGGCGGTCACGTGGCATTGCACGCCGAACTCACCGCCGGAGATGCCGACCAGCACCTTGTCCTTCACGACCAGCGGCGCGGATGTGCCGGTCTCGCCCTTGCCAGGATCGCCGTTCTTGGCCGTCCACTCCACCTTGCCGGTCTTGGCGTCGAGTGCCACCAGCGAGGTGTCGGCCTGGTGCAGGAAGATCTTGCCGTCGCCATAGGCCACGCCACGATTCACCGTGTCGCAGCACATCACCGGGATTACGTTCGGATCCTGCTTCGGCTCGTACCTCCAGACAATCTTGTTGTCCTGCGACAGGTCAAGAGCATAGACCTTGTTCGGGAAGGGCGTATGCACGTACATCATGTTGCCGATGATCAGCGGCCCGCCCTCATGGCCACGCAGCACGCCGGTCGAAAATGTCCAGGCGACCTGCAACTTTCCGACGTTCGAGGCGTTGATCTGATTCAGCTTTGAGTAGCGCGTATTGGCGTAGTCACCCGCCGGCATAACCCAGTCCTTCGGGTTCTGCGTCATTTTGCTGAGTTCTTCGTTGGCACTGGCAGCACCTCCGCCGAGCGCCGCCACGGCGCCGATAGAGGTCGCGATTAGCACCTTGCGCATAGTGATTTCCTCCCAATGATGACCTTCCGCTTTCAATCGAAACGGCCCATTTTTTTGGTTCCTCCTCCTATCCCCTTCGTCGACGCGCGACTTGCCCAAGAGAGAAGGGCGGCTTGCTCAGAAGTGAAACTCGAAGAACTTTTTTGCTTGCGGTGCAGCGCGGTGGCGCACGGGCGTGGCCCCGGTCGCGGGCGTAGGAGACTGATTTTCCTTGACGGCACTTGAAGTAAAGTCGAGGATTAAACCTCAAGGTTGTCAGGAGGAACGCTGCTCAGGGATCAAAGACCGCATTAAGATTGAGGTAACGGTACTTCACGGTGACCAAAGCCTCTTGCGGCGAGCAGTCACGCTTTCATCTCGAATCGGTGGCTGGATATGCCCGATACCGTCCGTTCGCTCACTACCTCCGGATTGACGCCAAAGAAGCAGGTTCAATGTTGGACAGACGCACTGACCGATCTATGCGGCCGGTTTGATGTCGATCCGATGGACGCCTCCTCGCTCGAGGCACGGGTCAACTACACCACAGTCTCGCGGCTGAAACTGTGCCAGATCGAGGTGAGTCAGCACCGTATCGCGCATGTGAATGCGCGCTCGAAACTGAGCGATCATCCCTACATCAAGATCCTGTTCCAGACCCATGGCACCTCCTATTTCGAGCAGGATGGCCGCCATTTCGAGCTCGTTCCCGGCGATTGCCTCGCCTATGACGTTTCCAGCCCGCACACCATCATCAGCCCGTCGCTGACGCGGCATGAGGTCGTGATCGTGCCGAAGGCGCTGTTGCAGGAACGTGGTTTCCGTTCGGCACGGATGCCGGCCTGCAAGCTCTCCGCCCGCAGCGGCACCGGCCGCATCGCCTACGATTTCGTGCATGCGGCCTTTTCCGAGGCGAGCCGGCTGTCTCCCTACAATGCGATGGGCGTCGCCGATTCGTTGATCGATCTGTTGCTGTTGCCGCTGCGTGAAGCCGAGACGACGTTCAACCATGGCGGTGCGGAGGCGACCTATATCCGAGCCCAGTTCTTCATCCGCGAACACCTGCGCGATCCGGATCTCTGCATCGACCAGATCTCGACCGCGCTAGGCTGCACCAAGCGCTATCTCCACATGCTGTTCAGCGAGCGCGGCATGACCGTGAGCGACTATATCTGGCGCGCGCGGCTGCAGCATTGCCGTGAGGAGCTGGAAGCGCAGCCCGGCAAGACCATCACCGACGTCGCATTCTCCTGGGGCTTTTCCAGCTCCTCGCATTTCAGCCGCGTGTTCCGGAAGTATTTCGGCATCGTGCCGTCAGCCGTCCACCGGCAGCAGCAGGTCGGCTCCGCGGAATTTTCCGCAACCTCGGACTAGATCGTAAAGCGCGCCGTGGGCGGCTGGCGTGCGCTCCGCTATCTACGCAAGCTTCTCTGCCGCCCTTGCCGTGCAGGTTCTGCCAAGGGAGATGAGAGATGAAATTGCGTGGTCTTGTTATCTTGATATCGGCTGCTGCGCTGCTTACGGCGCCCGCTCTGGCCGCGCCCAAACGCGCCGACCCGATCAAGGCATTCGACACCGACAATGATGGCACCCTCGATCTGGCCGAGGTGAAGAAGGCGGCATCGGCGCTGTTTACCAGACTGGACCGGGATCATGACGGCACGCTCGATGCGCGAGAATTGCGCGGCCGCCTCAGCGCCAAGGAACTGGCGGCTGCCGATCCTGACCACGACGGAACGCTGACGCAGGATGAATATCTTGCGGTCGTGGAGCAGCGCTTCAACGCGGCCAATCCGGACAAGGATGGAACGCTTGACGCCAAGGAACTGCAGTCGCCCGCCGGTCGCGCCCTCCTGCGGCTATTGCGATAGGATGACAGGGTCTTTGTTTGAGCATGGTCTTTTCGGAAAACCGGTTTCCACTTTTCCGGACCATGCCCTCTAGCTGGCAGGCCCGTGCGAGCAGGCTGCGGGCCGCGGCCTGGAGCCGCGCTTGTCGGGCGGAACGTTGCAATTATCGATCCGCTGCTCGTCCATCCATTTCTTGCCGAGCCGTTCCTTGCCGGTCAGCGTCGCCGGCATCTGCGTCCGCCCAGGCTGAGGCCGTTCCTCGGCGGCGGCTGGCGACGCAACAGCGATCATGATGAATGGAACGAGTAAGAGGCGGGATGACGTTCTCATGCGAGGCCTCGAAAAGCGCTTGCAACTGATGCGGCGTGAACGGCGGCAGTGAACAGCATCGGATTTCACCTCGCCACCCGGAACCTGGGACGCGTGCTTCGGTTCTTCCGTGATCCCGGCGTGCAGGGGCACGCGCCGATTCGAGAAGGAGACGAGACATGAGCACAAGACGCACCATCTTTGCGGGTTGCTCCATCCTGGTGCTGAGCGCCGGCGCCGCGCTGGCAGGTCCCTGCAATACCCAAGGCCAAAGCGCCAATAAGGATGCGGGTTCTGGCCCGGCATCGACCAGCAGCCAGACCACAACGGGCATGGCGAGCGACAAGGAGCATCCGCCGACCAGCACGATGAATAGGGCTACCGGAGATGTCGCCACGTCCTCGCAGGATGTGCAGCGGCAGATGCAGGGCGAGCCCACGGCAGCACAGCAAGCCGAAGGAAAGAAGTCCGAAGGCCAGATGGCGAACAAAGACAACGATTGCTGAGCGCGTTGCTCTTGAACGGCGTCACGCCTCACGCTGTGTCGTGCGATCGATCGTTGAAGCACTCGCGTGCGAGTGTGTGCCCAACGTGACAGGCTTTGCCCAAGAGGGAACTTGTTTGTCCAGGAGGGAACTATCGGCGCACAACTGCGGCACAGATGCGCTCGCTGGTCGATCTTGTCCACTTGCGCCACGCGCGAGCTGGCCATAGGTTCGACCTTGGCGTGAACCTCGCGCCAAGCCATTTGGGAGGATCGAATGAGCTGGAAGACTCCGAAGATCGTCGAAGTGCAGGTCGGCATGGAAATCAACATGTACGCCTGCGCATCACGCAAGTAAGCGTCAAGCGCCTGCCCGGCTCGCGCAGCGCTATCTGCGCAAGCCGCGGCAGGCGAATTCGTCAGGCTCACATTTGTTGGGCCTCTGTGTGAGACGCCCTTAAACTTCCTTCGTATCGAAAATGTAGAGATCGGCGCCGCCATCGGCAAAGTTGGCGAGATCCGCGCCTGCCGCCTTTCCTTCCGCCGATCCCATGCCTGCCTTCAGCGCGTCGAGCGAGTCGAAATACAGCGTTGCCGCAAGGTGGACGTTGCTCTCGCCCGCTGGCGTCCTGAGCGGAGCCGTGCTGATGTCGTATTTCTTCAGTCCCGGGATCTTCTTGGCCAGCGGAATGTGCACCGATGCGTAATACTTGTCGAAGGCCTCGGCGTTTTTCGGCATTTTATAAAGTACCAGAACTCGTGCCATTCGGTTTATTCTCCCTGAAGCGATTGTTCTTCCGCCGGCCCTTCCCGGGTCTTGCATTGCAGCCGAAATGGTCCTTGCAATCAAGCTTCCAATCGCTGCCGCTCGACTGGACGTTGTGATAGGAATGTTCTTGTCAGCGCTGCTGACGCTTTCGATTCGCTCTCGGGACGAGAATGTCTTTTCGCGCAACGATGCTCCGGGCGGCTGCCGTGTGCTTTTTCGCACTGCTTGCTGCCGTCGGCGCGCGTGCCGATGAAATCGATACTGAGCATCTGTTCGGCTTCCTGATCGGCACCGACGTCGGGCATGTCGGCGAGCGCGAATTCCAGACCGAGACCACGGGAAGCTTTTCCAGGAATGGTGGCAGCTATCGTGCCGTCGCCCAGGAGTTCGAACTCGAATTCGTGCCGGCCCGCGACATCCGCATCGAGCTCGGCGGCGCCTTTGTGGCGCACCAGATCTACGGCATTCCCGGCTTTGAAGATCGGCGTCAATTGACCTGGCAAGGTCTTTCTTTGGATGTCCGCTACCGATTTCTCGACCGCGAGACGGCGCCGTTCGGCCTGACCCTCGCAGTGGAAAGCCACTCCGACCGGATCGACGAGACCACAGCCGATCGCATCCGCAATTTCGGCACTGAATTGAGGTTGGCCTTCGATCGCGAGTTGGTACCGAACTTCCTGATCGCGGCACTCAATTTCATCTATCAGCCGGAATGGACGCGTTTTCTTGCCTCGCGCGCTGCGCAACAGGAGGCGACGGTTGGCGCGGCCGTCGGGCTGATGGCGCAGATCAGGCCCGGCGTTTTCGTTGGCGGCGAGGCGCGCTATCTCCGCCATTATGACGGGATCGGGCTGAACGAGTTCGAGGGGCAGGCCTTGTTCATCGGTCCGGTCGCCTATCTCCAGCTCTCGGAACGTTCGCGGCTGACCGCGGCCTGGAGCGTGCAGGCCTGGGGGCGTCCTGCCGGATCGGCTGCGGCGCTCGATCTGGTCAATTTCGAGCGCCATCAGGCGCGGCTTGTGTTTGGCATGAATTTCTAGGAACCTCCCGCAGTGGTTCCGGCTTTCACGGTGAGGCGAAACCTGGCCTCGCCGCCCACGTAGCTTGCTGTGCGTTACTTCACCGAAGCACCAGGGATTTGAGGCATGAATCCGATCGATCTCATCGTGACCGTCTGTGCCGTGCTGTCGCCCGCCACCTGCGAGGAGACCCATCTGGTGTTCTCCTTCAACGGTTCGCTGCGGCAATGTGCGATGGCGGCTCCGCCCTACATTGCGCAATGGATCGGCGAGCATCCGAAGTGGACCGCGGTCAAATGGCGCTGCGAATATCCGCACAGCAATGATCGAGCGGAAAAGACGGCGGCTCCGATCGCGGGCTGAGCCTATTTGTTGCAGTCCTTCAGATCCTTGTCAGAGATCGAGAACACCGCGTCGGCCTTGATCTCGATGTCGCGGACGAAGCACTGCCTGGCGCCGGCATAACTCACCTTGGCGTCGTAGCGTCCGGGCTCGACGCCAACGAGGCGCAGCCGCTCGTCGTGGTCGACCTCCTTGTCCTTGTCATTCAGGGTCTGATTGGGACCCCAATCGTTCTTACCGACCGGCGAAAGTTGGAAGCCGGAGATGGTCGACGTCGTGAGATTCCAGAGCCTGATGCCTTTACCTTTGGTCTGCGCGCTGAGTTCGCTGGGCAGTGCGAGCAGCAGGAGGGCGACAGCAATCAATCGGCGCGGCATCGTGAGCTCCCAATCTTTTCTCGATATAATTTTCTCAATATGAAGACCACGTCTCATATCTTTGCAAGCCGCCGCCGCACCAGGTCGGCCTTGATGTGGTTGATCTCGGCAGCGCTCCGTCGCGCGCGCGGTGTCGGGATCGGCACTTCCTGCAGAATCCTGGCCGGCCGCGCCGACAGCAGGAACAGCCGGTCGCCAAGATAAACGGCATCGTCGAGATTATGCGTGACCAGCAGCGTCATCATCGAGCGGCTTTCCACCAGCGTTGCGATCTGCTCGCGCAGGTGAGCGGCGAGCGCATCGTCGAGTGAAGCCAGTGGCTCGTCGAGAATGAGGAAATCCGGCTCGATCGCGAAGGCTCGCGCAAGCGCGACGCGGCGCGCGAGGCCAAGCGAGAGCTCGCCGGGGAAATGGCTGCGATGCTGCGTCAGTTCCAGGATGGCGAACAGTTCCGAGAGCCGTTTCTCGTCAATATGTGGCGCAGCGAGCCGGATATTGTCCTCGACCGACCGCCACGGCAAAAGCCGCGGCTCCTGAAACACCATCCCGAGCCGCGCCGCTGTTGGACGCGAGACCTTTCCCTGATAGTCGTGGTCGAGGCCGGCCAGGATCTTCAGCATTGTGCTCTTGCCGCAGCCGGAGGGGCCGACGAACACGCCGACTTCGCCGCCGTGAAGCGAGAACTTGACGCCCGCGAGCACGTCGTGCCGCTCGCCCGCCGCACTCTCGAAATGCTTACCGGTGATGTCGACCTCAAGCTGCACGGGGCCGCCACCGGGATGCGCGAAGTTCGAATGGCTGCACCAGCACCGTCTCGATCACCAGTACGACCGCGGCAAAGGTCAGCGAATAGGCGAGCAGCAGCGGAATATCGAACAACTGAAAGGCGACGCCGATCTCGAAGCCGACGCCGTTCGGACGTCCGAGATATTCCGCAACCAGCACGATCTTCCAGACCAGCGAGAGCCCCGATCGCGCGGCAGCCGCGATATAGGGCCCAAGCTGCGGCAGGATCACGTGCCGGAACGCTCTTCCGCGCGGGATCGCGAACACGCTTGCCATCTCGTCCAGCGAGCGGTCGAGCGCCCGCGCGCCCTCGCGCAGCGTAACGACCGCGGTCGGAAGCTTGTTGACGGCGATCGCCGCAATCGCGGCGACCTCGGTGAGCCCCGCCCAGATATAGGCGAGCACGATGACGACAAGTGCGGGCAGATTGAGCAGCAGGATCAGCCAGGGATCGCCGATCCTGTCGGCGAGCTTGACCCGGCCCATCAGGTAGCCGATGGCGGCGCCCAGCGCCATTGCGAGCGTAAAGGACAGGGCGACTCGCGCGAGCGTAACGCCGAGATTGATGAACAGCGCGCCGGATGCCGCTTCTCTTAGGATCACCGCCAGCACCGCCGGCGGCGCCGGCAGCTTCACGTCACCGGTCAGGAGCGCTGCGAGCCACCACGTCGCAAGGAACAGGAGGAAGGAGAGAAGGCGCACCACGGCTCAATCTCCCGGAATCGCGTGATAGAACGTGCCGGGGTCAAGCTCGGTTGCCGATCCCACCAGCTCGCCGCCGCCGATCTTGGCGAGCACCCGGTAGAGCACCCGTGCGTCGGCCTCTTCGTCCGCGATCGGGCGGCGCGGAATGCCTTCGCGATAGCGGTCGCGATAGGCGTGCAGCGTTGCGGCGTCCGGGGCACCGGTCAGGCGCGCGATCTTCTCCCATTCGTCGTCGGACTTCGTGAGGATCTCCTTGGCAGCACGGGTCATCGTGATGAAACGCTCGACCGCATCCCGGTTCGCGTTGGCCCAGCCTTCGTCGAAGACATAGCCGACCATCGCGATGCGACCCTTGGCGCCGAGTTTCGGCAGGATATCCTCAATGCCGGCGACGCGGCGAAAGCCCTTGGCTTCCAGCGCGGCGCAGAAATTCCAGTAGTTGACGACGGCATCGACCTCACCGCCCACGGCCTTGGCCGCAAGCAGCGGTGGCGCGCCATAGACGATGGTCGCCGCCGACTTCAGGTCGAGACCGTCCTGCTTCAGCGACGCCTGCAGCAGCAGCCAACTCTTGTCGATCGGTCCGCCGGCAACGGCAAGCTTGCGCCCCCGGAGATCGGTGAGCGAACGGATCGGCGAGGAGGTCGGCACCATCACTGCGCCCAGCGCGCTCGAATAGGGATAGAAGGCGAGCTTGGCGCCGAGCGTCCGCTCGCGAGACACCCACAGCCAATCGGAGACCATGACGTCGGCATTGCCGGCGCGGAGCGCGATCTTGCCCGCCTCCGGGCTTGCGAGCTCGGTGGCCTCGATCGCAAGATTGGCCTTCTTGTCGAGGCCATGCGCGCGGATCACCGCCAGTTCCCAGGCAAAGGTGCCGGTTTTCTGCACTGCAACGCGGATCGTGTCTGCGCCAAAGCAGGCGGCGAACGGCGTTACCGCAAGAACCGCGGCAGCCGCCAGCGTGCGAATGATGGCACTCATTTTGTTGAGCCGTTTCCTCGAACGTGTTCTTTTCTATCGCGTAGTCATAGCATAGCTTGCGCCATTGAAAGCGAGAGGATCGTCATGACGATTGCGGGACCGGTACGACCTATTGTCGCCGCTTTGATCGTATTCGCGGCAACCGCGGCGATCGCGCGCGGCGAGGAGGTCAACGATTATCCGACCGCCGCCCGCGCGGAATACGTGTTCGGCTGCCTGAAGGCGAATGGCGAGACACGGCACGCCATCGAGCAATGCTCGTGCTCGATCGACGTGGTCGCATCGCTGATTCCCTATGACCGCTATGTCACCGCTGAGACGGTGCTCAGCCTGTCCCAGGTGAGGGGCGATATGGGCTCGCCCTTCCGCACGTCCGAACAGGCGGCCAATGCCCTCAACGATCTCCGCCGCGCCCAGGCCGAAGCAGAAGTCAGGTGCTTCTGAAACCCTTCAACTATCCGAATCGATCTTCCATTCGTGCTCGAATACGTGGCCGTCGGTGTCCTTGGCCTCGGCGCGGAAACGCTTGGCGCCATTCGAGACATAGGTGAAGCGGATATTGGGGTCCTCGGAGATCGAGATTCCGCCTTCCATCTTCAGCACCAGGCTGTCGTCCTGCCAGAGCTGCAGCCGGTCGACATAGAAGGCGGGAATATAGAGCTGCGTCACCTGGTCCATCTGCAGGCCGGAATTGTTGGGATGGCCGATCATGACCTGCGCCTCCCGGGCTCCGCTTGTGGAGCCTTCACCAGCTTTCGAAAGCTGCCGATATCGGATCTGGCCGAGCCTGGCCTTGGCCTCCTCAGCGTTCTTGAGTGCGGGCGCAGCGCAGCCGCCGGACGCCTTCACGTAAGTCTTCACCACATAGAGCTTGCCGTCGGTGAGTTCGGCTACGGCATGGACGTCGGTGTAGTTGTTGATGCGCACGCGGGTCGAGATTTCCGTGACGTTGGCGTCCGGCCCAAGCGCGAACTTGGCCGCCATCGGCGCCGGGTTCTGGTCGATGACGAGGGTGATCGTCCGCACGCGGCGGGTGTCGTCGGGCGCGAGCTTGCTGCGCAGCGTCACCGGCACGATGGCAGCATCCTCCGCACGAGCCGGCATCTCGAGCGCGATCACGTTGCTGCCGTCGCTCATCGGGCGATTGTTGAAGATGTCCTGGACCAGGCCGGGCCAGGGATCATGGGCCTCCGCGCTCACCGCGGGCGCAAGGCGCGCGCCAAATGCGATGATGCCCAGGAGGCCGGCGATATAGACGAGACGGAAAGGTGCTCCGGACATAGTCGTTCTCCCCGCGGCGAGGATGGAAGCAACGCCTCTACTATATGGCCTCGCCAAACCTATTCCCACTCCAATTGCGAAAATGCTGCAGTTGCGTTCCGGGCGTTGTAGTCGTCGAACAGTTTCCAGCGCGGCCGCTCCGATGCCGCGGCAGTTTCGGCAGCAGCGGTGATCGGCTTGCCCTTCGCGATCAGCGCACGCACGTCGGCGGCCAGCGTCTCGAGATAGTGGCGCTCATCGGCCAGGGCTGCCGGCCATTCGCTCACGGGCCCGTGACCGGGAACTACACGCTGAGCGGGCAGGGCGGCAAGTTCGCCGAGGATGGCGAGCCAGCCTTTGATGCTGCCGTCGACAACAGGGATATGGGTGACGAATACGAGGTCGCCGGCGAACAAGGTCCGGGTCTTCTCATCGAACACGGTGAGGTCATTATCGCTATGCGCGGTCGGCCATGCCCTTAGTGTAAGCGATCGTCCACCGAGATCGAGCGCGAGGCTGCCATCGACGAGCGTCGTGGGCGGCACGATGCGCACGTCGTCCATCAGTTTCGCGCCCATCGTCCGGCGGAAGGCCTCGAGATAGAATGGGCCGCGCGCGGTCAGCGCGTCGGGAAGCTTCCTGTGGCCGACGAAAACGGTTCCATCCCCCGCAAACGCCGCGTTGCCGAAGGCATGATCGGGATGGGCGTGGGTGTTGATGACATAGCGGACCGGCTCGTCGGTGCGGGCGCGGATGGCGGCCAACAGTCGCCGTCCCTCGCGGACGCTGCCGCCGGTGTCGATCACGGCAACGGCGCTGTCGCCGATGACGAATCCGACATTGGCGATGGCGCCTTCGTTCTCGCCGGTCATCAGGGCGATCTCGCCGTTATGCACGAATATTCCCGGCGCGACTTCGCTCACAGGCAATTCTTGCTCCTGCGCCCGCGCTAGGGTCGATAGGCAGAGTGCAGCGACAAGCGCGATCAGCGAGACGATGCGAGCCATGTTTCCGCCCAAGTTCGTGCGCGAAGCGACATCGGCCGTTTCGCACTCACGTCACGCCTGTTTGCGCTGCAGCACGCCGGCGAGATCATCACGAATCTGTTGCACGCCGTGACGCGCCGGGCAATCTATGGTTAGCCCCAAACAAGAAAGAGGAGGAAGCGCGATGGCGGGTGCCGGACAATATCGCCGCTTGTTGCCGGCGCTGCTTGCGATAGCCACGATGGCAATCGGGCATGGTGCCGCTTGCGCGCAGACCAATGAAAGCGGCGATCTCTCGATCGAATTGATCGATCCCAAGGTTCTGCGCGTCTGTGCCGACCCGCGGAACTTGCCGTTCTCCAACGAGAAGGGCGAAGGCTTTGAGAACAAGCTCGCCGAGCTGTTTGCTCAGAAACTGCAGAAGAAGCTTGAGTTCACCTATTTTCCGCAGGCGACCGGCTTCGTGCGGATGACGCTCGGCTCGCATCGCTGCGACGTCATCATGGGCTTCCCGCAGGGCGACGAGCTGGCCCAGGGCACCAATCCCTATTATCGCACCGCCTATGCACTGGTGACGAAGCAAGGCAGCGGCCTCGACGATGTGACCACGCTCGAGGACGAGCGGCTGAAGGGCAAGCATATCGGCATCGTCGCCGGCACGCCGCCCGGCACCAATATGGCCGCGGCCGGCCTGATGGCGACTGCAAAACCCTATCCATTGATGATCGATACGCGCATCGACTCTTCCGCGGAGGCGATGATGAAAGATCTCGCCAAGGGCGAGATCGACGCGGGCGTGTTGTGGGGGCCTATGGCCGGCTTCTATGCCAAGGAGGCTAATCCGCCGCTGCACGTTACGCCGCTGGTGAAGGAGACGACGGGCCCAAAGCTTATCTATCGGATCGGCATGGGCGTGCGCCCGGCTGACCAGAACTGGAAACGCCAGCTCAACCGCCTGATCCAGGAGAACCAGGGCGAGATCAACAAGATCCTGCTCGACTACGGCGTGCCGCTCCTGGACGAGAACGATCGGCCGATCGGCCCGGACACGGCGGCGAAATCGCCATGAGGCGGTGGCTCACGAGCCTGGTCGTTGCCGCCGCGTCGCTCGTCGTCGCGGCCCACGCGCAGCAGCAGGTCGCCGAGCCGCAAGACTACCGCACGGAGAATTATCGCGCGCCGGTGCCCGCGACGCTTGCCGGTGCACGCGTGCTCTCCACCGCGGAAGCGGAGGCGATCTGGCGTCACAAGACCGGCGCTTTCGTCGACGTGCTGCCGCGTCCGCCTAAGCCCGCCAACCTGCCGGAAGGCACGGTGTGGCGTGACAAGCCGCGGCACAACATCCCCGGCAGCATCTGGCTGCCCGACACCGGCTACGGAAAACTCGCTGACGTCACCGAAGACTATCTTCGCCACGGCCTTGAGCGCGCCTCGGATGGCAACAAGGCGGCGCTGCTCGTGATCTATTGCCAGGAAAATTGCTGGATGTCGTGGAATGCAGCCAGGCGCGCGCAAACTTACGGCTATTCCAACATCGCCTGGTATCCCCTGGGATCCGATGGATGGGAGCGCGCAGGCCTACCACTCGTCGAAGCCAAGCCGGAGCCGCGGACGGGTGAAGAGAAATAACTCCTGCGACTACTTCACTCAGGCGAAGCTGAACCTCGGCCGCGAGGGCCGAGGTTCAGTGTGATGACACTACTGCTTCTTCAGGTCGGTGATGGTCTTGGTGCTGCCGCCTTCGGAGGCGGAGAAGTTCACCTTGTCGCCAGCGTGGAAGGGTTCAAGCTTGTTGGTGTCAGTCACCTTGAATTCCTGTATTGCGCCGCTGCCTGCGCCGACCGTGCCGCTCTGCGTTTGCTGGATCGAGATGGTGCTATTCAGCCGGTCGATCTTGGTGATGGTTCCCGTCATGTTTTGTTGAGCCGAAGCCGCGGTTGCAAAGATTCCGAGGGCCGTCGCGCCCGCCAAGATGATCGTCGTTGTTCTCATCAAAACTCTCCGGGTTTCGAGATGGCTTGAGCGACAAGACGCTGGAATCACGTTTGGTTCCGGCATTTAGTCGGCGGAACCGGACAAAAGGTGAGCTGTACTGACCTTTTTGCGCCGGAACCGGCGCTACTCCATCTCTTGCTGGATCGTACGGCCAAGCGCGAACAGGCGCTGGTCGATCGTTGTCGGTACTTCGCAGACAAATCTGACCACACGTTGGCGGTCTTCGAAGATCCGCGTTTCCCACAGCAGGGTATTGCTGAGTTCGTCGACCTTGGCTTGATCGGGCGAGGATGAGTTCTGCAGCGCCTGCAGCGCGAGCGTGTCGGCGCGGACCTTCTCGGCCGCCTCGCGTTGCTTGCGTGTCACCCGCTCGATGCCGTTCATGACCGAGGAACGCTGGGCGTTGAGCGAATCGAACAAGCCGGCGAACAGCAGCTTGCCGGCGGTCGTCTTGTCGGACGCGGAAGCCGCAAGGAAGTCAGTGATCGCCTTTTGGGCATCATCGAGCGGCGTGCGCCGCGCGGCCAGCTTCTCCACCAGCACGCTGATGTTGGGGTCCTCTTTCCATTTGTTCTGGACGTCGTCGAGCGGCGGTCCCGCCCAGACCGCCGCGAGCGAAATCTCCGGCACTTTGGCCTGCGCGCAGGGCCAGTCGGGATAGCGCGGATCCGCGGCGTGCGCGATCCCGAGCGACGCCGCGATGGCAAGCAATGTTCCGATCGCAATCCGCCCGATCATGTCTCCCCTCCCGCAGGCCCGCGCCGCGCCAAACCACGCGAGGGATCATAGGCCAGGATCGCGCCGATCATGAACACCGCCGTGCAGCCGGCGACGACGCCAAGCGAAATCCAGTTGATCTGGCCATAAAGCGCAAAGCGGATCAATTCGACCGCATGGGTGAATGGATTGAACTGGCAGACATAGTAAAGCATCGGGCTGCCTTCCTGCACCCGCCACAGCGGATACAGCGCGGATGAGGCAAAGAACATTGGAAAGATCACGAAGTTCATGACGCCGGCAAAATTCTCGAGCTGCTTGATCCCCGAGGAGATCAGCATGCCAAGCGCCCCCAACATCAGCCCTGATAGCACCAGCGCCGGCAGCACGGTGAGATAGCCGATCGGCGGCGGCGTGATGTCCCAGAGCCATGCGATGACGAGGAAGGCATAGACCTGCAACAGCGACACCGCCGTGCCCGCCAGCAGTTTGCAGAATAACAGGTAGCCGCGCGGCAGCGGGCTCACCAGCAGCGTGCGCATGTTGCCCATCTCGCGGTCATAGACCATCGAGAGCGAGGATTGCATGCCGTTGAAAAGCTGGATCATCGCCATCAGTCCCGGCGCGATATAGACCTCGTAGAGGATGTAGGTCTCGTAGGGCGGAATGATCGAGATGCCCAGCACCTGGCGGAAGCCGGCGGCGAAGATGAACAGCCATACCAGCGGCCTAACCAGCGCCGAGACGAAGCGTTCGCGCTGATGCAGGAAGCGCAGCGCCTCGCGCCACACAATGCCGTTCAGGCAGGTGAGGTATTCGCCGAACGAAAAGCCGCGCCGTGACGGCGTGACGGTGATGGAGCTCATGATGCCTCGCTCCCGGCTTTCCCTGCAGCCCCGGTCAGGCGCATGAAGGCGGTGTTGATGTCCTGCGCGCCAGTGTCCGCGATCACGCGTGAGACCTGGCCGCGCGCCAGCACCTTGCCCTGGTGCAGCACCACGAGGTCATCGCTTGCCATGATCTCGTCGAACAAATGCGTGGCCCAGAGCACGCCGATGCCTTGCTCGGAGACGAGCTGTCGGACGTGGTTAAGGATGTCTGAACGGGCCTTGACGTCGAGGCCGACCGTCGCCTCGTCCAGCAGCAACAGGCGCGGCCGGTGCAGCAGTGCACGCGCGATCTCCAGCCGGCGCATCTGGCCGCCGGAGAGATCGCGCACCTTGCTGCCGGCGCGGTCGGAGAGCGCAATACGCGCCAGCACCTCGCCTGAGCGCAGCCGCGCCTCGCGCCGGCCGATGCCGTGCAGGGCGGCGTGATAGAGCAGGTTCTGCGTCACCGACAGATCGAGGTCGAGCGTGCGCGGCTGGAATACGACGCCGAGCAGCCGCAGCGCCTCGCCCGGCGCGCGGCTGATGTCGTGGCCGAAAATGCCGATGCGACCTGCCTGGATGCCGAACAATCGGGTGATCAGCGAGAACAGCGTGCTCTTGCCGGCGCCGTTCAGGCCGAGCAGCGCGGTGGAGCTCGCCGGCGCGACGTCAAAGCTCACATCGATCAGCGCGCGGCGCGCGCCATAGGAATGGCTGACGCCGTCGATCGACAGAGCGGCAACGCCGGCAGGATCGTGCCGGGCCGACATGTCCGGCGATGATTTGTCAGCGATGGGTATCTCGGCTGCTGTCATTGCGGTGCAATCGTAACGCCCCAGGGAAGTTCGCCGACCTGGATGGTCTTGATCACCTTTTGCGCGGCGACGTCGATGACGGAGACGTCGTTGGACACGCCATTGGTCACCAGCAGGTATTTCTCGTCCGGCGTGAACGCCATGTGCCAGACGCGCTGCCCGACCAGGAGATATTTGGTCACCTTGTGATTGACGGCATCGACCACCGCGATGCGGTTGGCGGGACCGAGCGCGACGAAGGCGGTCTTGTCATCCTTGGTCATGCCGATGCCGACCGGCTGGATCGCCTCGCTGCGCAGGCCGGGAATGTTGAAGGTGACCTTGCCGCTCACCACGTGCTTGACGGGATCGACGATCGACACCGTGCCGCCGATCTCGGACGAGACCCACAATTCCGAGCCGTCATGCTTGAACTCGGCAAAGCGCGGCCGGGCGTCGACCAGCACGTTGGCGACGATCTGGCGCGTCGACGTATCGATGAAATGCGCCATGTTGGTGGTCTCGGAGGTGTTGATCAGGATCTTGCCGTCCGGGCTGATTGTCATGCCCTCCGGCTCGACGCCGACCTGGACGTCGCCGATACGGGCGCGCTTTTCGAGATCGATCACGGTCACCGTATTGTCGTTCTCGTTGGCGACGTACATGATCTTGCCCGCGGCATCCTGGGTGAACAGTTCCGGATCGGGACCGGAGGGTAGGGTATCCACCACCTCCTGCTTCTTGGCGTCGATCACCTGGATAGTGTCGTCGTCGCCGACCGCGACCATCACGAACTTGCCGTCGCGGCTGAATTCGATGCCGCGCGGCCGCTGGCCGACCTTGATGGTTTTCGTCACCGTCCAGCTATCGGTGTCAATCACCGAAACAGTGTTGCCCTTCTCGTTCGAGACGTAAGCCATGAAGGCGGAAGCGGGGGCGGCGGCCGTGAGCCAAAGGACCGTTCCGGAAAGCAGACAGCGGCGCCACATGCGCGATCTCTCCCTCATTGCAGCTTGCATTTCGTCTCGGGACGGTCGACGCCGAGCGTGTCGAGCTCGGAGACCTGGTGCAGGAAACCTTCCTGCGGCGACACCGAGACGACCATGCGTCCATCGACCAGAAGAATCGGCTGGCGAAGCTGCAGGTTCCAGTCGCGCAGCGTCAGCCGCGTGCCCTTGAACGCCGCCACCGAGAAATCCGGTCCCTTGAGGAAAGCAAGCAGCTTCTTCGGGTCGCCCGAGTTCGCGCGCGAGGCGGCTTCGCCGATCATGCGCGCGGCGGTCCAGGCCTGCATGTCGAGCGCGGTCATGCGCCGCGAATTCAGTTTCACGAAGCGGTTCTGGATCTGGACCGCGCCCCACTGATCCTGCGCTGCGTCCCAGCTCGTCGGCACGAGCCCGGCCGAGCCCGCGACCGGCCGCGGGTCCCAGGTGCGATAGGGCAGATAGGACGCGAAGACCTCGCTTTCATCAGCGGCAACCAGCACGTCATAGGCCGGAATCTGCTGGGTGAAGACCGGCATCTGCCGCTGGATCAGCGTCACGCCGCTGTCGGTGCGGCGGGCGCCGCCGGTGTCCTCGAAGATCTTTTCCTGCACGATCTTGGCGCCGAACCGCGTCGCCGCGCGGCGCAGCGCATCGGCATAGAGCTTGTCCTTGTCGTGTGAGCCGACCACGAGGAACCAGCGCTTCCATTGCTTCCACACCAGATATTGCGCCAGCGCATCCGCCAGCATCGAGCGCGTCGGCGCGACGTGGATCACGTTGGCGCGGCAGTCCTGCTCACGCAGCCGGTCGTCGATCGCGCCGGCGTTCAAGAGCACTGTGCCGCGATCGCGCAGTGCGTCCGCTGCCTGCAGCAGCGCATCGGGCGGAAGATCGGCGATGATGAAGCCATTGCGATCGGCGAGCGCAGTCGCGGCCTTCGCTGCGTCCTCGCCTTCCTTGAGACGGACCTCTTCCAGGTTAAAGCGCTGGTTGAGGAATTTTCCGGTGGTGTTGTTGTCCTCGACCGCAAGCCGCGCGCCGGCGATGCCGTCATTCTCGGCGGGCTGCTCGACCAGCGACAGTGTCTGCTGCACGCCGGCGCGGCCGAGATAGCCGATGCCGATCTCGATCGGCTCGGTGGCACGCACGGGCATCGCCATTGCGATCAGACCGATTGCGGCGACCAGCCATCGGACCATGTTTCCTCCGAACGCCTCCTCGCCTTGACCGGCGATGGAGCTACTTGTGGGCTGCAAGATGACTGAATTGTCCTGGCTTGCAACCCCGCATTTTGTCGTTGCGACGTCCTCGATTCCGCCCGATCACGATCATGAGAGCGCGGTCTGCCGTCGCGGCAATGATGTAAATGCCGCCGTACCCGTGGCCGCAATGGAGATGGTTCAGGCCGTCAGCCGCGCGGCGTGCCAGCGCAAGTGATCGCTCATGAAGGTGGAGATGAAATAATAGCTATGGTCGTAGCCTTCCTGGCGTCGGAGCAGGAGCGGGATATTTGCCTGCGCGCAGGCCTGTTGTAGCAGTTCCGGGCGAAGCTGTTCAGCAAGGAAGGAGTCGGCATCGCCGACGTCCACCAAGAGGTCGGAAAACCGCGCGCCGTCGTCGATCAGCGCCACCGCGTCATGCTTGCGCCAAGCGCTTCTGTCATCGCCGAGATAGCCGCCGAGCGCCTTGATACCCCAGGGCACCTGTGACGGCGCAACGATCGGCGCAAAAGCGCTCGCGGCGCGATAGCGGTTCGGATGACGCAGCGCCACCGTCAGCGCGCCATGGCCGCCCATGGAGTGGCCCATGATCGACTGCCGCACGGGATCGACCGGGAAGTTTGCCGCGACCACCTGCGGCAATTCCTGCGTCACATAGCTCCACATCCGGTAGTTCTGCGCAAACGGCTCCCGCGTGGCGTCGACATAGAAACCGGCGCCAAGCCCGAAGTCATAGGCGCCGGCGGGATCCCCGGGTACGCCCTCGCCGCGCGGGCTGGTGTCGGGCGCCACGAAGATCAGGCCGAGATCGGCGCAGGTGTCGCGGTATTCGCCCTTTTCGGTGACATTGGCATGGGTGCAGGTCAGGCCGGAGAGATAGTACACCACCGGCAGCTTCGCGCCCGCCGGATGCGGGGGGACATAAACCGAAAAGGTCATGTCGGTCTTGGTTTCGCGGCTGGCATGCTTGTACACGCCCTGGATGCCGCCATGGGATTTGTTGGTCGAAACGGTCTGAATCGTCATCTCCAGCACTCCGGCGCTCTTCTATGTCTGCGCATAATCTTTTCGGAAAACCGCTGCCTGCAATTCCGCATCATGCGTGCGCGATCTTCAGGCGACGCCGCTCTCGATCGCCAACCGTACTAGTTCGGCTGAGGTGCGCACGCCCAGTTTCTGGCGCATGATCGAGGAGGTGTTGGCGACGGTCTTGTAGGAAGAATGAACCAGCCAGGCGATCTCGGAGAGCGTCTTGCCGGCACTCAATAGGCGCAGGATCTCCATCTCGCGCGGATTGAGCTTCGACAGCGGGCTCTGCGCCGCGGCGGGGCCGGCAAAGGCCACGCGCCGCGCGATCGCGGGCGGCAGATAGACGCCGCCATTGCCGACTTCGCGGATCGCCTCGACGAGATCGTTGGGATCGCCAGTCTTCGCCACATAACCCTTGGCGCCAATCTCGATGGCGCGGGCGGCGAACACCGGATCGTCGTTCATGCTGAACATGATGATGCGCGCCGAATAGTCTCGCGCCAGCATCCGCCGCGCCAGTTCGAAGCCGGAGACGGTCGGCAAGTTGATGTCGACCACGGAGATGTCGGGACGTTCGGCGACAAAGACGCGCTCGCCGCTTTCCGCGTCGCATGCCTCAAGCAATTCGATCTCCGGCTCGTCGGCGAACACGGTGCGGCAGCCGGAAGCGACGATCGGATGGTCGTCAACGATCAGCACGCGCATGCTCGAAGTCCCGGATAGCTGCGTCAGTCCGTTGCTGCACCGCATCAGAATGCACGAGCGCGGCTCGCCCGCAGGCTCGCTCATGCATCTCCAGCGCGATTGCTGTACCCTTCGATTAGACAGACGCGGTATTTGTCTGTCAACGCTCCTCTTGATTGAGGAACCGAACGCGGGTGATCGTGGGCAAAGGCGATGTGGCAGAAACTTTCCTTGCGCGGGCGGATCAACCTGCTGCTGGCGCTCGTCCTCGCGCTCGGTCTCGCCATCAACATCGCCCGGCTTGTCGTCGAGGCAGGGCCCCGGGTCCAGGCCGAGGACCAGAGCGTCATTCGTTTGGCGCGGGAATTCGTGACCACGATCGTTGCCGGATTGAACGAGGCGCCGGATCCTGACGCCCGGCTCGACCAGATCGTTCGCGATCTGAGCCGGCTGCGTCACGTCAGCATCATGCGGCAGGACGGCGCGACCGCAAAGTCCGGGCAGGACGAGGCGACCGACAGCCGCGAGGAAGCGCGATCGCCGCCGGCCTGGTTCGTCGCGCTCGTCCATCCGGAGACAACGTCCGTTAGCGTGCCGATCTCGATCCGCGGCAAATCGGAATCGCTCGTGATCACCTCGCATCCGAATGACGAGATGGCGGAGATCTGGGACGGCATCGTCACCCAGCTCGCGATCGGTGCCGCGATCGTCGTCGTGCTTTTCCTGATCATCAGGAGCGTTGTCGGCCGTGCGCTGGCGCCGCTCGAAGAGCTGTCGCAAGCCATGGCGAAGATCGAGGCCGGGCAATACGATGTTCGGGTGACGCCGGGCGGCGCGCCGGAGCTGGCTGCGATCTGTGGCCAGCTCAACCACCTCGCGGCCACGCTCGGCGAGGCGATCGAGGACAAGCGGCAGCTTGCCGAACGCGCGTTTTCGCTGCAGGACCGCGAGCGCAAGGAGATCGCGCGCGAATTGCACGACGAACTCGGCCCGCATTTGTTCGCGCTGCGCGCTCACGCAAGCGCGTTGATGCGGCTACCTGATGCGCGCGAGGCAAGTTCGGACCAGGTGCGAAAGCACGGCGGGGCGATGCTGGAGCAGGTCAATGCGCTGCAGCAGTTCACGCGCCGGATATTGGAGAAGCTGCGGCCGGTCGGGCTCGCCGAGCTCGGACTTCACGAGGCGCTCTCTGCCCTGTTCCGCCTGTGGAAGGAATCGTATCCGGAGGTCGCGATCGAAACAACCATTTCTCCTGCACTCGGCGAGACCGGGGAGACGGCCGATCTCACGATCTACCGCGTCGTCCAGGAAGCGCTGACCAATGCCTTCCGCCATGCCGGCGCGACCGCGGTCACGGTCACCGTCGAGCCGGCGGAGCAGCCGGACAGCGTGCGGGGAAATCGCTGTTGTGCGCGGGTTCGGGTCCGCGACAACGGCCGCGGCTTGAGTGCGGATCACCAGTTCGGCTTTGGCCTGACCGGCATGCGCGAACGCCTGTTAGCGTTGGGCGGCTCGCTGACGGTTTCGTCGTCTGATGGCGTGACGGTGGAGGCGCTGGTTCCTACGGGAGCGCGCGCCTAGTTCCATGAGATGAGGTCGAATTGTATCCGCCAAGGGTGCTGCTCTTCACCTCTCCCATAGGGAGAGGTCGGCGCATAGCGCCGGGTGAGGGGATCTGCTCTATCGAGGGACCGTAGCCCCTCACCCGCGCCTTCGGCTCGACCTCTCCCTTCGGGAGAGGTGAACTTGCGGCCAGGCCGATTCAACCTAATGACATCATACTCTAGCTGGTTGTGCCGCCCCAGACGACGTGAGACCTACACGACGTGAAAGTTGGACACTGAATCGTTTGCGAGCTGGGCGACAAGGTGCAGCTCCCAATCGATATAGGCCTGCATCGCGGCCGCCGCATTGTCCGTTCCCTCATAAGGGCGCTTGTAGACATCATCAGGGTGCGAGATCCAGGAATGCCGGTCCCGCTCCAGCGGCTGATTGCTGCTGGTCCAGGCGCGCGTTCCGCCTTTCAGCACGGTTACTTTGCGCTGCGTCGAAGCGGTCGCATCCGCAAGCGCGAACAGGGCTTCGTCGCCGTCGGCGCTGGTGAGAATGATCGCTCCTTCGCCGGGTAGCCGCGGCAAATCTTCGGTGAAGCGCGAGGCCAGCACGAAATGCGCCCCGGGGATATGGCCCGCGGCGTAAGCGGGGCTGCGCGCGAGATCAATGACGGTCCAGCTATCGGGATTTGCGATCAGGTCCGCCACGTCGATCGTAGGGACCGAGGCTGCCGGCACGGGACGGCGCGGTGGCCGAGTGCCGGCCTCGGTCGCCCCAATCACCTCCGGCCCGACGATGTGAGCCTCCCAGCCCATCTGGATCAACCAGGATGCGGCCATGCGTGCGCGAACGCCGTCGTCATCGAACAGCACGAGCCGCGATCCGCGCACGGCAACCCATTCGTCCGTCGCCTGCACGAGCTGCCCGCCAGGTGCGGAGGCGAAGCCGGGCGGATATCCGCGCTCGTATTCCTCCGGCGTCCGCACATCGAGCAGATAGAGCGTGCGTTCGTTCGCCTGCGCGACAAAGCGATCGAATGTGCTGCGGTCAAGCGAGGGGACGCCGACGCGCTCGGCCCATCGCGTCGCGCTGGCGAGTGCTGTGGAATAAGTCGCTTCGGGGCGCTCCAGGAACCGGTCGGTCCTGTCACGTTCGACCTGATGTCCGGCCAAGGTCCAGCCGATCGTGCCGTTTCGCAGCGCGAAGACCTTGTTGGGAAGCCCGGCATTGATCAGCGACTGCGTGCCGATGATGCTGCGCGTTCGGCCGGCGCAATTGACGATGATGGTGGTGCCGGGCGCGGGCGCGATTTCCCTTGCGCGAAACGCGAGCTCACCGCCGGGAACGCTGACGCCGCGCGGAATGCTCATGGTCCGGTATTCCTCGAACCGGCGGGCGTCGAGCACGACCAGATCGGGCTCCGTCTCGATCAGGGCCTTGACCTCGTTTGCCGACAGGGACGGCGTGTGGCGGATCGCCTCGACGAGTTCGCCGAACGCCTTGCTCGGCACATTGACGTCGCGGAACACCTCGCCGACTGCGCGGTACGCCCCCAGGCCGCCGTCGAGGATCGAAACGTCCCTATAGCCGAGCGCTGAAATGCGTATCGCCGCCCGCTCGGCATATCCTTCGCCGTCGTCGTACACGACAATGGGGGCGCCAAGCCGCGGGATCAGATCGAGAACACGCAGCTCGATCTGCGAAAGCGGCAGGGAGACGGCGAAGAACGGATGCGCCAGCGAGTAGGGGCCTTCCTCGCGCACGTCGAGCAGCGCCACCTCCTCGCCGGCCCGCCAGCGCCGGCGCAATTCGGTGGGCGTAATAATTGGTGCGGCGTCAGACGGCTTCGGCTGCGTGCCGGAGATTGGCTTCATTGGTGCATCCAGAGAGGAACTCGTGAGGGTCGGCATATAGCAGATATTGTCGACGGCCGATGGCGCTGGCCGAAGCGGACCGGGAATTTTCCCGAAACTTTCGGGAACACTTACAGGTAGCGTATGGCTCGTCCTGCGCTCTAGTATCGCTCGAACCGGCGACAACGGCCGGACGGTGGGTGGAACGGGTGGTAAATGGCGGGCGTGCGGGTGCTGCTTGTCGCATCGATTGCGACGGGTGCTGTCGTTGTCGTCGGGAACGAGACCGGATTCGCCCAGAGCGGGGGCCAGCAGGTCGAGACATTGCCGCCGGTGGAGGTGACGCCTGCAGACCGCGCCAGGCGCGGCCGTCCTACGACGGCTCCCGTGCGCGCGCGGACAAGAGCGCCAAGGGTCGTTTATGTCCCGACCGCGCCGACGCCGACCTCGGATTCGGCCGCCGCGGTCGAAGCGGACAAGATTCCGGCGGCCGTCAATGTCGTCGACAGCAGGGAAATCGCGCGAACCGATTCGCTCAATATCACGACCGCGCTCGACCAGCGCGTGCCGGGCGTCATCGTCAATGAGGTCGCCGGCAATCCCTTCCAGCCGGATGTCCAGTTCCGCGGCTTCGTGGCGTCTCCGGTGGCAGGCACGCCGCAGGGCCTTGCGGTCTACCAGAACGGGGTACGGATCAACGAAGCCTTCGGTGACACCGTCAACTGGGACCTGATTCCAACCAGTGCGGTCAGGTCCATCGATGTTGTGACCAACAATCCAGCCTTCGGTCTCAACGCGCTGGGCGGCGCAGTCGTCGTCCAGATGAAGGACGGCTTTTCCTATCAGGGCGCCGAGATCAACACCATGGGCGGCTCGTTCGGCCGCATCCAGGGCGCGGCACAATGGGGCAAGCAGATCGACAATTTTGCCGTCTATGGCGCGCTGGAAGGTCTGCACGACAACGGCTTTCGCAACTTCTCTCCTTCCGACGTCCGCCGCTTCTACGGCGACGTCGCCCACAAGAACGACGTCAGCGAATTCCATCTCAATATCGGCCTCGCCGATAACAAGTTCGGCGCGGCGGCCACCGTGCCGGTCGAACTGCTGCAGCGATATTGGGGCGCGACCTACACCACGCCGCAAACCACTGCCAACAAGGTCGGCTACTTCAACCTGACGGGAAAGGTGGAGGCGACCCCGACCTGGACCATCGAGGGTGCTGCGCATCTGCGGTTCTACAAGCAGAAGACGCAAGACGGCAATCCGACGGCGACGGAGCCGTGCGAGGCCGATGCAGGGCTACTGTGCTTCAATAGCGATGATGTCCCGGCAAACGGCCTGAACGGCGTCCAGCTCGCCAATCCGTTTCCGGCGGGCGCGGTGCTTGGCGAGAACGACCGCACCACGACGAAATCGACCACGGGGGGCATGCAACTGGCGGCGACGAACACGGATCAACTCTTCGGCCATGACAACCGCTTCACGATCGGTGCCAGCTTCGACACCAGCGTCTCGAACTTCACCGCGAGTGCGGAGCTCGGCACCATCGGCCAGAACTACGTCGTCAGCGGCAGCGGCATCTTTCTCGGCCAGTCCGGCGATCCCGTCTCGATCGGCCCGGTCTCGCTGCGCACCACCAATCAGTATACCGGCATCTATGCGCTCGACACCTTCGACGTCACGAATGCGTTCTCGATCACGGCGGGCGGCCGCTATAACGATGCGCGCATCAGGCTTGAGGACCAGATCGGCACCGCCCTGAACGGCTACAGCATCTATGACCGCTTCAACCCGATCATCGGCGGCACCTACAAGATCACACCGGAGCTGACCGCCTATGCCGGCTACTCCGAAGCCAATCGCGCGCCGACGCCGCTGGAGCTGGGCTGCGCCGATCCCGCGCGCCCCTGCATCGTTGGCGCCTTCCTGGTCTCCGATCCGCCACTGCAACAGGTGGTGTCGCGCACCGTCGAGGCCGGCCTGCGCGGCACCAAGGAATTGAACATCGGCACGCTGTCCTGGAAGGTCGGCGGCTTCCGCACCACCAACAACAACGACATTCTCGCGATCCCAAGCCCGGTGCTGCAGGGCTTCGGCTATTTCCAGAATGTCGGTTCGACGCGACGACAGGGCGTCGAGGCCGAAATCCAGGTGAAATCATCCGCGCTGCAGATGTATGCGAGCTATGCCTTCATCGACGCGCGGTTCCTGGATGCGCTGCAGGTCGGCTCCAACAGTCCCTTCGCCGATGAAAACGGCAATGTGCAGATCCTGCCCGGCAACCAGGTTCCTGCGGTTCCTCGCCATCGCATCAAGGCCGGCTTCGACTATGCGCTCACCGATCAGTTCAAGGTCGGCGCGGACGCGATCTACGTCAGCGGCCAGTATTTTGTCGGCGACGACTCCAACCAGGCGCCGAAGCTGGCGTCCTACGCTGTGTTCAATGCCCATGCCTCCTACCAGCTCACCAAGAACGTCCAGATCTATGGTCGTATCGATAACCTCCTCGACAGCCGATACGCGACCTACGGCACCTTCTTCGAGACGGACCAGGTGCCCAATTTCGCCGCTGGCGGGGTAGCGTTCACCGATCCGCGCTCGGTCAGCCCGGCCCGGCCGCGCGCCTTCTATGCGGGAGTTCGGGCGACGTTCTAACCCCAATACCTGTAGGCGGCCCAGCCAAGCGCCAGCGCCGCACTGATCCAGACGAGGATGATGACGGCCATCGCGGCACGGCTGGCCGGAGGCGAGGCTTCACTCGCCTTGGCGCGGCACTCGACCATGATCTCCTTCGGAACCAGCGAGATCACGAGCCAGATGCCGAGCGGCACCAGCACGAGATCGTCGAGATAGCCGATCACCGGAATGAAGTCGGGAATGAGGTCGATCGGCGAGAGCGCATATCCCGCAACCGCAATGGCGAGTAGCTTCGCGTACCACGGCACCCGCGGGTCGCGGGCGGCCAGATAGACAGCGCGACTGTCGCGCTTGAGCGTGCGCGCCCAGGTTTTGATGGCCTCCAGCATCTGCTCTCTTTCCACCTCTCCCGCTTGAGGGCCGTTCGCAGGGAAGTTGAGCGTAACCCACTGCCTCCTGCGCCTCAAACTCCGCCGTCATTGCGAGCCAACGGATCGCGCGAACGCGCGCCCGATGACAGGCTCCTCCGCGAAGCAATCCATTCCTCCGCGTGCGACGCTATGGATTGCTTCGCTTCGCTCGCAATGATGATGTGGCTGGTTTGGGTGCGACAAATCAACCCGACGGGCAAATCACCAAAAGTCTGTCCAGCCCTCGCGCGAAAAACATTCCACTTTCGCCGTCGGGCAAATCAGTGATTTAACTCCGCGCGTCTCACGGCGGATGAGGGGCGGGTCGCGATCGTCACGAACGTTGCGGTGAGATGCGGTGGACGCGGGTGTTACGACTGACGAGCGTGATATTCGCGGACGGCGAAGTCGTGTGGTCCTGGCGCCCCGACGCTGGCGCTAAGCTTCTTGCGAAGTGACGGTGGCAAAAGAGCCCGGTCACCGGGGAGAGCACGAAGTAAGCCGTAAACCATCGCGCAGGGAAAGCCGGAATGCTTCGGTTGAACCTGTGGTCCTACCCCCGTGCTTTTTGTTGCACGGGACCCACGGGTGCAACCAGCACCCGGCTTTCCCTGCGCCCTCTGATATCGAGGAGGGTAACGGTCACGCAAACCTCGGGCGCAGCGCGCCGCGAGAACGCGAACTCACATCCGCCGTTTGAATCAGACGTAGGATGGATAGAGCGGAGCGAAACCCATCATTCGTGCCGCTTGCTCCTTCGCGATGGGTTTCGCTCCGCTCTACCCATCCTACAGGCCTGCTGGATCGCCCGATCGAGCCGGACGATGACGGCGCAGAGCTGTTTGACATTTGAATCAGAACTGTCCGCGCGCCTCATTGCGAGCCACCGGGTCGGCGCGAAAGCGCCGCCCGATGACAGGCTCCGCGAAGCAATCCACGCCTCCGCGTGAAGGGGACCCGCGCATCTCCTTACAGATGGATCACCCCGCGCCGCGCCGCATGCGCCACCGCATCGGTGCGGCCGGTGGCGTCGAGCTTGTCGAGCAGCGAGCTGACGTGGAATTTGGCGGTGTGCACGGATATCCCGAGCTGCCGCGCAATCGCCTTGTTCGAGGCGCCCTCGGCCATCAGCGCCAGCACGTCGCGCTCGCGCGGCGTCAGCTCGATCTCCGATCGTTCGCCCGCTGGCTGATCTCTTGAGACCAGCGCGATGCTCGCCGCTTCGCCCGGCGCGGCAAGGCGCAAGCCTGCGACGCCGCCAAGCAGCGATGCGAGCCGGTCCGCCAGCGCGGGATCGCCGACGTCGATGGCGACGACGAGGGGAGGCGAGGTCTGTTCGCTCACGTCTCCGGCCTTTCCCCGACCGTCAGCTTGACCCGCACCGGCTCGCCGCCACGCCGCACCGCGACGTCGACGGTGGCGCCGACGCTGTCGGGCCCGAGCGCCCTGAGCAGGGCCCGCACGCCGGAAATCTTCTCGTCGTTCCAGCCGACGATCACGTCGCCTTGCCGGATGCCGGCGGCCGCCGAGGGGCCGGCCTTGTCGACGCTCATCACCATCGCGCCGATGCCGTCGTCGAGCTTGACCGGCTGCAGGCCGAGCCCGAGATAGCCGCGCGCGATCCGGCCATGGGTCTCCAGCCGGCTCGCCACGCGCGCGATGGTCGCGGCCGGGATGACAAGGACGCGCCGGGCGCCGAGCACGGCCATGCCGATGGCATCGCCGGAGCCATTGAGCGCAAGCCCACCCTCATGACTCGGCCTCAGGCGGACGTCGAGCTCGATGCGCGCATCGATGTCGCCGCCGCGCAGGCTCCGCCAAGTGCCGCCGACCAGCGATATCAGGCCGAGCGCCGCCGCGGGCACGCCACGCTCGGCGGCGACGACCAGCGCCAGCGATCCGAGCGCCGGTACCGCCGATGAAAGTTTGGTCGGCGCGATGTTGGAGGTCTCGACCCGCAATAGCGCAATATCCGTGGTGTGATCGCGTCCGGCGATGGTTGCAGGCCGCTCCGTTCCGTCGGCAAAGCGGACGATGACCTCGCCTTCTTCTGCAAGCGCCTCGTCGGCGGTGACGACCAGGCCCGCTTTCCAGACAAAGCCCGAAGCACGCGAGCGGTGCGAGTGTACGGAGACGACGGCAGGCGCGGCGCGGGCGACGATGTCGGCCATCGCGCCGGAGAATGTGGCAAGCACTGAGGGATCGGACATGGTAAAACTCCGTTGGATTTTCTCCGATCTGGGCACGCTCCTGCGCCGTTGGAAACTGCCCGGGTGGGCAGGCGTGAACCGCCGCGCCGGAACGGTATCCTTCTTGCATCAGATGTGCATTGCGGCCCTCGATACGAGCCCCCGCTTCTCAATTCTCCTGCTCGACCGGAATTGCCGATATGACTGACCTCTTGATCCGAAATGCCCGCTTGCGGGGCCAGGGCGACGCGCTTGCGGACATCGCGATTTCGGACGGTGTCATTGCCGAGATAGCGCCGCGCCTCGGCGGCGATGCCCGCCTGACGCTGGATGCGGCCGGAAACCTGGTCACCCCTCCTTACGTCAACGCACATCTGCATCTTTGCAAGGTGTGGACGCTGCCGATGATGACGGAAGCAGCGCTTGAAGCCTATCACGGCGGCGGCATGAGCGAGGCGGCGAAAGCAATCGATCTCGCCGCCGCGGTGAAGGAGACATACGATGCGTCCTGGATCATCCCGAACGCCAGGCGTGCGGTCGCGCTGGCGGCGCTGCATGGCAATCTGCACATCCGCGCCTTTGCCGATGTCGACACCAAGGCGCGGCTCGAGGGCGTCAAGGCACTGCTGGCGGTGCGCGAGGAATTCCGCGGCATCGTCGATCTCCAGGTCGTGGCGTTCGCGCAGGACGGGCTTGCTCGCGAGCCGGGTGCCGACCGGTTGGTGCGGGAGGCGATGGCGATCGGCGCCGATGTGGTCGGCGGGATTCCCTGGATCGAATCCTGCCCCGATGACATGCAGGCCCACATCGATTTTTGTTTCGATCTCGCCGCCGAGTTCAACGCTGATATCTCGATGTTGCTGGACGACGTCGGCGATCCCAACATGAAGACGCTGGAATCGATGGCGCGCCAGGCGATCTCGCGCGGCTACCAGGGACGCGCGCTGGCGCATCATTGCCGGGCGATGGCGCTCTATCCGCAATCCTATTTCGGAGAATTGACCGAGCTGTTGCGGCAGGCGCGCGTCAGCATCGTCAGCGACCCCCATACCGGTCCGTTGCACGCACGGGTCAAGGAGCTCCTGCAACAGGGCGTCAACGTCTGCCTCGGGCAGGACGATATTTCCGATGCCTACTATCCATTCGGCCGGAACAACATGCCGGAGGTGGCGTTCCTTGCCGCGCATCTGTTGTGGATGACGAAGGAGCGGGACATCAATACGCTCTACGATATGATCACGTCACGACCGGCAGCGGCGATCAATCTAGCGAAGTACGGTATCGAGGTGGGGTATTCTGCCAACCTCGTCGTGCTTGATCATCCTGATGTTACCGACGTGCTTCGCTTTCACACGCCTCCGGCCGCAGTCGTCAGCCACGGACGCATGATCGATCTCGCGTACATGCGCGATGTCGCGCAGCTCAAGCGATGATGTTTCTCGATGCAATCGACGCTTGTATTTCAAGAATCATTCTTGGAATGATTCTTGAAAGTTCTAGAGGTGTTCTATTGGCGGTGGCCTCCACTCCTCGCCTAAGCGTGATCCCGCTGGCGCGCCGTGGTCATTCCCGGCGCGCAGGGGGCAAGCTGCAGTCGGGGTGGTGGATTGAAGGTTCTTCGTGGGTTGGCTGTCGCCGCGTCGGCGACGGCATCGTCTTTGGTATTGTTGCCCCAGGCAACATTCGCGCAATCGAGTTCTTCGCAAACGACGCAACCGCTACCGCCGGTCACGGTCCAGGCGCCAGAAGCGCGCCGTCGCGCGCAGCCTGTGGCGCAGCGCCGCGTTCAGCGCGCCACGCAGATCACGCCGCCGCGCCAAGTGCAGCCGTTACGCGGCAATACGACGGTAGTTGAGAATCCGCGCGGCCCGATCGATGGTTATGTTGCCGGGCGCAGCATGGCCGGCACCAAGACCAACACGCCGATCATGGAAACGCCGCAGGCGATCTCGGTGATCGGCAGCGAGCAGATCCGCGACCAGAAGCCGGGCAAGCTCGACGAGATCCTGCGCTACGCGCCGGGAGTCGTGGCCGGTACCTTCGGCGCCGATATCCGCAACGACTGGTTCCTGATTCGCGGCTTCAAGTCCGACGATATCGGCCTGTTCCTCGATGGCTTGCAACTGTTCTACACATCTTACGCGAGCTGGAAGCTGCAGCCGTTCAACCTGGAGCGGGTCGAAGTCCTGCGCGGGCCTTCAGCGGTGCTTTACGGCGGCTCAAGTCCGAGTGGCATCGTGAATGCGATCAGCAAGATGCCGCCGGCGGAGCCGATCCGCTATCTTGAAACCGGCGTCAACAATTTCGGCAACGCCTATGTTGCTTTTGACTTCGGTGGGCCGGTGCAAACGCAGGCCAATAACGGCCAATTATTCTATCGCGTGGTAGGCCAGGTCCAAAATGGCGGTACCCAGGTCGACTTCACCCCCAACAACAATTACTTCATTGCGCCGTCGGTGACGTGGAAGCCCGATGCCGACACCAGTTTCACCGTGCTCGCATCAGCCTCGTATAACCAGACGCGCAGCCAGAACTTTCTGCCTTACGTCGGCACCGTCGTCGACGCGCCGTTCGGCCGTATTCCGACCAGCCTGTTCGCCAGCGATCCCAGCATGGATACCTTCAAGCGCGAACAGGAAATGCTCGGCTATCAGTTCGAGCGCAATCTCTCCGACAGCGTCACGTTCCGGCAGAATGCACGCTTCGCCCATGTCGACGTCACTCTGGCGACGCTATACGGCCTCGGCTATGCCACCACGCCTGCCGCAGCCAATCTCGCGCGCGGCAACTTCGTGACCCGGGGCATCGCCAACCAGGCTGATCTCGACAGCCAGCTCGAATATCGTTTCGCCACCGGGCCGCTTGGCCACACCATGCTGTTCGGGCTCGACCTGAAGCATTACAGCCTGGCTGATTGGCAGGGTTTTGGTTCTGCGACGCCGCTCAACCTGGTCAACCCGGTCTACACGCCGACTGCACCCTTCAACGGAGCTCCTTACCAGGATGCGACGCTGACCCAGAAGCAGCTCGGCGCCTATATACAGGATCAGGTCAAGCTCGACCGCTTTACGCTTGTGCTGAGCGGCCGCAACGATTGGGTTTCAACCAACAACGACAATCGTATCGGCCCGGATCAGAACCGTGACGACAGCCGGTTCAGCGGCCGTGTCGGCCTGATCTATAATTTCGACAGCGGGGTCGCACCCTATGTCGCTTATGCGACCAGCTACAATCCGATTGTCGGCCGCAACGCCGCGAACCAGTTGCTCTTGCCCGAAACCGGCGAGCAGACCGAGATCGGCTTGAAGGTCCAGCCTCTCGGCTTCAACGGCCATTTCGGCGTCGCCTTGTTCGATCTGAAACGCCAGAATGCGCTGACGACAGATCCGAACAACACGCTGCTGCAGACCCAGAATGGTGAGGTCACCTCGCGCGGCGTCGAAGCCGAAATTGTGGCCAATGTCATGCCGGGTCTCAAGGTGACCGGCTCCTTCACCACCTACAATCTATTCATCAGCAAGGACCTGAACCCTGCTTTGATCGGCAAGGCGCCGACCAACACGCCACAGCAGGTGGCGTCGACCTGGGCGGACTATACGTTCCAGGATGGGCCGCTGCGCGGGTTTGGATTTGGCGGCGGTCTGCGTTACGTTGGTGAATCCTTTGCGGACACTGCCAACACGCTGACTGTGCCAGCCGTCTTCCTTGGCGACGCGACGGTTCACTATGAATGGCAGAACTGGCGGGCCGCCTTGAATGTCGTCAATATCTCCGACAAGATCTATGTCGCAAGCTGCTCATCGTCGACCGCCTGCTTCTACGGTGATCGACGCCGGATCACGGCGAGCCTTTCCTACAAATGGTAGAGGAGTACGACGCTGAAGGCACGCACTGTCAGGCTCTGGTCGCTCGTCCACACCTGGACCAGCCTGGTCTCGACCCTGTTCCTGCTGCTGTTGTGTCTTACCGGCCTGCCGCTGATCTTTCACCACGAGATCGACGAGGCGCTGGGCTATGCGCCGCAGCCGCAAGCTGCGGCCGGCCAGCGGCCGGTGCCTCCGCAGCGGATCGTTGAAGCTGCGCTCGCCGCCGACTCCGGCCGGGTGATGCAGTACATCTCCTGGGACAAGGATGAGCCCGGGCTGGTGATGGCTTTCACCAACGATGCCGTTGACGGCAAGCCGGACAATGCGACGGTGCGCGCCTTCGACGCGGTTTCGACCAAGCTGCTTGGCCCGGTCGGCACCGGCCCGATGCTGATCGTGCTGAAGCTGCACACCGATATGTTCGCGGGCCAGGCCGGCAAGCTGTTCCTCGGCGGCATGGGGCTGCTGTTCGCGGTCGCGATCGTTTCAGGCGTCGTATTGTACTGGCCGTTCACGCGCCGTTTGAGCTTTGCGACAATTCGCAAGAATAGCTCGCGTCGCGTCGGTTGGCTCGACTGGCATAATCTGATCGGCGTCGTCACCATCGCCTGGACGCTCGTGGTCGGCTTGACCGGCGTCGTCAACACCTGGGCGGAACTGATGCTGGCGCAGTGGAAGTCGACCGAGCTCGCCGCCATGGTGGCGCCCTATGCCGGCAAGCCGCCGCCGGCGCATCTCGCGTCGCTGGACGATGTTGTTGCGCAGGCGACCGAGGCTGCGCCGGGTATGTCGATCGCGTTCATCGCATATCCCGGCACGCCCTTCACCTCGTCGCATCATTTTGCCGCCTTCATGCGCGGCGACACGCCGCTGACCTCGCGCCTGTTGAAACCGGTGCTGCTCGACGGCGAGACTGCGGCGGTTGCCGATACCCGCGCGCTGCCGGCCTATCTCCAGGCGCTCTTGGTCTCGCAGCCGCTGCATTTCGGCGATTATGGCGGGATGCCGCTGAAGATCATCTGGGCGGCGCTCGATGTGCTGACGATCGTGGTGATCGGCAGCGGTCTCTATCTCTGGTTCGCGCGCCGCAGCAGGAAGGCGCATGCCCCTGCCATGCGGGCGGAAGGCCCCATGGCGCTCGCGTCGCGATGACTAGTCGCACTGACAGCTCGCCCCGTTGGCTCAGCGTATTCGGCGCGCCGATCCTTGTCGCCGTGTTGACGTTGATCGGGCTTCTGGCTGCACTGATGTGGGGCGATTTCGGCCGCTACCTTTCATGGGTGACTGTCGCCGTGCCGGTGATCATATGCCTGTGGACGTGGCTGCGCGTCCGGCCATGGCGCTGGAACCGAAGAACGCTTAGATAACTCCGCCTGAACAGGCGAGGTGAATCGAATGAGCGATTTGCAGGAAGGTGCCATGGCGCGGTCGGCCGGCGAGATCGCGAGCTATCACGCCCATATCTACTACGATCCGGCGACAACGAGGCCGGAGGCCGAGCGCTTGAGGACATGGATCGGCGAGCGCTTTTCGGTCACGCTGGGCCGATGGCACGACGTCAAGGTCGGGCCGCACGATCAGGCCATGTACCAGGTGGCTTTCGCCGCAGAGGTCTTTGCCGAGTTCGTGCCGTGGCTGATGCTCAACCACGGCAGCCTCAGCATCCTCG
Source organism: Bradyrhizobium sp. Leo114 (assembly GCF_055229415.2). Classification (NCBI taxonomy): domain Bacteria; kingdom Pseudomonadati; phylum Pseudomonadota; class Alphaproteobacteria; order Hyphomicrobiales; family Nitrobacteraceae; genus Bradyrhizobium; species Bradyrhizobium sp. Leo114. The sequence continues at coordinate 20,741 of NZ_JBUYEN020000002.1, read as the reverse complement.
TGCATCCGAACACGAGCAATCCGCGCCGCGATCATCTCGTCGATCCGCTTTGGATCGGCCGCCCGCTCACCGTGCACGGCGAGAAGCTGCCGGAAGAGAGCGAACTCGAGCAGGCACCCGCGCCGAATACGACGCCGCATCTTCGGCCGTGAACCGCCTCGGTTGAAGGGTGGGCAAAGCGACTTCTGGCTGAAGCCTATCAACACGCGGCGGCGGAAGCGTGCCCACCGTTACGAGCGGAGCGCTTGATGGTGGGCACGGCGCTGACGCGCCTTTGCCCACCCTACAAGTTCACAACTCAATTCGCGCTGTCGATCAGGTTTTCGAGTAGCCGCTTCAATTCGTTGGTGGACTTGTTGCCGTAGTTCTCGACGATATGCGCTTCCTGGCTCATCGCGAGCGAGTTCAATCGCTGGCACAGAATTTTTCCGCGCTCGGAGCAGAACATCAGCACCTTGCGGCGGTCCTTCGGATCCTGGACGCGGTAGACCAGGGCATCCGACACCATGCGGTCGACGATCTTGGTCAGCGTCGGGTGGTTGAGCAGCACGGCTTCGGCGAGCTCGCCCATCGAACGGCCGTTGCCGTCGAACAGGACCTTCAGGATTCGCCACTGCTCGACCGGCACACCCTCCTTGGCCAGCCGCGATTCAAGCTGCCGGTTGATTTCCCGGTTGGCTTGCGCGAGCAGGTAGGCGAGATGTTCAGTGAGCGGGGTATCTTGGCTTGGCGGTTTGGCCACGATTGAAGACTTTGTTTTGACCCTGATGAGTGAACGACTGGCGCTGATTGCCCGTTCTATATGCATGGCAATTGTTGAAGTTTCAATATTTTCGCCTAGGATATTTGTCGAACGGGTGGGACAACCGGCGGCGCCGTGCATCGATGCACCGCGCGACAAGGGGCGAAGTGTCGGACAGGAGTGGGCGTGCTCTCAACAGTCAGCGTCAACAGCGGCGGCGCCCCCATGCCGCCCTTCGTGTTCAGAGGCCTGTCGGCGCCGACGACCGATCCCTCCTGGCATCCCGCTGATGTCGGCTTCAGCAAGCGAGGTGGCGCCCACAACAAATTGAGGGTCGCGAACTTCCTCACCTTCTCCGGCTCGCCGGGAATCTGGGGGCCGGCCACCACCAACGCGGTGTTGCTCGCGGTCTCCGAGATCAATCGTCGCGGCGGCATTTTGGGCCGCGAGATCGAATTGACGATGCTGGATGCCGGCGGCCCGATCGAGGATGTCGTCCGCCGTGCCGCGGAGGCGGTCGCCCTTGACGAGGTCGACGTGATCATGGGCTCGCATATCAGCGCGGTCCGCGTCGCGCTGCGCAAGGTCACCGGCGGCCGGGTGCCCTATATCTACACGCCGGTCTATGAGGGCGGCGAGCGCACGCCGGGGGTGATGGCGATCGGCGAGACGCCGCGCTGGCAGAGCCGGCCCGCGATCCACTGGCTCGCCGATGTCAAGAAGGCCTCGCGCTGGTATCTGATCGGTAGCGACTATGTCTGGCCGTGGCAATCGCATCGTGCGGTGAAGAAATATATCGCCGAGTCCGGCGGGCAGGTGGTCGGCGAGGAGTTCGTCCCCGTCGGCGAGGACAATCATTCCGCCCATCTCGACCGCATCCGTGCCGCGCGTCCCGATGTCGTGCTGATCTCGCTGATCGGCACCGACAGCATCACCTTCAACCGCGCCTTTGCCGAGAGCGGCCTGGCGGCAACGACGCTCAGGCTGGCCGGCGCGATGGACGAGACCGTGCTGCTCGGTATCGGCGCCGACAACACCGAGAACCTGTTCTGCGCGTCCGGCTATTTCATCGGCATCGGCTCGCGCGCCAATGATGATTTTCTCAGTCAGTATCACGCCACGTTCAGCTCCACCGCACCGCCGATCGGTTCGGTCGCGCAATCCAACTACGAGGGTCTGCGCTTCCTGCAGGCGGCGGCCGAGCGCGCGGGCTCGCTGGCGTTCAAACCGCTGCTCACTGCGGGACGCAACATCGTCTATACCGGCGCCCGCGGGCCGATCACCATTCGCAGCGGCCGCGCGGAGATGCCGATGTATCTCGCCGAAGCCGACGGCCTCGATTTCAAGCTGATCAAGACGATCTGACGCCCGCAAGGGGTTGCGTCCGCGCGCGCAGTTCTGCAAAATAATTCTTGAAAAGGAAAATATTTCCGTCTGTAATACCCGGGCGGCCTCGGGTGGGACCGCGTCTTCGCATGCATTCCGCGGCCGCGCGCCATCATCAAGCTTCCAGGGAGAGTGTCTTGTCCGTCGTGCTTCCGACCCCAACGCAACTTCGCGCGGTCGCCGCGCAATGCTGCCTCGCGCTTTCCGACGAAGACGTCGCTTCGTTCCGCGGGCTGATGCAAAGTTCGGTCGACGCCTACAACCTCGTTGCCGCAATGCCCGACGAGGTGCCGCCCGTGAAATATCCGCGTACGCCCGGCTATCGACCGAGCCCGGAAGAGAATCCGCGCAACGCCTGGTACCGCAAGGCGACGGTGAAGGGCGCAGATTCCGGCAAGCTTAAGGGCAAGAAGGTCGCGCTGAAGGACAACATCATGCTGGCCGGCGTGCCCATGATGAACGGCTCGTCGACGCTCGAAGGTTTTGTGCCCGATTTCGATGCGACGATCGTGACGCGCATGCTGGATGCCGGCGCGGAGATCGCCGGCAAGGTGCATTGCGAATCCTTCTGCATCTCCGGCGGCAGCCACACCAATTCCACCGGGCCGGTGCATAACCCCTACAAGATGGGCTATTCGGCCGGCGGATCGTCATCGGGCAGCGGCGTCGTGGTGGCGCTTGGCGAGGTCGACATGGCGATCGGCGGCGACCAGGGCGGCTCGATCCGCATGCCGTCCTCGTTCTGCGGCACCTATGGCATGAAGCCGACCTGGGGGCTCGTGCCCTACACCGGCGTGATGCCGATCGAGGTCTTCGTCGATCACACCGGGCCGATGACGGCCACAGTGGAAGACAATGCCTTGCTGCTCGAAGTGCTCGCTGGCGACGACGGCTACGATCCCCGCATCAAGGCGCCAAAGGTCGATGAATATACCAAGGCGCTCGGCAAGGGTGTGAAGGGATTGAAGATCGGTGTGCTCAAGGAAGGGTTCGAGCAGGCCGGAGCGCAGCCCGCGGTGAACGAAAGCGTTCGCGAGGCGGCGAAGCGCTTCAAGGACCTCGGCGCATCCATCAGCGACGTTTCCATTCCGATGCATCTGCTCGGCCCCGCGATCTGGATGCCGATCGGCACCGAGGGCATGACGCAGACGATGATGTATGGCGACGGCTATGGCCTCAGCCGCTCCGACCTCTACTCGACCTCGCTGATGGATTTCCACCGCGGCTGGCGACGGCAGGCGGACTCGCTTTCCGAAACTACCAAGCTGTTGCTGCTGTTCGGCACCTACATCAACAACACGTTCGGCCCGCGCTATTACGGCAAGGCTGTAAATATCTCGCGCCGGCTGACGGCCGCCTATGACGCGGCATTCAAGGATTACGATCTGCTGCTGCTGCCGACCACGCCGATGAAGGCGACGCCGCTGCCGCCGGCCAATCCGGGCCGCGAGGATTATGTCGCGCGCGCGTTCGAGATGATCTCCAACACTGCGCCGTTCGACATCTCCCATCATCCGGCGATGTCGCTGCCGTGCGGCATGGTCGATGGCCTGCCGGTCGGCTTGATGCTGGTCGGCCGCCACTTCGAGGAATCCACTATCTACCGCGCCGCGCATGCCTTCGAGCAGTCCGGCGACTGGAAGAAGATGTGAGGAAGTTATCGTTGCACTTCGGCCGGATCGCGATGCATGGGTAGTGCATTCGTCGCCGCTTTCGAAATCCTGAGCTTCGGCGCGATCATCGTCCTGGTCGTGCTGGGGCTCGGGATCATCGCCAGCATGATGGGCATCTTCAATTTCGCGCAAGGCGAGTTCGTCCTGCTCGGTGCCTACGTCACCTATCTAGCCTATAGCCATGGCATCCCAGTCTGGGTCGGCATGGCAGCCGCGCCGTTTCTGGTCGGCGCGCTCGGCTTCGTGCTCGAGGCGCTGATCATCCGGCGCTTCTACGCGGCGCCGATCGTCGCAATGCTCGGCACCTATGCGCTCGGCCTAATCATCCGCGAATGCGTGCGCGGCCTGATCGGCGGGCTCTATCTCTCGGTGCCCGAGCCGATCGGCGGCTCGATCGATCTCGGCACCGTACACATCTCGGCATGGCGCTTCACCATCATCGTGATCACGATCCTGGTGATGATCGGCTGCTATCTCTTGCTGTCGCGCACCACGTTCGGCCTGCGGGTGCGTGCCACGCTGGAGAATCCGGCGCTGGCGCGGGCCTCCGGCATTTCCACCGCTGCGATGTACGGCACCACCTTTGCCTTCGGTGCGGCGCTTGCAGGGCTCGCCGGCGCGCTGCTGGTGCCGGTGTTCAGCCTGTTCGCCGATCTCGGCATCCGCTTCCTGATCCAGGGCTTTGTCGCGGTCATGGTCGGCGGCGTCGGCTCGTTCATCGGCCCGGTCGCGGGCGCGGCCGTGATCGGCACGCTCAGTGCAGCGCTGCCGTGGGTGATGGCGCCGGTGATCGCCGACATCCTCGTGTTCGTGCTTGCCATTGTTTTCATCAAATTCCGGCCGCAAGGCCTGCTTTCGGGAAAAGGGGTCTAGTCTCATGCGTAGCGATCACTTGAAGTTAAGCCGGCGTCGTTTCCTGCAGAACTTTGCCTTTGCCTCCACCGCGATCGCGACCGGCGTAGGAAGCTGGGTGATCCGTCCCGAATGGGCCAATGCCGCCGAAGGCCCGATCAAGGTCGGCATCGCCACCGACCTCACCGGCCCGATCGCCTATGCCGGCAACGCCGATGCCAACACGGCCAAGATGGTGGTCAAGGAGATCAACGATGCCGGCGGCCTGCTCGGTCGTCCGATCGAGCTCTTCATCGAGGACACTGCGTCCAACGAATCGGTCGCGGTCGGCAACGTCCGCAAATTGATCCAGCGCGACAAGGTCGATCTCGTGCTCGGCGGCATCACGAGCTCGATGCGCAACGCGATCAAGGACCCGATCGTCGCCCGCGGCAAGACGCTCTACATCTACCCGCAGCTCTACGAGGGCAAGGAGTGCACGCCGTATCTGTTCTGCACCGGGCCGACGCCGGCGCAGCAATGCGACGAGTTCATCCCCTGGCTGATCAAGAACGGCGGCAAGCGCTTCGCGCTGCCGAGCGCCAATTACGTCTGGCCGCATACGCTGAACGTCTATGCGCGCAAAGTGATCGAGGCCAATGGCGGCGAGGTGATCTTCGAGGAATATTACCCGCTCGACCAGGTCGATTTCAGCGCCACCGTCAACCGCATCGTCTCCAACAAGGTCGACGTCGTCTTCAACACGGTGATTCCACCCGGCGTCGGTCCGTTCTTCAAGCAGCTCTATGAAGCCGGCTTTCTGAAGAACGGCGGCCGGCTGTCCTGCGTCTACTATGACGAGAACACGCTCAACATTAATCAAGCCAACGAGATCGAAGGGCTCGCGAGCTGCCTCGATTATTTCAAGGTGCTGACCAAGGACGATCCGGTCAGCGCCAAGATCCAGGCGACCTATGAGAAGGATTTCCCCGGCAATTTCCTGTTCGCCGCCGGCAGCGCCGCGACCGGCACCTATCGCGGATTGAAGCTGTGGGCCGCCGCCGTGAAGGAAGCCGGCAAGGTCGATCGCGATTCCGTTGCTGCCGCGCTAGATCACGCCAAGATCGCGGAGGGGCCGGGCGGTCCTGCCGAGATGGTGCCGGGCCAGCGGCACTGCAAGATGAACATGTACACCGCGGTTGCCAAGGGCGGCGTGTACGAGATCGTGGCCCGCAGCAGCGGGCTCGTCGACCCCAAGGAATGCTGAGTTAAGAATGGGCGCAACCGACCAGGCGGTTCGTACGGGGATCGACGAACAGCCGGACACCACGACGGCTGAGCACGGCGCGGGCGCCGCGCTGGCGTCACAGGCCAAGACGCCGCGCCGGGTCCTGCCGATCGTGGAGATCCTGGTGCTGCTGGTCGCAGTCTTCCTGCCGCTGGTGCTGCAGGATTATCTGACCGTCTTCGCCACCCGCGTCATCATCCTTGCGCTGTTCGCACTGTCGTTCGATCTCGTCTGGGGTTATGCCGGCATCATGAGCTTCGGCCAAGCCCTGTTCTTCGGCTCGGCCGGCTACGGCGTGGCGCTGCTGGCGCGCGATCTCAACGTCACGTCGATCTTTCTGGTGCTGCCGGCGGCGATGCTGATCGGGCTGATATTCTCGCTCCTGCTCGGCTGCTTCCTGTTGCTCGGCCGGAATCCGTCGAGCATGATCTTCGTCGCGCTCGGCACGCTCACCGGGTCCTATGCCGCCGATCGCCTGGCGCGCGGCTGGTACTATCTCGGCGGGCAGAACGGCATTCCTTCGATCCCGCCGATGTCGCTCGGCAGCACCGATATCACGGAGGGGCCGGTCTATTACTACCTCGCGCTCGGCATCCTGCTGGTCGTCTATCTCCTGTGCCGATTCCTGGTGCGCTCGCAATTCGGTCTGGCGCTCGCGGGTCTGCGCGAGAACGAGCAGCGCATCGCCTTCTTCGGCTACAAGGCGCAGCATCTGAAGGCGATCGTCTTTACCGTCGGCGGCACCATCGCAGGGTTGGCCGGCGGGCTCTATGCATTTCACGAGGGTTTCGTCTGGCCCAACATGCTGGGCGTCGTGATCTCGACCCAGGTCGTGCTCTACGTCCTCTTTGGCGGATCGGGTACGCTGATCGGTGCCGTCATCGGTACCGTGATCATCGAGGGCGTCAGCTTCTGGCTATCGGACAATTACCGCGACATCTGGCCGATCATCCTCGGCGTGTTGCTGCTCCTGGTGATCCTGTTCCGCCCGCTCGGCCTGATCAGCTTCGTGCTGGGTGAGCGCGAGCGCGTCGGCAGCTTCGGCGGAAGGGCGAAGGGAAGCAGCCATGCCGCTCCTTGAAGCCACCGGCATCAAGAAGGTGTTCGGCAAGTTGACCGCGCTCGACGGAGCGGGGTTGACGGTCTCCGAGAACGAATTTCACGGCCTGATCGGCCCGAACGGCTCGGGCAAGAGCACGCTGATGAAATGCGTCGCCGGCGCCGAAACGCCGACCGAAGGTACCGTGCACTTTGCCGGCAGCGACATCACCGCGCTGTCGCCGACCGAGCGCGCCCGCGCCGGCATGAGCCTGAAGTTCCAGATCACCAGCGTGCTGCCGTCGCTGACGCTTTACGACAACATCCTGCTGGCGCTGCAGGCGCAATGCTCGCTGCTCGACCTCGTGCTGTCGCGCACCCGCGGCATATTACACGACCAGGTCATGGCGATGCTCACGCAATTCCGGCTCGCCGATCGCGCCCATGACGCGGCGGCGACGCTGTCGCACGGCCAGCAGCAATGGCTGGAGATCGCGATGGCGCTCGCGGGCAAGCCGCGGCTGTTGCTGCTCGACGAGCCGACCGGCGGCATGAGCCTGGAGGAGCGGCGCGTCACCGGCGAACTGCTGCAACCGATCAAGTCGCACTGCTCGCTCGTGATCGTCGAGCACGACCTAGATTTCATCCGCGACATCTGCGACCGCCTCACTGTGCTCGATCAGGGGAAAGTGCTGGAGAGCGGCACCGTCGCCGAGATCCAGGCGAGCCCGGAGGTACAGGAGATTTATCTGCGCCGTGCCTGACAGTCAGTTCCTCGATATCATCAATCTCGACGCCGGCTATGGCCGCAGCCAGGTCCTGTTCGACGTCAATATGGGCATTCCCTGGCGCGGCGGCGTCGCCGTGCTCGGCCGCAACGGCGCCGGCAAGACCACGCTGATGAAGACCATCGTCGGCGAACTCGGCCTGACCAGGGGCGAGCTCAAATTCAACGGCAAGGATATCGGCCGCAGCCCGACCGAGCAGCGTGTGCGGCTCGGCATCGGCTATGTGCCGCAGGAGCATTCGGTGTTCGCGCGGTTGTCGGTGCGCGACAATCTCGCCGTCGGCGCACTCTATAATCACGACGCCACGGCCATCGACCGGGTACTGGCGATCTTCCCGAAGCTGGCTCAACGCCTCGATCAGCCCGCCGGCACACTATCGGGCGGCGAGCGCAAGATGCTGGCGATCGGCCGCGCGATGCTTGGCGATCCGAAACTGCTGCTGTTGGACGAGCCGACCGAGGGCGTGTGGATCGGCGTGATCGAGGAGATCACCGAGCGCCTGATCGAGCTGGCAAAGGACATTGCGGTCGTCATCGTCGAGCAGCATCTCGACCTTGCGCTGCGGGTGGCCGACTACGCCTATGTCCTCGACCGCGGCCGCGTCGCGCTGCAGGGCCCGGCCGCCGCAGTCAGGGACGACCCGGAACTGCTGCGGTATCTGGCTCCCTAAAGGGAGACTTGCGCGGGCCTTTCTGTCATCACTTTTCGGGGGTGACCGGCCATTTGGTCTCGATTGTGCCCAAGTCTTGTTCCGTGATATGTCCAGTCAATTCGGTGAATCCTTATCTGGAGCCCGTCAGAGGCTCCGATGCGCCGAACGGGGTTAGATGGGTCGGATTGGGACAGGTGCAGCCGAGCGCCCGCGGGGTGGTGCTCGATGGATGGGCAAGGCGACATTTTCTGTCGCCTCGTTTGCGTTGGCGTCTGCCCTTGCCGCCTGGATCGCAGAGATTAACCCCTTGGATTTGCTGCGTGGTTCGGCCTTGGCGAACACTTCCGCGGCGATTTCCTTCAACGATCGGTTCGGGGCGCGCTCAACGCTCGATTCCGCCTTCATCTACTACCCCTCGCGCCCGATGCTTCGTGGCAGCCGTAACGATTTCAACGCGGAATTCGCCCATATCCAGGGTTCGCTGACCGAGCAGCTTCGGGACACCCAGACCGACGAACCCGCGCAAGCCAGCCCGCCGAGCCCGGCGCCGCCCCCCGCAGTCGCCGCGATTCCGCTCCCGCGGTCGCGTCCGGTCGATGCCAACCTGCAGGCAAGGAACGATCTGCCCCCCGCGCCGGCACCTGTGGCGCAGGCGGAGGAACGCTCCATTTGGCAGAAGATCACCGACTGGGTGCCAGGACGGGTGCAACTGGCGTCCCTCGAGCCGAATGGCGGAATCCTTCCCGGCACCGGGCCGAGCCTGACCACGCTTGGCTACGACAGCACCACCGCCGTCTATGACATCACGGCGCGCACCGTTTACATGCCTGACGGCACCAAGCTCGAGGCGCATTCGGGTCTCGGCGGCCTGATGGACGACCCCTCCCGCGTGAATACCCGCAACGCTGGTGCGACGCCGCCCGGCATCTACGAGATGAAGCCGCGCGAGAAGCTGTTCCATGGCGTGCCGGCGCTGCGCATGACCCCGGTCGATAGCACGGATACGTTCGGCCGCGCCGGCCTCCTGGCCCACCCTTACATGCTCGGCCCGAACGGCGATTCCAACGGCTGCGTCTCGATCAAGAACTACGACCATTTCCTGAAGGCCTACCGCAACGGCGAAATCAAGCGAATCGTCGTCGTGGTCCGGCTCAACGACCGCCCGCCGCAGGCCGCAGCCACGCGCTCAGCGTCGCAGTCGTAAGTTCCTTCCACCTCGCCCGCTTGCGGGAGAGGTCGGCGCGTGAGCGCCGGGTGAGGGCTCTCTCCACACATTCGGACAGAGTCAATCGCGGAGATACCCCCACCCCGGCCCTCCACCGCAAGCGGGAGAGGGGGCGCAGCATCCGACGTGGATGCAACTCGACTTAACCGCCGATCTCCTTCCGCACCAGCGCGGCGGCGTCGCACATCGCCTTCAGCTTTCCGAACGCGACGTGCCGCGGCATGTATTTCATGCCGCAATCGGGCGCGACCACCAGCCGTTCGGCGGGCACCTGCTTCAGGCCGCTCCGGATGCGTCCGGCGACCGTCTCCACGGACTCGATCTCGGGATTGCCGAGGTCGAGCACACCAAGCATGATTTTCTTCGACGACAGCTCCTTAAGTACGCCGAGGTCGAGCTTGGGCTGCGCGGCTTCGATCGAGATCTGGTCGGCCGTGGTGTCGTTGAGCTCGCCGAGGAAGGAATAGCCGGCGGGCTTGTTCGAGCCCGGCACGACGGCGGCATAGCCGAAGCAGAGATGAACGACGGTCGGCACCGTGATGCCTTGAAGCGCGCGGTTGATCGCCTTCACGGCGTAGCGCTTGGCGAGATCCGGATTGTTGCGCACCCAGGGCTCGTCGAGCTGGATCACGTCGGCGCCGGCCTTTTGCAGGTCGAGCGCCTCGGCGTTGACGGCTTCGGCGAACGCCATCGCGAGTTCCTCGTCGTCCTTGTAGAACTCGTTCTTGGCCTGCTGGCTCATGGTGAACGGGCCGGGCAGGGTGATCTTGGCCGCGCGGTCAGTGTTCTGCCGCAGGAACTGCATGTCATGCAGTTCGACGGCGCGCGTGCGTTTCACCGGGCCGACCACGCGCGGCACCGGCGTCTGTGTGCTGCCGGTGCGGGCGGTGATGATGGCAGGATTCTCGTCATCGATGCCTTCGAGCGCGGTGGCAAAGCGGTTGGAATAGCTTTCGCGGCGGATTTCGCCGTCGGTCACGATATCGATGCCGGCGCGCTCCATGTCTCTGATGGCGACGATGGTTGCATCGTCCTGCGCTTCTTCCAAATGCTCGGCCGGCAACCGCCACATCGCGTGCAGGCGGGTGCGCGGCACGACTTTCGACAGCATGGCGCGATCGACCAGCCATTCCGGCTGCGGGTAGCTGCCGACGACGGTGGTCGGCAAGAGATGCGTCGGGAGGTTCATGATAGTCTCCTTGTTGTTCTTGGTTCAGCGAATCGCGTCACGCCGCGCGAGTTGCCGCGGCCGCAGCTTCGTCCTGCACGGGATTGCGCAGCACGCCGATGCCGGAAATCTCGACCTCGACCACGTCGCCACCCTTCATCCAGAGCGGCGGGTTGCGATAGGCACCGACGCCGCCGGTGGTGCCGGTGACGATGACGTCGCCGGGTGCAAGCTCGGTAAAGGTCGAGCAATAGGCGATCAAGGCAGGGACGTCGAACACGAGGTCCGAGATCGGCGCGGCCTGCACCTCGACGCCGTTGAGGCGGGTGGCGATGCTCTGCTTGCTGATGTCGGGGAGTTCGTCGGTCGTCACCATCCACGGGCCGAACGCGCCGGTGCCGACGAAGTTCTTGCCCGGGGCGAATTGCGAGGTGTGGCGCTGCCAGTCGCGGATGCTGCCGTCATTGTAGCAGGCATAGCCCGCCACATGCGAAAGCGCAGCCTCGCGCGAAATCCGCCGGCCGGCCTCGCCGATGATGACGGCCATCTCGCCTTCATAGTCGAAACGCTCGGACTCCAGCGGCCGGATCATCGGCTGGCCGGCGCCGACCTGGCTGTTGGCGAAGCGGGTGAAGATCATCGGATGCGGCGGCGTCGGATGGCCGCTCTCGGCAAGATGCGTGGCGTAGTTGACGCCGATGCAAAGGATCTTGTCGGGATCGGGCACGGTCGGCAGCAGCTCGACATCCCTGAGCGCGTAGTCGGCGCGTTCGCCCTGCAGCTTCCTCAACTCGTCGAGCGAGCCCTCCGCAAGCAGCGCCTTCAGCGTGGGAAAATCCTTCAGCCGTTTGCCGGCGTCGATCACGCCGGAATCGGTGACGATGCCATAGCTTGCGACATTGGCCGCCTTGAAACTTGCGATCTTCATGATTTGACACTTTCTTCGATGGAGGAAACGTAGGCGTCGATAGGCAGCACGATCTCGCCCGCGCGGATCGGGACGCAGTCGGGCGGGAATTCCTGGCGGAAGCCGGCGCCGTGGGCGGCGGCGCGATCGAGGAAATCCTCGAGATGGTCCATCGCGCCGGTCGGCAGATCGTGCAACACCATCAGCGTCCAGGGCTGCGAACCGCATTGATCGAGCGCGCGGCCGACCCAGCCGTCCGGATCCTCCCAGTCGCGCGGGATCGCGTTCCAGAGCACGCAGCTATGTTTGTTGCGTTTGAGGTAATCGACGACGGATGGTTTCAGCAGCCGGTCGTCGAGATTGCCGCCGCCGCCAAACGGCCGGAACCAGCGCTGCGGATGGGCGAGGTCACCGATCGCCGCCTGCGTGCGGCCGATCTCGTTCGCCGCCGTATCCGCATCCGCCTGCTGGCCGAGCGGAATGCTGTGAGTGAAGGTGTGGTTGCCGATCCAGTGGCCGTCGTCATGAGCGCGGGCCGCAAGCTTGCGCCGCGCGGGATCGCGGAGCTTCTCGCCGATCACGAAGAACGTCGTCTTGATGTCGCGCTCGCGCAGGATGTCGAGTACGCGCGGCGTGACCTCCGGCTCGGGGCCATTGTCGAAACTCAATGTCAGGTCGAACACGCTGGCATCCTTTACGTCGCCGGCTGCACGGCGCCGGACCCGACGTCGTCGGCAGCGCTGTGGCCGGCGCGGGTGCCGGTCTGCCAGATCGCAGCCTTGCGCTCGATCCACTTGATCAAGGCATTGAAAGCCATCGCCATGAACAGCACCAGCAGCACGCCGGCGAACACATGCGGGCTGTCCAGGATGGTGCGGTAGCGCGAAATCAGGTAGCCGATGCCGGCGGACGAGATCAGCATCTCCGACACCACCACGCCGACGATGACGAGCGCGCCGCCGACGCGCAGGCCCGACAGTACGGTCGGGATCGCGGCGGGAATGATGACACGGACGAGGCGCTGACTCATCGTTGCGCCCATGCTGCGCGCGGCAAGTATGAGCTGCGGGTCGATGGTTTGGATGCCGGCTGCGGTTGCGAGCATCGTCGGCAGGAAACCGTAGATCGAGGCGAAGGCGATCTTGGATTCCGTGCCGATGCCGAGCCACACCGTGAACACGGGATAGAGGATCACGAGCGGCACCGCATAGAGGCTCGAGACCATCGGCATGATCAGTACGCGTGGCCGCGGCAGGCTGCCGACGATGGCGCCGAGCAGGATGCCGCCGCCGCAGGCGAACGCCATCGAGATCGCGACCTCATAGAGTGTCACCGCCAGCGCGTGGCCATATTCCGGCGCCTCGTTCCATCCGGCCCTGAGCGTCGAGGACAGCGACGGCAGGAACAGTTCCGGAATAAGACCGGTGCGCGGCAGGATTTCCCACAGCGCGATCAGGCCGATCACGATCAGATGCCGCAGCGTCTTCGCGCTCATCGCAAGCCTCACGCCGATTTGCGGATGTGCCGCCAGATGCGGTCGCGCAGCGTGCCGAAGGCATCGCCGCTCAGCATCTCATAGGTGCGCGGCCGCGGCAGCGGCACCTGCAGATGGTCGACGATGCGGCCGGGCCGAGCCGACATCACGATCACTTCGTCGGCGAGGTAGACCGCTTCGGTCAGGCTGTGGGTGACGAACACCACGGTCTTGCCGGTCGCCGACCAGATGCGCAGCAGCTCGTCGCCCATGGTCATGCGGGTCTGCTCGTCGAGCGCGGCGAACGGCTCGTCCATCAGCAGCACCGGCGGATCCTGCACCAGGCCGCGCGCGATCGAGACGCGCTGCTTCATGCCGCCGGACAATTCGTGCGGATGGCGCTTGCCGAAACCGTCGAGCCCGACCAGCTTCAGAGCCTCCTGCGCCTTGGCGCGACGCTCCGCTTTCGCCACGCCGCGCAGCGCCAGCGGAAACTCGACATTCTCTTCCGCGGTGAGCCAGGGGAACAGGCTCGCTTCCTGGAACACCACGCCGACACGGTCCGGGTCCGGCTTGGGGATCGGCGCGCCATTGATGGTGATGCTGCCCATGGTCTGCTGGCGCAGACCGGCCATCATCATCAGAAGCGTCGACTTGCCGCAGCCGCTCGGGCCGACCAGCACGACGAAGCGGCCCGGCTTGATCTCGAGCGAAACGTTGTCGAGCGCGACCACGTCCTGCGTTGAGGTCTTGAAGACCTGGCCGACATTCTTGACCTCGATCGCGCCGGCGCGGGGCGGAGGCTTGAGCTGTGTCACGTTCGCCAATGACTGCATCGCGTTTCCACCCATCTGATCAGTTCGTTGAAGGTCATCGCGATCGCCGCGACCATCACCACGCCTGCCAGCAATTGCTTCATCTGGAAGTTCTCGCCCCAGGTCGCGATCTGGTGGCCGATGCCATCGCGCGAGGCATACATCTCGGCGAGGATCACGCCGGTGAGGTTGAAGATCATGGAAATCCGCAACGCCTCCAGCAGCACTGGCAGCATGCTCGGAAGGTAGACGCGGAATGCGGTCTGCGCGCGCGTCGCGCCGTAGGAGCGGGCGACCGTCAAATGCTCCACCTTCACCGACTCCACAGCCGTCGTGGTCGACATGATCACGATGAAGATGGTCGAGAAGAAGCCGAACCCGACCTTCTGCGAGAAGCCGACGCCGAACACCAGGATGAACATCGGCAGGAAGATCGATTTCGGGATGCTGAAGGCGAAGAACAAGAGCGGCTTTGCCACTTCCGCAAAGTAGCGGTTTTCCGCGATCAGGAACCCGATCAGTGCGCCTGAGGGGACCGCGAGCGCGAATGCGGTCAGCACTTCGGTCGCCGTCACCATCAGATCCTTGCGCACGGCGGCGCGCTGCAGGAGATCGCCGAGCGTCACGAGCGTGTCGGACGCCGACGGCAGCAGCCGCGGATTGACGATGCCGGTGCGCGACAGCAGTTCCCACAGCGCAAAGATCGCGACCACGATCGCGATCCGCGCCAGTTTTATGGCAAGCGCGCCCTGCATCTCAGAACTTCGTCGGGACCGGCTTGAACTTGGTGGAGATGATCTCCTCCACCGGCACGATATCCTTGAGCCCGCCGAGCTTGGCGAGATCAAGCGAAAGCTGCACGGCGGCGGGCACGTTCGCGGCACCCATGTTGCCGTCGGTCTCCAGCTTCAGAATCGTGTTCTCATATTCCAGCGCGGCGATCTCGGCCGGCATCTCGTAAAGCTCGGCGATCAGCTTCACCGTTGTGTCGCGGTTGGCGCGCATGAATTGCAGCGCGCCGTAGAGCGCGTTGACGGCCTTCTGCACCACCTCGGGCTTGGCATCGGCATATTTGTCGAGCACGATCCAGCCGGCGCTCAGATTCGGCGGCACTTCCTTGGCGTAGTCGAGGATGGTGCGGGCCTCGCCCGACTTCGCAATCTGGAAGCTGAGCGGCGAATAGACCACGGCGGCATCGACATTGCCCGCGAGCAGGTTCGGTACCAGGCCGCCACCGCCGACCGGCACGCGGGTGAATTCGAGCTTCTTGTCCTGCGCCGTCCACAGCGCGAGCAGGTCGGAGCCGGAGCCGGCCGAGGTGATCGCCACCTTCTTGCCGCTCAGATCCTTCACCTCGAGCGTCGACTTGACCGGCACCATCAGTTGCCAGCCGAAGCTGCCCATCGCGGCATTGGCGACGAGCTTCGACATCACGCCCTTCTTGCGCCCGGCCGACACCAGGGACGGAGGGTCGAGAATGATGTCGGCAGCACCTGCCGCCATCGCCTCGAAGGTCTCGGCGCCGCCGCGGTAGATGGTCAGCTCGGCGTTGATGCCTTCCTTTTCGAACAGCTTCTGCCGCACGGCGGTCTCGGCGATCGTCGTCGGCCAATAGGTCTTGGTCGGCAGCCCGACGCGAATCGTCTCGGCCGCGGAGACGGCGATGGGCGCTGCGAGCACGGTGACGGCGACGAGCGACGCCAGGGCATGGCGGCGGGACATGGGCATAGTTCTGTTTCCTCCAGGATGGCTGTTTGTTTCCGGGAACTGCTCCCGGCCTTCAGTTCGTGCCGTTCACCTCCGAGATCCGGGGCGCGGCGAACTCGACGAATTCCATGGTGATCGTGAAGTGCTTGGACAGCGCGATGACGGCGGCATCCGCATCGCGCCTGCGTACGGCTTCGACGATCGCGGCATGCTCGGCTTCGACATCACGCGGCTTGCCGACCTCGCGTCGGATCGACAGCCGGCGATAGCGCTCGCTCTGCTCGTGCAGTTCGTCGCGAAAGCCGAGCAGCCATCGCGAGCCGCAGGCATTGACGAGCGCGCGATGAAAGACGCGGTGGCGCACCACCCATTCCTCGTAATGCACGCCCGGCTGATCGGGATAGCGGTAAGGCACCGCCTTGAGCGCCTCCCAGGCGGCCTCGACGGCGGCGAGCCAGGCTGCGTCGCCGCGTTCGATCGAACGCCGCAGCGCCAATCCTTCGATGTCGATCCGCGTCTGCGTGACGTCGGCGAGATCGGCGAGCGAGACGGGGCTGACGCGAAAGCCGCGCTGGTCGGAGGCCTGCACCAACCCGTCCGCCACCAGTCGCGACAGTGCCTCGCGCACCGCGGCGAGGCTGACGGAAAACTGTTTGGCCAGCCCCGCGATGTGGAGCTTCTGCCCGGGCAAGAGCCGGGTCGAAAGGATGTCCGCGCGCAGCCGCTCCTGCACCGCAGACGTGAGGCTTCGCGGCCGCTCGTCGCCAAATCCCTCACGAAAACTCAACTCGATGCCGTTCATGGCGGCGGAGATTGACGGGCCCGACCACTGCCGTCAATCGAAAATCGATTTTTCCTATTCTCGAGTTCCGCGACGCGACGACGTGCTTCGCAGCGTGTTCGCCGCGAGTGGTGCTGGTATTTTCGGATACCATTTCGCAGTCGCAAAAAGTCTGACCGCTTGAAGACGGAGCAGGGCGATGCGCCATTGCAGTAGCAAGTCGGAACGGTTCGGCGTCCAGTCTAGGCCGCGTGGATCGAACGCTGCTTCTGGTCGAGCAGAGCAGGGATCTGTTCGGCCGGAACCGGGCGGCCAATGAAATAGCCCTGGGCCTCGTCGCAATTGGTCTGGCGCAGATATTCGAGCTGGTCCGCCGTTTCCACGCCTTCCGCCACCACGCCGATGCGCAGCTCCTGCGCAAGCCCGATCACGGACTTGACGATCGCAGCGCAGTCGGGCTGCACCAGCATGTCGCGGATGAAGGATTGATCGATCTTGATGCGGCTAAAGGGCAGTTTGCGCAAGTATGTCAGCGACGAGAAGCCGGTGCCGAAATCGTCGAGCGCAACCCTCACCCCCAAATCCAACAGCGAGTTCAGGATCGACAAGGCTGATCCATACTTTGCGATCAGCATCGATTCCGTGATCTCGATCTCGAGCCGTTCGGGGCGCACGCCGGCTCGCGCAAGCGCCTGCACGATCGTCTGCAGGATGCCGGCATTGTTGAACTGCACCGCGGAGAAGTTCACGGCCACGCGGATGTCGTCGGGCCATTCCGCAAGCGCCAGGCAGGCGCGGTGGACCACCCATTCGCCGATCTGGTGAATCAGCCCGGTCTCTTCCGCGATCGGGATGAAGTCACCAGGCGACACCAGCCCACGCTCGGGATGCTGCCAGCGCAGCAGCGCTTCGAACCCGGTGATGCGGTTTTCGCCGATCTCGATGAACGGCTGATAGACCAGGAATAACTCGTTGCGCTCGATTGCCCCTTCCAGATCCCGCCGCAATGCCAGGCGATCGCGCGCCGACTTGTCGTCGCCGGGTTCGAAGAAACAGATCGTGCCGGGTCCCGCCTTCTTGGCGCGATACAGCGCGATGTCGACGTGTTTCATGAGGTCGTGGGGCGTGTTGCCGTCGCGCGGCGCCAGCACGATGCCGACGCTGGTTGCCCCGAACGCTTCGCGTCCATCGATCACCAACGGATCGTCGAAGGAGGCAACGAAACACTCGGCGATCTCGAAGGCCTCTTTCGGCCTGGTCAGATTGGCCATGATCAGCGCGAACTCGTCGCCACCGATGCGCGCGACGTGTTCGGTGGCGCGGGTGCAGCGCTGCAATCGCGCAGCCGCCTGGATCAGAAACTCGTCGCCGGCGGGATGGCCGAACTTGTCGTTCACTTCCTTGAAGCGGTCGAGATCGAGCAGCAGGACGGCAAACTCCTCGCCGGTGCGTGCCAGCCGGTCAAGCGCGGCTTCCAGGTTTTCGTTGAAGGCAATTCGGTTCGGCAGCCCCGTCAGCAGATCCCGCCGCACGGTCCGCTCCGCCTCAAGCTGGGTGATGATGCGCCGTGTGAATTCGAAGGAATTGACGAACACGGCGCGGAGCAGGACGAAGCCATAGATTGCGAGCAGGATTGCAACCAGCAGGTAGACAAAATCGCCAATCCTGTACAGGCAGATCGCGGAGCCGATGAAGATCGGCGTGGTGAAGGCGATGGTGGCGATCGGGATGGTGGCGAAGGCGAGCGCACCGCCCGCAAGCATTCCGGCGCAAAGACAGGTGATCACCAGTTGACCGCCATTCGAGGCGTTGGCAAAGAACGCCACCGGAACGATCGCCCACGCGGACCCTAGTACGACTGCATTTAGCACCAATCGATGCATGGTGCGTCGAGAGACGAATTGCGGCTTCGCGATCCGTCGCGACGCGCGTGACTGCCATCCGAGCCATGCTGCGCCGCCGGCCACGGCCGCGGTCCAGATGCTGGCACGAAGCCAGTCCGCCGAGTGCCAGAGCGCGATCGCAAGTATGATCGCATTGCAGATGTTGGCCAGCATGAAGCCGACGGCATGGCCGAGCACAAGCGACATCTGCTCGGAGCGGATATAGCCGGCGCCGGTCTCGTCGGTTGCCGGTCCGCCGAACGCGGCGAGATCGCCGGCGAACAGTTTTGAGAGATATGAGCTCAGATACGTCCGCATCCCTCGCCCTGCAGGCCTGGCCCCAAGGCGGGCGCCGATTGCGGAACCTCGCTGCAAAGCTTTGACAAACTATGAATTATGGACCGGGCGGACATTGCAACAAGACGTTGTGATAACCGCGTGCGCGTGCATCGCTAACAAATCGATACAAATGCGCTTGACCGCGATTGAGCGCGGCGCCGGCGGAGCCGCCAACTGAGCGCGGCAGTCAGGGCCCTCAGGCGAAGGCGCATGGCCATAAGTCTTTTCAAATTGTAGCTTTGTCTGTACGACCACAGAAAATAAAAACCCTGGGGGAAACAAAATGAACAATAACAATGACAGCTTGGAATTTGATTACGTCATCGTCGGCGCCGGTTCCGCCGGTTGCGTGCTCGCCAATCGCTTGAGCGCCGACGGCAAGAATTCGGTGCTGCTGCTCGAAGCGGGACCCAGGGACACCAACATCTGGATCCATGTGCCGCTCGGCTACGGCAAGCTGTTCAAGGAAAAAACCGTCAACTGGATGTACCAGACCGAGCCCGAGCCGGAACTCCACGGGCGCCAGGTGTTTCAGCCCCGCGGAAAAGTGCTGGGCGGTTCGAGCTCGATCAATGGTCTGCTCTATGTGCGCGGCCAGCACGAGGATTACGACCGCTGGCGTCAGCACGGCAATGCCGGTTGGGGCTATGACGACGTGCTGCCTTATTTCAAGCGGGCGGAAGACCAGCAGCGCGGCGCGAATAAGTATCACGGCGCCGGCGGTCCGCTGCCGGTCTCGGACTGGCGGCATCACGATCCGCTGTCGGAAGCCTTCGTGAAGGCGGCGGCCGAGGTCGGCATTCCCACCAATCCCGATTTCAATGGCGCGACGCAGGAAGGCGCCGGCTTCTTCCAGACCACGACGCGGCGCGGGCGCCGCGCCAGCAGCGCGTTCTCCTATCTGCGCCCGGCGATGAAGCGCGGCAATCTGCATGTCGAGACCTCGGCGCTGGCGCAGCGCATCGTCTTCGAAGGCCGCCGTGCTCGTGCGGTCGAATTCAAGCAGGAGGGGCGGGTCCGCACGGCGCGTGCGCGGCGCGAGATCCTGGTCGCCGGCGGCGCCTACAACTCACCGCAACTGCTGCAGCTCTCCGGCGTCGGTCCGGCGGCGCTCTTGAAGAAGCACGGCATCGAGGTCGTGCTCGACCAGGCGGGCGTCGGCAATGATCTGCAGGATCATCTGCAGGTGCGGCTGATCACGCGCTGCCTGCAACGCGTCACGCTCAACGACGTCGTCAACCATCCGCTGCGACGCCTTTGGGCGGGCGCGCATTATGCGGCCTTGCGGCGCGGCCCGCTGACGATCGCCGCCGGCACTTCGGGCGCATTCTTCAAGACCGATCCGCGACTGGCGACGCCGGACATCCAGATCCACTTCATCCCGTTCTCGACCGACAAGATGGGCGAGAACCTGCACATGTTTTCAGGCTTCACCGCCTCCGTCTGTCAGCTCCGCCCCGAAAGCCGCGGCTCGCTCCGCATCAAGAGTGCGGACGCTTCCGTGCCGCCGGAAATCCGCATCAATTATCTGTCGACCGAAACCGACCGTCGCGCCTTCATCGACGGCCTCCGCATCCTGCGCAAGATCCTCGCAGCGCCGGCGCTGAAGACCTATTGCGCGGAAGAGATCGAGCCGGGTCCGAAGACGATCAGCGATGAGGACCTGCTCGATTTCTGCCGCCGCACCGGCTCAACGGTCTATCACCCGACCTCGACCTGCCGCATGGGCAACGACGCGCTGGCCGTCGTCGACCAACGGCTCAAGGTGCGCGGCATCGAAGGTTTGCGCGTGGTCGATGCTTCGATCATGCCCGACCTGATGTCAGGCAACACCAACGCGCCGACGATCATGATCGCGGAAAAGGCGTCGGACATGATTTTGGAGGATGCGCGCTGATCGTCTCTCTCCGCCTGCGGCAGGGGAATCGCATATGGATTTGCGGCCTCTATTGCGTTGTTTTGCAGGATGGATTCTGAGAGCGGCTCCCACAAGGCGGAGGGAGTCGTATGGGGAAGTTCAAGAAGGCTTTTCGGCGGTTGTCGG